>NZ_LKBY01000078.1:0-116326 GCF_002699915.1 Pseudomonas sp. ICMP 8385 | reverse complement strand
ATGGACAGGATCTGGGTGAAGCCGCAATAGAAGAAGATGCCTTCCAGGACGCAGTAGTAGGCGACCAGGTTGCGCAGCAGTTCCTTGTCGGTGTCGACGGTACCGGTCTCGAACTTCGGATCGGAGATCGAGCGCGTGTATTTCAGGCCCCAGGCGGCCTTTTTGGCGACCGATGGAATCTCGTGGTACATGTTGAAGATCTCGCCTTCATCCATGGCCAGCGATTCGATGCAGTACTGGTAGGCGTGGGTGTGGATCGCCTCTTCGAAGGCCTGGCGCAGGATGTACTGGCGGCACTCCGGGTTGGTGATCAGGCGGTACACGGCCAGCACCAGGTTGTTGGCCACCAGGGAATCGGCGGTGGAGAAGAAGCCCAGGTTGCGCATGACGATGCGACGTTCGTCGTCGGTCAGGCCTTCGGGGTTTTTCCACAGGGCGATGTCGGCGGTCATGTTGACCTCTTGCGGCATCCAGTGGTTGGCGCAGCCGTCGAGGTATTTCTGCCAGGCCCAGTCGTATTTGAAGGGGACGAGTTGGTTGAGGTCGGCGCGGCAGTTGATCATGCGCTTTTCGTCAACAGCGACACGGGCGGCGGCGCCTTCGAGTTCGGCCAGGCCTTCGGCGATGTCGAGTTTGTCCAGGGCGGCCTTGGCGCGCACGATGGCGGCGGAGGCATTGGCGGTGACGGCGCGGGCTTCGAGGGCGGCAGCGGCGCCGGCACCGTCGAGGCGGTCCATGTTGGCTTCGGTGGCGTGGCCGGCGTTGGCGCCACGGATCACGGCTGCACCGGTGTCTTCGTTGTCGGCTTCATCCCAACTCAGCATGAAATACTCCTTCCTGGTCTGTTCTGACGGCGTGTGAAGCCGTCCAAAAGCTTGATAATTACCGGCATCGCACACTATGTAGTGGTCGGTTTCGTGTGTGGGCACACTATATGGTGTGTGGGAAAGTTGGTCAACGCACAAGATGTGCGGTCTTCGGTCGCTGCCCGACGCAAGATCAGCGATAACGCCTGGGTTTATTGGCCCGCTCGGAATCTCAAAGGGGTGAAAAATCTACTGATCCGCCCAGCCACCCAGGAAGACACCGAAAGTACCTTCCAGGTGCATAAAAATGCCGTCGAAAACCTGTGGTGAGGGAGAGCTGCATTTGGTAACACCTTGAGGTTTTTTCCCGGATTTGTCTGTCATGACAGTGTTGGGGCTGGTGCTAGGTTTCTCACTTAGGAGCCCTTCAAATAAAAGGATATTGAGCAAACCCAACCTGTTAGCTGGAGTGATTATGCGCCTGCCGTCCCTGCCCAATACTCTGTCGTTTGTTAGACCCAATGACCCAGCTCAAAACCGCCATCCAACGTCCCATGAAAAACCCGCACAGGGGCAACTGTCGACGCACAACGATGTGCCAGAGAGGCACCGTGTACGTAGGGATACACCGGCGATGGCGGTTCCTGAAATGGGCAGTGCAGATGATTTTTTTTCAAAAGTAGAAGCTGTCAAACAGGGTCAGGGCCGAGAGGCGTATATGCGAGGGTATAACTCACCGGGGTCAGTGCCTCTGCCTGCTGGTTATTCAGATTCGATGAGTAGTTCCCAGTTTTATAAAATGGCATTAAAGCCAGGTGTGACTGATGAGCAATTAGGCATGCTGAAGCACTTGGCGGAAAGACGCACGATTATAATGACTCAAGAAAGGGTTTCGGTATTTTCCGAATTGGTATCGGGTAAAGAAACTAAGTTGACGCCCATGCCGCAAAGTTACTATCTCGCTATGATTAACCAATCGAGCAGCGGAGAGTGTGCGGGCATAACACACCTCCTGTCCCTGGCGACAAGAGAGGGCAAGGCTGATATTTTTTTGGGCAATATATACCAGGCGCTTGCTTCTTCCGACACGCCTGAATCTCAAGCGTTTTTTGCTGTGATCGCCAGGGCCCAGAAGTACGCCGGGTATGCCGACAAGGCACATGATCCGGCCACTGACAGGCTCGGGTCTTACAAGACGATTGTATCGCAGATCCTAAAAGCCCCCGCCCCAACGACGTTGCTTATCTCGGCCAAGGGGCATCGTATATCGGCAGGGGTGACGGCGGGAGCGGACGGTAAACGGACCTATTACTACGCCGACCCCAATATTGGCTTGGTCAGGTCTTCTTCTGCCAAGGCATTTGAAAGCGCAATGAAGAAAATCTTTACCGATCCCGATCTGAAAAAATTAATTGTGCCATACAACAACGATTTGGATAACCCCAAGTACAGGTTCAGCGTATTCAAACCAGACCATATTTCTGGAATTGGACCGACATCCACCCGGGTGCAACTGGCCTATAATGCCCCCTTGGCCGATCTTGATACGATAAAAGTAGTTGATAGTACACGCCTACCTTCCTCGGCTGATTTTAGAAAACACTCAAAGCCCATTGTGGGTATGGAAGCTGCGGTTTATCAAAATGTTCTGGAAAGTGTGGACAACATACATGCCAAAAAAGGCATGGCCCAGTATCACGCCACTTTCGACTCATTGAAAACTGTTCAGGGCTTTATAAAACAGTACCCGGGCTCCCCGTACATTGGCAGCATGCAGGGGCTTGAGCAAAAATTAGTGCGCACCCTCGCTGAAGCAACCCCGCCTCCTGGTTTTCCGTACATCGATAGACAAATGCAGCGCGATCGCCAGTTGTTTGCCCCAAACCAGGCGGGTGCGCCTCTGGCCACGTTGGGTACACCCACGGTCATCAGCAAGACGGGGGAAGTGCAGCGCCTTCAGGCTCTCGATGATAGCCAGCCGCCGATACGTATCGGCACCCTGGATATCAGTCGCGTCGATCTCTACAAAATGGGCATCAATATCCACGGCAAGCCGATAGAAACCCAGCCGGCAGGTGACCCGAATGGCAAGCTGTTGGCCACTAACCTGCAAATTGATTTTGCGCGTTTCAAGGCATGGTCCGGTTCCGGTGATGTGCGGCTCAATGACCAGGCAACCAAGCTGTTCTTTGAAATTGCGATTCATCGTGAGCCGTCCGCTGGACCGCTGATCCCCAGTACCGAAGTTTCAAAGATGCCTGACAACTTTGAAAAACAGATGCAGCAAGTGCACAAAGTTTCTGCTCAGATTCAAGAGATGGTTCGCACTAAACAACCGATGCCTGCGAATTTCTTTGATTCAGGTGGCGTGGACAAGTTTGGAAAAACGCGGGCTGCCGGCTTGGGCTTCCAGGCATTCAGTACATTTCAGGGGCTGCGCAGCGCGATTGAGTCGTTTCAGAAGGGAGACGTGACTCAAGGCAGTATCAGTTTGGGCGCTGTCGCGGCCCAATATGGCGGGGACGCGATTGGGGCGTCGCTCAACAAGTTGGGGCAAAGTGTCATTCAAAAGGCTGCACCTTCGATCATGGGATTTAAAGCGTCGAGTGTTGGGCAACTGATTGGCAAGGTCGGCACGGGGGCGGGCACGGCGATCAGCCTGCCCTTTGATATCTACAGTGCTGTCGATTCGTTTAAAAAAGCCAGTAAAAGCAGCGGTACTGAAGCCCAGGATCACTATGTTGACGGTGCGTTTTCGGTGGCCAACGCTGCAACCTCGGTAACGTTGGGCGCCGCATTCATGATGGGGGCGACCTCGGCAGGGCCGATAGGCCTGGCCGTGGCAGGGACGCTCATGATGAGCCAAATGATTTACCACTCTGTTCGTAGCGTGGAAGACCTGGATAAGGTCACACCGCTGACTGGCGAACAAAAGGCCGTCACCGGGGTGAGGGCGTTCCTGGGCCTGGAGCCCGGATTTGATGTGCTCAAGCCTTACTTGCAAACCCAATACACCAACGAAATCGATGAGCAACGCCAAAGTCGCTATAAAGCGTTCCTGAGCGGTGATGGAAAGCACAACTTTGAACGGGTGGTCTACGGTTCGTCGCAGGTTGAGGTCAAGCAAGTGGACGGCAACGTCCCACTGACACCCAGAGTCTGGTTTTCGCCGGTCACCTGGCTGCTGAATCTGATTCCAATACCCGGCAAGGTTCCGTCGGTGACCGTCCACGATGGCAATGACCAGGTAGGCGTGGATGAAAGCTATGCATCATTGAACGGCAAACCGGTCAAACAGGTTGAAGGCGAGTTGGGTGATGGAAAAGCCACGTTATGGGACCTGGGGGGTGGGGACGATTATGTAAGAGGGGTGGAAAACAAACCCAACGTCTTCCTGCTGGGAGCCGGCAAAAAGGTTGTCAGTGGCGGGCGCGCTGACGATACGGTGGTCATGAATGCCGATGCGCGCCAGACACTGGAGCGGGCGCGTGAGGTCGAGAAGACCGGAGACAAAACTTTCAGTCCCAGACAAATATCCCTGGAGGGTGGAGAGGGACGTAATACCCTGGTTTTTTCTGGAGAGTTAAGTTCGCCACGCGACGACGCTGGGAAGAAAGAAAGTGCCAGCTACGTAGGGCATGTCATTAATCTAAAAGACTCCACCGTCTCGGTAAAAACCGAAAATTCCAATACCTTGGGGGTGAAAAAAATCGCCAGTGTGCAGAACTTTTCCAATGTAACCACTGTGAAGAACGGCGAAAGTTATGTTCAAGGTGACGACCAGAATAATTTACTGACCCTCAATGGCCGCGAGGACATTGCCCGCACAGGCAAGGGGGCTGATGTCGTCGTTATCAATGGTGGGGCCCGGGTGATCGGTGAAGGCGGTAGCAATACTTACATCATCAACAAGGGGTCAGGCAGCGTTCATATTGACGACCCGGAGGGCAGCTCCGTTCAACTGGACTACACCGACGCCGAAATCTCGGACTGGCATGTGACCCCCTCCGGGGATCTGAAGCTGACCTTGAACGGCGGCTCACCCGAGCAACGCCGATCTGTCGAGTTTAAAGGGGCTTTTTCCAATGACCCGCAAGATCAAGGCAAGTCACGGCCGGTATTCATCACCAGCGACAGGGTAATGCTGAGCGTCATTGACCCGCGCAAGAATGGCTCATCTACGGGTACGCCACAGATCCAGCGGCTCAAGGTTGGGGAAGGCTGACGGGGGCACTGGTCTGTCAGCTTCTCCAGCGATTGGCGCTTGTGCTGTTGCGCACCGCTGAAGCCTGACGACAGGGGTACGCGCAGGCTGTACCCCAACCCCAATACCTGAGCAAAACCATCGGCATTTCTTGATCGCCATCAAGCAGGTTTTACCCCCCGGCTTTCTATCATGGTCCCTGCCAAGCAATGAGGAAGCGACCATGTCAGAGACCTTCACCAAGGGCATGGCCAGGAATATCTACTTTGGAGGAAGCGTGTTCTTCTTCCTGATCTTCCTGGCCCTGACCTACCACACCGAACAAACCTTTCCCTCTCGCAGTAATCAGGAGCTACTCACCGAATCCGTAGTGCGCGGCAAGGGCGTCTGGGAGCGCAATAACTGCGTTGGCTGCCACACCTTGCTGGGCGAGGGCGCGTACTTTGCGCCGGAGCTGGGCAATGTGTTCAACCGCCGGGGTGGCGAGGAAGCGTTCAAGCCATTCCTGCACGCCTGGATGAAGATGCAACCCTTGGGCGTGCCCGGCCGGCGCGCGATGCCGCAATTCAACCTCAGCGACCAGGAGGTGGACGATATGGCCGAGTTCCTCAAATGGAGCTCGAAGATCAACACCAACGGCTGGCCGCCAAACAAGGAGGGCTGAGGGATGCGTACCGTCAATCCATATCTGAAATTCCAATCCCAGGCCGTGGCCAAACCCTACTTTGTATTCGCCCTGATCCTGTTCCTGGGCCAGGTGCTGTTCGGTTTGATCATGGGCCTGCAATACGTGGTCGGCGACTTCCTGTTCCCGCTGATCCCCTTCAACGTGGCGCGGATGGTCCACACCAACCTGCTGATCGTCTGGCTGCTGTTCGGGTTTATGGGCGCCGCCTACTACCTGGTGCCGGAGGAGGCCGACCGCGAATTGCACAGCCCCAAGCTGGCGATCCTGTTGTTTTGGGTGTTTGCCGCCGCCGGCGTGTTGACCATCCTCGGCTACTTGCTGGTGCCCTATGCGGCCCTGGCCAAGTTGACCCACAACGAACTGCTGCCGACCATGGGCCGTGAATTCCTCGAGCAGCCGACCATCACCAAGATGGGCATCGTGGTCGTGTGCCTGGGCTTTCTCTACAACATCGGCATGACCCTGCTCAAGGGCCGCAAGACCACGGTGAGCATGGTGATGATGACCGGGCTGATTGGCCTGGCGGTGTTCTTCCTGTTCTCGTTCTACAACCCCGGCAACCTGGCGCGGGACAAATTCTACTGGTGGTGGGTGGTGCATCTTTGGGTCGAAGGCGTGTGGGAGCTGATCATGGGCTCGATGCTCGCCTTTGTGCTGATCAAGGTCACCGGCGTCGACCGTGAGGTCGTGGAAAAATGGTTGTACGTGATCATCGCCATGGCCCTGATCACCGGGATCATCGGCACCGGCCACCACTTCTTCTGGATCGGTGCGCCCGAGGTGTGGTTGTGGGTCGGTTCGATCTTCTCGGCCCTGGAGCCCCTGCCGTTCCTGGCGATGGTGATGTTTGCCTTCACCATGGTCAAACAGCGCCGGCGCCAGCACCCGAACCGGGCGGCCACGTTGTGGGCCAAGGGCACCACGGTCACCGCGTTCTTCGGCGCCGGGGTCTGGGGCTTCCTCCATACTCTGGCACCGGTCAACTTCTATACCCACGGTACCCAACTGACCGCCGCCCACGGCCACCTGGCGTTCTTCGGCGCCTACGCCATGATCGTCATGACCCTGATCAGCTACGCCATGCCCCGCCTGCGCGGTATCGGTGAAGCACCGGATGCACGCTCGCAAACTTTGGAGATCTGGGGCTTCTGGATGATGGTCCTGTCGATGGTGATGATCACCCTGTTCCTCACCGCCGCCGGTGCCGTGCAGGTCTGGTTGCAACGCTGGCAGGTGGACGGTGTGGCGCTGCCGTTCATGGCCACCATGGACCACCTGGCCCTGCTGTTCTGGGCACGACTGGCCAGTGGCGTGGTGTTCCTGCTGGGCCTGCTCTGCTACCTGTGGAGCTTCCGGCAGCGGGGCAAGGGCTTGGACTCTGCCGTGCCCGTGACAGCTTGAGCGGTCAACGTTAATCCCCAAGAGGGCGGCCCGGCAGGTACTGCGGGCCGTTTTACGTCTGGAGCACTTCACATGGCCTTTACCCTTGAGTTGGAAGAGTGGGTCGGCAGTGTCTGGCACCGCTTTATCACGCGCCGCGCCAGTGCCGACTTCCCCGAGGCGCGGGTCGATCTGGCCGACCGCCAGCGCAGTCTGGCCCTGTTGTTCCGCGCCCTGGGCGGCGCCCACGGGATAGCGGTGGAAGCCGCCAGCGAGCGCGACCTGCTGCTGCGGCGCAACCTGTTGATGCGCATCGCCGGCACCTGCCGCCAGGCGCCGCTGGCCTCGTGCGATGGTCATCGCCTGCGCCTGCCGGCCAGCCTGGCGGTGTTTCCCACGGTGGCCCTGAACCTGGAGCTGTACCGCTGGCTGGCGCTGCTGGCCGCGCACGCCGGGCCGATGACCCACTGGGCCCGGGACAACCAGCGCTGGACCTGGCAACTGTTGCAGCGCTACCCGGCCATGCTCCCCAGCTATCAGCGCCTGGTGGAGGCCCACCTGCAATTGCGCCCCGATCCCGCCATCCTCAACCCCGCCGAAGCCGCCGTGGAAAAGGCCTTGCGCCAGGCCCTGCGCGAACCCGGCAGCATCCGCCAGTTACCCCGCAGCGAGCGCGCCGCCTGGCCGTTGCCGCTGTGGCTGTATCCGCCCTTGCACCTGCACAGCCCGCAGGCCGCAGACCAGGACGACGAGGGCGACGACCTGGCAACCCGCCCCGGCGAACAACAGGGCGCGCCCAAGCAGGCCAACCGGGTCGACGACAATAGCCGCGACGGCGGCCTGTTGGTGGTGCGCCTGGAAAACCTGTTCAGTTGGACCGAGCATGTCGATCTGGACCGTTGGGCCGATGACTCCGAAGACGAAGAGGCCGCGCGGGTCGCCGAAGACCTCGACCAGTTGAGCCTGTCGCGCCAGCGCGTGCGCAAGAGCGGCGGGCTCAAGTTGCACCTGGATCTGCCCCCGGCCGACGTCGACGATATCCCCCTGGGCGACGGCATCAAGCTGCCCGAATGGGACTACCGCCAGCAATGCCTGCAAGCCAACTTCGTCAACCTGCAACTGATGCAACCCCGCCACAGCGCGCCCCAGCCGCTGCCGGCGCGCCTGCGGCCCCAGGCTGCGCGGTTACGTCGCCAGTTCCAGCAACTGCGCACCGACCGCCAATGGCTACGCCAACAACCCCAGGGCGCGGAACTGGACCTGCAGGCATGGCTGGATTTTCATGTCGAGCGCCAACACGGCGCATGCGCCGAGCGCGGCCTGTTCAAGGAGCAGCGCCGCACCCGGCGTGACTTGGCCTGTTTGCTGCTGGCCGATTTGTCGATGTCCACCGACGCCCATTTGAACGATACGCAAAAGGTCATCGACGTGATCCGCGACAGCCTGCTGCTGTTTGGCGAGAGCCTGGCGGGCCTGGGCGATGCATTTGCCTTGTATGGTTTTTCGTCCCTGCGTCGCCAGCAGGTGCGCCTGCAACAGCTCAAGTCATTCCAGCAACCCTACGACGACCACACCCGTGGCTGCATCCAGGGCCTGAAACCGGGTTACTACACACGCATGGGCGCCGCTATCCGCCAGGCCACCCAGACCCTGGGCGCCTGTAAACAACGGCGCAAACTGCTGTTGATTGTGACCGATGGCAAGCCCAACGACCTGGACCTGTACGAGGGCCGCTATGGCGTGGAGGACACCCGCCAGGCCGTGCTAGAAGCGCGGCGCCAGGGCCTGGTGCCGTTCTGCATCACCATCGACAAACAGGCTGCGGACTACCTGCCGTACATGTTCGGCGCCCACGGCTACACCCTGATCCGTCAGCCGGAGCAACTGCCGCTACGCTTGCCGCAGCTGTACCGGCAGTTGACCGAAGATCAGTAGAAGTCCCGGGGCAGCCAGAAGAACATCGTGATGCAGAACACGGCCAGCCCCAGGCAGAACCATTGGAAGCGCTTGAGCCGCCGCGCCTCAAGGCTGGCGGTGGAAGCGGGCAGGGGCATGGCGCAGCGTTCGCAGGCGGCGTGCGTCGGCGGGTTGGCATGCTGGCAGTACAGGCAGACCCGCACCGCGCTCATTCAAATTGCTCCAGGCGCAGGCGGTCGAGAATAGCGATCTGGCGACCGTCCTGGGTGATGATTTTTTCATCGATCAGCCGGCGGATGATCCGCGAGAACGTCTCCGGCTGGATCGACAGGTGCCCGGCGATCAACTGCTTGGCCATGGGCAGCTCGAACGAACTGTCGGCACTGTGCAGGCGCACCCGTTGCGTCAGCAGGTAGCGCACCACGCGGTGGGTGGCGTTTTTCAGGGACAGGGTCTCGATCTCGTTGACCCGCTGGTGCAGACGCACACACAGCTTGCCCAGCAGGGCGAAGGTCAGGCGGCTGTTGGTGTGGAGCAGGCGCATATACGTGGCGTTGGACAGGCGATACAACTGTGTGGGGCACACCGCCTCGGCGCAGGCCACGTAGTTGGGGGTGTCCATCAGCATCATCGCCTCGGCGAAGGTCTGCCGCTCGCCGATCACTTCAAAGACCTTTTCCTGGCCGTCCGGGGTCAGGCGATAGATCTTCACCGCGCCGGCAATCACAAAGTAAAAGCCATCGGCCGGCTCGCCTTGGCGAAACAGCGGCTCGCCCTTGTCGACACTCAGCAACTGACTGCTGGCCATCAACTCATCCATCTGCTCTTCGTTGAGCGGCTCGAACAGGTGATGGCTGCGCAGGATCTGATGATGCACGCGGTGCAAAACCCGGGGTGCATCCTTGGAGCAGGTCAGGGACGGGATCATACAAGCCACAACGACAGGCCACTGGCCGCTGCCATCATCGAACCGAGGATCACGAACCAGGCCAGGGGCTGGATGACTTTTTTCATGGTGACTCCGTGGGGGCAGTAATAAGGGATAACCGGGTAGAGCAAGAGCTGGGCCAAGGCGCGGGCCGTGTAAAGCCTGGGCTGTAGCGCCTTAAGGGTCAAAATGACCTCGCCTTTAAGGGTTCTTTTAACCCTCTAATGGTCATTTAAACCCTCATAGGCAACGCCAATCCCCTGTGGGAGCTGGCTTGCCTGCGATGGCATCGCTGCGGTTTAACCGCTAGACCGAGGTGTTTGCATCGCAGGCAAGCCAGCTCCCACAGGGGGGGCGGCCCGGCCCTTGCAACGCTATTTCTGCAACGGCCCCCCAGGATATTGCGCCGCCCAGAAGCCCTGCTTGATCTGCGACAAGGGCCGGACGCGGGCAATCCCGGATGATCGGGCCGGCAATGACTTGAGGAGTGGTGGTATGCAAGTGCTGGATCGACGCAAGGCTATGTCGATTACCCCGTTGTTTCGCCTGGCTTTCCGGCCATTTTTCCTCGGTGGCTGCCTGTTGGCGCTGCTGGCGATTCCCCTGTGGCTGCTGGCCCTGGCCGGCGATGCGGGCTGGCAGCCGGCGGGTGGTTGGCTGGCGTGGCATCGCCATGAGCTGCTGTTCGGTTTTGCCCTGGCAATCATCGGCGGGTTCCTGCTGACGGCGGTGCAGACCTGGACCGGCCGCCCCGGCATCAGCGGCATGCCCCTGGCGGTGCTGGCCGGGGTATGGCTGGCCGCACGCCTGGCCTGGCTGTTCAACCTGCCGTGGCCGCTGCTGGCTGTGCTGGAGCTGAGCTTTCCTCTGGCGGTCGCCGGGCTGATGGGCTGGACCCTGTGGAAAGTGCGGCAACAACGCAACTACCCGATTGTGCTGGTCCTGCTGCTGTTGACCCTGGCCGATGGCCTGTCCCTGTATGGCTTGCTGCGCGCAGATGAAGGCTGGCAGCGCCAGGCGGTGTTGAGCGGGTTGTGGCTGGTGGCGGCGATGATGGGGTTGATCGGTGGCCGGGTGATTCCGTTTTTCACCCAGCGTGGCCTGGGGCGCACCGAGGCGGTGAAGCCCTGGCCGTGGCTGGATCACCTGTTGCTGGGCGGCTCGGCAGGGGTGGCGCTGTTGTACGCCAGCGGCCTGGCATTAACCGCCAGCCTGTGGGTGGGCCTGCTGTTTGGCTTGCTGGGGCTCGGTCATCTGCTGCGCCTGGTACGTTGGCACGACCGTGGCTTGTGGCGCGTGCCGCTGCTGTGGTCGCTGCACCTGGCCTATGCCTGGCTGGCCGTGGCCTGCCTGGGCATGGCGCTGTGGCATTTCGGCGCGCCGCTGAACCCGAGCCTGGCGGTGCATGCGCTGACGGTGGGGGCGATGGGCGGGTTGATCCTGGCGATGATCGCCCGGGTCAGCCTGGGCCATACCGGCCGGCCGCTGACGCCACCCAAGGGCATGCCCCTGGCTTTTGCGCTGTTGAACCTGGCCTGCCTGAGCCGGGTGCTGTTGGTGCTGGTCTGGCCGTATGCCGCGCTGTGGCTGGCGGGCCTGTGCTGGACCCTGGGCTTGGGCCTGTATCTATGGCGCTATGCCCCAATGCTGTGGCGCGCGCGGGTTGACGGCCATCCGGGCTAGGAGAACGGCAATGCTCTATTCGTGGTTATTGATTGTGCATCTATTGGCGGCCATCGCCTTTATCGGCACGCTGTTCTTCGAGGTTTTTATCTGGCACCGCGCCCGCGAAGAACTGGCCTGGTCGGCGCAGTTCACCAGCGAGCAAGCCATTGCCCGGCGTTCGCGGCAGGTGCTGCATGGCGTGGTGCTGCTGTTGTATGGCGCGGGCATCGGCCTGGCCTGGCACTACCGCGGCGTGCTGGGCGCGCCCTGGGCCAGTCATTTTTCCGCGCTGTTGAGCCTGAAGATCGTATTGGCGCTGAGCATCATCGGGCATTACCTGTTGCTGGCGTACTGGCTGACGCAAAAGCGCCTGAGCCCGTTGCGGGCAGTGTGGATCCGTCGCAGCATCCTTGGGCATATGGTGCTGATCGTGATCCTGGCCAAGCTGATGCTGCGCTGACCCCCTGTGGAGCGAGCAAGCTCGCTCCTTGGGAGGGTTAGGCTGTTAGCGCACGTACAAACAACACGTCGTTTTCCAGATGAATATGCTCCAGCAAGTCCCCATGAAACACTTCCAGCCCTTGATACAGGGCGCGCCAGGTATTGCACGCGTCGTTGGGCGGCTGGATGTGATTGGTCAGCGCCAGCAACTGCTCCAGGGCCTGATTATGTTGCTCGTGTTCAAAGCGCATGACCTGGATCGGCGGCGCGGCCTGGGGGCCCATGCCCATTTGCAGCATCGGGAACAGCACCTGTTCCTCCTTGAGCATATGGCCCTCCAGTTCCTGTTCGATATCCCGCAGCAGGTCGGCCAGGCCATTGGGGCAGGCCAGGTGATGGCCGTGGACCTGCTCCACACGGCTGGCCAGGCGGATCAGTTCCGGCAGTTGCTCGCGGTGGCGGGCATGGTAACGCTGCAGCAAATGCTCGATCAGTTGCGCCTGGGGCAGGCTGTCCGGGACGATGGCGTTCATCGGGTTTCCTCATCAAGTGAACAGATAGGCCGGTGATTGCATGCCTTGTGCCATCGACAAGTCATTGAAAAAAAGCGATTAATTTTTTGTAGTGGTCAGGATCACCCTGATGCTGCACGGTAGAACCGACCATCCAAGGGTAGTAATGACCATGTTGCGTGAAAGTCTGTCGGCCGATCTGATTGTCGAATTGCCCAACGCGGTGCGCCTGCAACGCCTGGTGCAAACCCTGCGCGAATATTTCCATAGCGGCGCCGTGGGCCTGTTGCGTCTGGATGGCGACGACAGCCTGCGCCCGGTGGCCACGGTGGGGCTGGTGCATGAGGCCCTCGGCCGGCGTTTTTTGATTGCCCAGCACCCGCGGCTGGCGGCGATCATGGCGTCCCGCGAGCCGACCTGGTTCGAGCCCGACAGCCGCCTGCCGGACCCGTATGACGGGTTACTCGATACCCAGGTCGGCGAACCGCTGCCCGTGCATGACTGCATGGGCGTGAGCCTGTTCGTCGAAGGCCGGCCCTGGGGCGCGATTACCCTGGATGCGCTGCATGCCGGGACCTTCGATGCCAATGCCCGCGAGCAACTCAAGCGCTGCACCTTGCAGATCGAAGCCGCGGTGCGGGTCACGCGGCTGGAGCAGGAAAACCGCAGCCTGCGCCTGTCGCGCAGCGAGCCGGTGGCGGGCTCGCCCAGCGTCGAAGACGGCGAAATCCTCGGCCAGAGCCCGGTGCTGCATCAACTGCTCAACGAACTGGATGTACTCGCCGGCTCAGATCTGCCGGTGCTGCTGCTTGGCGAAACCGGGGTGGGCAAGGAGCTGTTCGCCCGCCGCCTGCATCGCCTGTCGCGGCGCAGTAAAAAGCCGCTGGTGCAGGTCAACTGCGCGGCGCTGCCGGAGTCGTTGGCCGAGAGTGAGTTGTTCGGGCATGTCAAAGGCGCGTTTTCCGGCGCCACCAGCGACCGCGCCGGGCGTTTTGATGCGGCCAACGGCGGCACGTTGTTTCTCGATGAAGTGGGCGAGCTGCCGCTGAGTGTGCAGGCCAAACTGCTGCGTACCTTGCAGAACGGTGAGATCCAGCGCCTGGGCGCCGACAAGCCATTGCATGTGGATGTGCGGATCATCGCTGCCACCAACCGCCACCTGCCCGAGAGCATTCGCCAAGGGCTGTTTCGCGCCGACCTGTACCACCGGCTGTCGGTGTACCCGGTGCCGATCCCGGCGCTGCGCGAGCGCGGCCACGATGTGCTGCTGCTGGCCGGGCACTTCCTGGAGCTCAACCGCGCGCGCCTGGGCCTGCGCGGCTTGCGCCTGTCACCGGCGGCGGAGCAGGCCCTGCTTGGTTATGCCTGGCCGGGCAATGTGCGCGAGCTGGAACATGTGATCAGCCGCGCTGCCCTCAAGCAGTTGAGCCGTGGCGGCAATCGCAACCAGATCATGACCCTGGAAGCCGAGCTGCTGGATCTCGACAGCGCCACCTTGGCCCAGGCCCCTGTGCCTGAAGTGCCGGCGCCGGCGTTCCAGAGCTTGAGCGATGCGGTGGATGACTGCCAGCGCCAGAAGGTGCGCCAGGCGTTGAGCCTGTCCGGCGATAACTGGGCCAGCGCTGCGCGCATGCTCGGCCTGGACTCCAGCAACCTGCACAAACTGGCGCGGCGCCTGGGGCTCAAGTAGCCGGGCTGCGACCCCATGCCGCGGCGCGCAGTTGATCGCGATCAAGGTGCGCAGGCCGTCGGCTGATCAGACTGTGGCGAACTGACCGGAGGTTCGCCCCATGCCCCTTTCCCTGGCGCAGATGCGCCGCAACTACACCCTGTACGGTTTGCGCGATGACCTGGTACAGGACGACCCTCTCGTTCTGTTCGGCCAGTGGCTGGAGCAGGCGCGCAAGACCGAAGTGGCGCCGGTGGAGGCCAACAGCATGGCCCTGGCCACGGTCGATGCCCAGGGCCGCGCCCATTGTCGGATCCTCTTGCTCAAGGGCTTTGGCGCCGAGGGCTTTACCTTCTTCGGCCACTACCAGAGTGCCAAGGGCCAGGAGCTGGCGAGCAATCCCAGCGCCGCCATGACCTTTTTCTGGCCGGGCCTGGAACGCCAGGTGCGCATCGAAGGCACGGTCGTGCGCCTGGCGCCGCAGCTGTCCGACGAGTACTTCAATTCACGCCCCCTGGCCAGCCAGGTGGGGGCCTGGGCCTCATTGCAAAGCCAGCCCCTGGCCCATCGCGCCGAGCTGGAAGGGCGCCTGCGCGAGGTCACCCAGCGCTTTGCCGGGCAACCGCCGCCGCGCCCGGCAGAGTGGGGCGGCTATTGCCTGCAACCCGAGCGCGTGGAGTTCTGGCAAGGCCGCCCCGACCGCCTGCACGACCGCCTCGATTACCGGCGGCACGACGGCACCTGGCAGCGCTGCCGCCTGGCGCCCTGAAGCCGCCTAGAGGTACCTCCTCGGAGGAATAGGCCCGCCGGCCTTTGCGGTGCAGGCTGGGGCCATTGCTCATTTATCCCGGGATTTTCACCATGGCACACCTGACTCAACGCAATTTTGTCTCCCTGAATATCGCCGTACTGACTATCAGCGATACGCGCAATTTTGACAGCGACACCTCCGGGCAAACCCTGTGCGAGCGCGTGCAAGGGGCCGGGCACGCATTGATCGACCGGGCCCTGGTGGTGGACGACATTTACCAGATCCGCGCACGCATTTCGCAGTGGATCGCCGACCCCCAGGTGCAGGTGATCCTCACCACCGGCGGCACCGGCTTCACCGCGCGCGACAACACCCCGCAAGCGGTGCTGCCCTTGCTGGACAAGCATGTCGAAGGCTTTGGCGAGCTGTTTCGCCAGGTGTCCCTGCAAGAGATCGGCATGTCGACCCTGCAATCGCGGGCCCTGGCCGGCATGAGCAACGGCGTGCTGGTGTGTTGCATGCCCGGTTCGCCCGGCGCCTGCCGCACCGGCTGGGACCAGATCCTCCTGGGGCAACTGGACAGCCGCACCGGGCCGTGCAATTTCGCCCCGCACCTCAAGCCCCAGGCCGTGCAAGCGCTACAGCCCTGTGAGGCACGGCCATGAGCACATCGGTGTGTGAAAGCGGCGAACTGATCCCGGTGGATGAGGCCATCGAACGCCTGTTGGCCCAGGCACCGCCACCCCCATCCACCCAACAGGTGAAAACCGCCCAGGCCCTGGGCCGGGTGTTGGCCAGCGATATCTTTTCCCCGGTCAACCTGCCGGCCTGGGACAACAGCGCCATGGACGGCTACGCGCTGTGCGCCGCCGACCTGCCGGCCGAGGGCGGCTACCTGCGCCTGGCCGGGCGCATCGCCGCTGGCGAGGATGCGGCCACGGCGCTGGGCAGCGGGCAGACCATGCGCATTTTCACCGGCGCACCCTTGCCGGCCGGGGCCGACACCGTGGTGCCCCAGGAGCGTTGCCGGGTCTACGGCCAACGTATCTGGTGCCCGCCGATGCGCACCGGCGAGCATGTGCGCAAGCAAGGTGAAGAGGTGACCCAGGGCGCTCTGTTACTGCCGGCAGGCAAGCGCCTGCGCGCCCAGGAGCTTGGCCTGCTGGCGGCCGCCGGGCTGGCCCAGGTCAAGGTCTATCGACCGCTGCGGGTGTGCCTGCTGAGCAGTGGTGATGAACTGCGCGAGCCGGGCGATCACCTGGCGCCGGGGCAGATCTACAACAGCAATCGCCACTGCCTGGCCGCACTGCTGCAAGGCTGGGGCGTGGAGGTGCATGACTATGGGGTGATGGCCGACGAATTGGCCGTCAGCCGCGATGCATTGAGCCTGGCGTCCTCGGAATGCGACCTGCTGCTGACCTCCGGCGGGGTGTCGGTGGGCGAGGAAGATCACCTCAAGCAGGCGATCAAGGAACTGGGCCGCGTTGATTTCTGGCGCCTGGCGATCCAGCCGGGCAAACCCCTGGCGTTTGGCGATGTCGCCGGCAAGCCGTGGATCGGCTTGCCCGGCAACCCTTCGGCGGCGCTGATTACCGCGTTGGTGGTGGTGCGGCCGTTTCTGTTGCGTGCCCAGGGTGTGACTGAGGTCACGTCGGTGCCGATGCTACTGCCGGCCGACTTTGCCTGGACCCAGCGCAACCGTCGTCGCCAATACCTGCGCGCCCGCTTGACTCCGGGCATCGATGGCCAGGCGCGGGTCTGCCTGCACCCACGGCAAAGCTCGGCGATGTTGAGCGCCGCCTGCTGGGCCGATGGCCTGGCGATTGTGGAACGTGAACAGGTGGTGGAGAAGGGCGGGCTGGTGCGGTTCGTGTCTTTTGCCGAACTGATGCAGTAGCTGCCGGTGGTGCCGATGGTGGTGATGGTCAATGTGGGAACGGGCTTGCTCGCGATAGCGGCTGATCAGTCAACATTTAAATTGCCTGACACACCGTAATCGCGAGCAAGCCCGCTCCCACACAAGCCCGCTCCCACAAGGGATATGCGGTGTTGGTGATGAATTTTTTGATGAGGATCAACCATGCAACTGGTCTGCCCGGCAGGCAATCTGCCTGCGCTTAAAGCCGCCGTGCGCCAAGGTGCCGATGCGGTGTATGTGGGGTTTCGCGATGACACCAACGCCCGGCATTTTGCCGGGCTGAACATGGACGACAAGCAGTTCGACGGCGCCGTCGCCCATATCCGGCAGCACCAGCGCAAGCTGTATGTGGCGGTCAATACCTACCCGCAGCCCAAGGGCTGGGAGCGCTGGCAACGGGCGGTGGACCGCGCTGCCGACCATGGCGTGGATGCGCTGATCGCCGGCGATCCGGGGGTGCTGCAATACGCCAGTCACCGCCATCCGCAAATGGCCTTGCACCTCTCGGTACAGGGCTCTGCGACCCATGCGGCGGCCTTGCAGTTCTATGCCGAGCGCTACGGTATCCGCCGTGCGGTGCTGCCTCGGGTGCTGTCCCTGGCCCAGGTCAAGCAGGTGGCTGCCAGCAGTTCGGTGCCGATCGAGGTCTTCGGTTTCGGCAGCCTGTGCATCATGGCCGAGGGCCGTTGCCACCTGTCTTCGTACATTACCGGCGAATCGCCGAACCTGTGCGGCGTGTGCTCGCCAGCCAAGGCGGTGCGCTGGAGCGAAGACGCCGACGGCCTGAGTGCGCGCCTGAGCGAAGTGCTGATCGACCGCTACACCCCGGACGAACCGGCGGGCTACCCGACCCTGTGCAAGGGCCGTTTCATGGTCGATGGCAAGCGCTTCCATGCCCTCGAAGAACCCACCAGCCTCGACACCCTGGACCTGATCCCCGAGTTGATCGCCATGGGCGTCGAAGCGGTAAAAATCGAAGGCCGCCAGCGCAGCCCGGCGTATGTCGAGCAAGTCACCGGGGTCTGGCGCGCCGCGCTGGATGCCCACCGCAGCGCGCCACAGCGTTTTGTGGTCAAGGACCAGTGGCGCAGCGTGCTGGCCGGTCTATCCGAAGGCAGCCAGACCACCCTGGGCGCCTACCATCGTTCGTGGCAATGAGGAACCGCACATGAAACTCAGCCTGGGACCGGTGCTGTTTTATTGGGATAAGCAACAACTGGGGCAGTTCTACAGCGAGATGGCCAGCCTGCCGCTGGATGTGATCTACCTGGGGGAAACCGTGTGCTCCAAGCGCCGCGCGTTCAACCTCGACCAGTGGTTGGGCCTGGGCCGCGAATTGCAGTCGGCGGGTCAGGCGCAAATCGTGCTGTCGAGCCTGACCCTGATCGAGGCCGCGTCGGAGCTGTCGAGCCTGCGCCGCCTGTGTGACAACGGCGAGGTGCTGGTGGAAGCCAATGATATGGGCGCCGTGCAACTGCTTGCCGAGCGCAAGTTGCCCTTTGTCGGCGGCCCGGCCTTGAACCTGTATAACGGCCACGCCCTCGTGCAGTTGCTGGATGCGGGGATGATGCGCTGGGTGCCGCCGGTGGAATGCTCGGCCACGCTGATTGGCGATGTGCTGGAGCAGGTGCAGGAACTGGGCCGGCCGTTGCCGCAAGTCGAAGTCTTCGCCTATGGGCATCTGCCCCTGGCCTATTCGGCCCGCTGCTTTACGGCGCGGGCGCAAAACCGGCCCAAGGATGACTGCCAGTTCTGCTGCCTCAACTACCCCGATGGCATGGCCTTGACCAGTCAGGAGGGGCAGGCACTGTTCACGTTAAATGGCATCCAGACCATGTCGGCGGATGTCACCAACCTGCTGGCCGACTACCCGGGATTGGTCAGTTGCGGCGCTGACTTGTTGCGCCTGAGCCCACGGGCGCAAGGCATGGTGGGCATCGTCGAAGCCTTTGACCGGGTGCGCCAGGGCGCCACACCGCCGGTGTTTGTCGAAGGCTGCAATGGCTACTGGCATGGCCAGGCCGGGATGTTGCGGGTCGAGGAGGTGGGGCTGTGCTGAATCGCAAGCAATGGCTGCTCAAGGGCGCCGACCGCTTACTGCCGCTGATGCGCAAGGTGCCCTTTGTGGTGCAACGCCTGGCCTTGCAACAGGCGCTGAATCGCTGCCTGGCCGAGCCCTTGCGCGATGGCGGCTTTGAACTGCTGCGCGGGCGCTGGATGTGCCTGCGCATTCCCGACCTGGGCTTGCGCTGGTACCTGACCCTGGGCCGCGAAGGACTGCGCATTGCCGAGCGGGCCGAGGCCCAGGTGACCATCAGCGGTAACTGGCGCGAGTTCCTGTTATTGGCCAGCCGCCAGGAAGACCCGGACACCTTGTTCTTCCGTCGGCGGCTGGTGATCGAGGGGGATACGGAGTTGGGGTTGGGCCTGAAGAACCTGATCGACAGCCTCGACCCGGAGGTGTTGCCGCCCTGGTTGTGGCGCAATCTGGAACGGGCCGGCAAAGGCCTGGCGGCCTGAAGATCAAGCCCGCTCCCACATTGGAACTATGCCGGGTTCAAAAAAGGTGAGCTATTGCTCCATCGCCTGCAAGATTCTATGGGCCGCTTTCACCCGCTCGGCATTGGGGTAGTTCTTGTTTGCCAGGATCACTACGCCGATGCCTCTGCTCGGTACATAAGCGATATAGGCGCCAAAGCCGCCGGTCGAGCCCGTCTTGTTCACCAGGGTATTGGCGCGCAGCGGCTGGGCGGGTGTCAGCCATTTGACCGGGTGCGGCTCCATGGCCATGGGTGTCGAATTGCCGTCGACCAAGGCGTCAACACTCAGCGGGTAGGCGTACATCTCCCAGCCAAGCCCTTGGGTGGTGCCTTCGACCGTGTAATAACCCGTGTGCGTGGCGGCAATCGCCTGTTGTAGCGACTGCTCCAGCGACGTCGGGTGCATGTTCAGCGCCATGTAGCGAGCCAGGTCCGCCGGGCTGGTCTTCACCCCGTAGGCTTCGCTGTCCAACGCCCCTGGGCTGACGCGCACCGGCTTGTCGGCCTTGTCGTAGCCCTGGGCATACAGGCCCATCTGGGCCTTGGGCACCGTGAGATAGGTGTGCTTGAGGCCGAGCTTGGGCAGCAGGGTCTGTTCCATTGCCACGTCGAAAGGTTGCTGCAGGCTGTGCGCCGCCAGATAGCCGAACAAGCCCAGGCTGGGGTTGGAGTATTGGCGCTGGGTGCCGGGGGCGAAAGCGGTTTTCCAGTGCTGGAAGTAGCCGATCATCTGCTGGGCATTGTCCGCCTCGCTGGGGAACTGCAACGGCAGCCCGCCTGCGGTGTAGGTGCCCAGTTGGAGCACGCTGATGTGATCGAACAGGCTGCCGCGCAAGGCTGGCAAGTAGTCGCTGGCTGGGGCAGAGAGCTTGAGCTTGCCGGTGGCCTGGGCATAACCGGCCAGGGTCGCGGCGAAGGTCTTGCTCACCGAGCCGATCTCGAACAGGGTGTTTTCGCTGACGGGCTGCTGGCTGTCCTTGGCGGCGATACCGTAGTTAAAGTATCGGGCCTTGCCGTCCTGCACGATGGCGACTGCCAGGCCGGGAATGGCCTGTTGCTGCATCAGCGGCTTGACGGTGGCGTCCACCACCTGGCGCAGATTGTCGGCGGCCATGCAGTTGCCGGCGCCGATCAATAGGCTGAGAATCGTGACGTTGCGCACGTGTTGGTACATGATGAGGTCGCTTCCATGAGGATGATCGGGTGTCTCGCGGCCTGCGCAGGCGTGGCCAAGATAGGCAGTTTTCCGGCCCTGGACAACCGATGATATCTCGCACCAGTCATTAGAAAAATTTGGGCTTAAACCATGTTGCGTTCCCATCTGCCCCTTAACGCACTGCGCGCCTTCGAGGCATCTGCCCGGCATTTGAGTTTTACCCGGGCGGCCATCGAACTGTGTGTGACCCAGGCGGCGATCAGTCACCAGGTCAAGAGCCTGGAGGCCCAACTCAACGTCACCCTGTTCAAGCGCCTGCCCCGTGGCCTGATGCTCACCCGCGAAGGGGAGACGCTGTTGCCGGTGCTGCGCGAGTCCTTCGACCGCATCGCCCAGACCCTCGGCCAGTTCCAGGCCGGGCATTACCGAGAAGTGCTGACGGTGGGGGCTGTGGGCACGTTTGCGGTGGGCTGGCTGCTGCCGCGCCTGGCGGATTTCCAGGCGCGCTACCCGTTTATCGACTTGCGCCTGTCGACCCATAACAACCGCGTGGATGTGGCGGCCGAGGGCCTGGATTATGCGATCCGCTTTGGCGCTGGCGCCTGGCATGGCACCCACGCCTGTGAGTTGCTGGCGGCACCGCTGAGGGTGTTGTGCGTGCCGGCGATTGCCCGCCAGTTGCATGGCCCGGGTGATGTGTTGAAACACACGCTATTGCGCTCTTACCGGGCGGATGAATGGAACCTCTGGTTCCAGGCCGCAGGCTTGCCCGCCGACACCCTGGTGCCGCGCAGTATCGTGTTTGACTCGTCCCTGGCAATGATGGAAGCGGCGTTGCAGGGCAGTGGCGTAGCATTGGCACCGGCGATGATGTTCTCGCGGCAGTTGGCCCAGGACGTGATCCGCCAGCCCTTTGATATCGGCATCAGCACCGGCAGCTACTGGCTGACGCGCCTGCAGTCACGCGCTGAAACCCCGGCAATGCTGGCGTTCAAGCAATGGCTGCTGGAGCAGGTGACGAACCTGTAGGCGCCTGGCTTGCTGGTGACGGTGGCTTCTCGGACGCCATCGCAGGCAAGCCAGCTCCCACATTTGATTTGGGATGCAGCGCAAATGTGTGTCCGACAAAGATCCCTTGTGGGAGCGGGCTTGCCCGCGATGGCGTCCATAAACCCAGCATCACCTGCCAGCCCGCCGCAATTACACGAGGTATTTACGGAACCAGCCCAAGGTACGCTCCCAGGCCAGGTTCGCCGCAGCATCGTCGTAGCGCGGGGTCGAGTCGTTGTGGAAGCCGTGGTTGGCCCCTTTGTAGATATACGCTTCATAGGTCGTGCCAGCGGCCTTCAACGCCGCCTCATAGGCCGGCCAGCCTTCGTTGATCCGCGTGTCCAACTCGCCGAAATGCAACATGATCGGTGCCTTGATCTTCGGTACGTCCTTGGCCTCGGGTTGGCGTCCATAGAACGACACCGCCGCGCCCAGTTCCGGGTAGGCCACGGCCGCCGCATTGGTCACGCCTGCGCCATAGCAGAAGCCGGTGATGCCCACCTTGCCGGTGCTGGCGTCATGGTTCATCAGCCACTCAATGGCGGCAAAGAAGTCATTCATCAGCTTGGTCGGATCGACGGTCTGTTGCAGTGCCACGCCTTTTTCATCATTGCCGGGATAGCCGCCCACCGAGGTCAGGCCATCGGGTGCCAGGGCGATAAACCCGGCCTTGCCCAGGCGCCGCGCGACATCTTCGATATAGGGGTTGAGCCCACGGTTTTCGTGGACCACCACCACCGCCGGGAGCTTGCCGCTGGCCTTTGCCGGACGCACCAGGTAACCACGCACCTGGCCGTTGCCCTTGGGCGAAGGGTAGGTGACGTAGTCGGCAACGATGTCTGGGTCGGTGAACTTCACCTGTTCGGCCAGGGCGTAGTTGGGGCTCAGGGAGGCCAGCAGCGCCGAGGCGGTCAGGCCGCCAAAGGTGAACAGGGCCGCACGGTCGAGAAACTCGCGACGGTTGATCTTGCCGTGGGCATAGCCGTCGTAGAGTTCCAGCAGTTCGGGGGCAAAGTCTTTGGCGGTCAGGCGCGTCATCGTCAGGTTCCTTTTTTCGGCACGTGGCGTTGAATGTAGACCATTCTCAGGCAGGTCGGCCATGGGCCGTCGCCGCCAGTTGCCCGGTATCGACACGCACGAAGATCGAGTCGCCAATCGCCGTCAGCACATCGCCTGCATACACCTCGCAAACCACGCGGCTCTTGCGCCCGACCTCGCCCTCGACCCTGGCGCGCAGGGTCAGTGGCACGCCCATGGGGGTGGGCTTGATGAACTTGATCCCCAGGTTGCCGGTCACGCAGTCGATACGCGGCAACTCACCCGGTTCGCGCTGCTCGGCGCGGTAGTGGTAGGCCATGGCGGTCCAGTTGGAATGGCAATCGACCAGCATGGCGATCAGGCCGCCGTAGACCAGGTCGGGCCAGCCGCAGTACTGGGCGTCGGGCAGGTGCTCGGCGACGATATGCACGCCGTCCGCATCCCAGCGGCTCTTGATCTGCAGCCCATGGGCATTGCCCGGGCCGCAGCCGTAACAGACGCCATCTGGCGCGGTGGTGTCTTGCAGGGAAGGGGTGGGCATCGTGGATCCTTATTGTTCTTGGGCCAATCCACGAGCCTAAAGGCCTACGCCCCTAACGCGCAAACTTCTTCGCTCCGGCCACGCAGGCAATCACCGCGCCAGTCACCGCCAGCATGCCCAGGCTCACCTGTTCATGCAGCAGGCCGGCCGCCAGCGCCAGGCCGAAAAACGGTTGCAGCAATTGCAATTGGCCGACCGCCGCGATGCCGCCCTGGGCCAGCCCGCGGTACCAGAACACAAAGCCGATCAACATGCTGAACAGCGCCACGTAACCCAGGCTCAACCAGGCTGGCAGGCTGATCCCGGCGAAGGAGGCGGGGGCCAGCAGCAAGGTCAACGGCGCCACCACCGGCAGCGATATCACCAGCGCCCAGCAGATCACCTGCCAGCCGCCAAGGCTGCGTGACAGCGTGGCCCCTTCGGCATACCCCAGCCCGCACACCAGCACCGCCAACAGCATCAGCCCATCACCGGCGGGCGCGGCGCTCAGGCCCTGGGCCAGGGCGTAGCCCATCACCAACAGGCTGCCGAGGATCGAAAACAGCCAGAACACCGGGCGCGGCCGCTCGCCGCCGCGCAGTACGCCGAACACCGCCGTGGCCAGGGGCAGCAAGCCGATAAACACGATGGAATGGGCCGAAGTCACGTACTGCAAGGCCAGGGCGGTGAGCAGCGGGAAGCCGATCACCACCCCCAGGGCGACAATCAGCAACGGCCCCCACTGGTGGCGCGCCGGGCGTTTTTCCCGGAACAGCCACAACAGGCTCAGGCCCAGCACTGCGGCGATACTGGCCCTGGCCACGGTGAGAAACACCGGTGCAAATTCCAGCACCGCCAGGCGCGTGGCGGGCAACGAGCCGCTGAAAATCAGCACGCCGATCAAGCCATTGATCCAGCCGCTGCGGCTGTGTTCGGGGGTGATCATCCGGGAGGTCTGTTCCATGCAGGGGGCACTCGTAGGGGGAGGGTTGCGTTGCGGGCATCCTAGGGCTGAAGATTGGGGCAATCAAAAAATTGTCATGGATACATCGCCCATGCCCCGTGCCCGTTACAAGTCGTTGGTGGATACCTTTGCCCGGGATATCCGGGCTGGCACCCTGGTGCCCGGCACCCGCCTGCCCACCCACCGGCAACTGGCAGCCAGCCATGGCCTGGCCCTGGCCACGGCCAGCCGGGTGTATAGCGAGCTGGAGGCCATGGGCCTGGTCAGCGGCGAGACCGGGCGTGGCACCTTTGTGCGGGAAATCGCCCTGGCACCCGGGCAGGGCAGTGGCCAGATGGCGGTGGCGGCGGGCATGCTCGACCTGAATTTCAACTACCCGTCGTTACCGGGCCAGGCCGACCTGCTGCGCACGGCCTTGCGCCAGTTGGCGTTGTCCGGCGACCTGGAAGCGTTGCTGCGTTACCAGCCCCATGCCGGGCGCGCCCATGAACGGGCGGCCATGGCCCGGCATCTGCTGCACCGTGGCTTGAGTGTCGCGGCCGAGCAGGTGCTGATGGTCAGCGGTGCGCAGCACGGCTTGGCGGTGGTGATGATGGCCTTGCTCAAGCCGGGCGATGTGATTGCGGTGGATGCGTTGACCTATTCCGGTTTCAAGGTGCTGGCCGAGACCTTGCACCTGGAAATCGCCGCGATCCCGGTCACACCGACTGGCCCTGATCTTGCGGCGCTGCAACAGTTGTGTCGCCGCCGGCCGGTGCGGGCGCTGTACTGCATGCCGACCTTGCACAATCCGCTGGGTTGGGTGCTGGGCATCGAACAGCGCGAGCAACTGGTGCGCATCGCCCGTGAGCATGAGCTGATCCTGATCGAAGACGCCGCCTACGCCTTCCTCGCCGAGCAGGCGCCGGCACCGCTGGCGCAATTGGCCCCTGAGCGCACAGTGTATGTGGGCGGCCTGTCGAAGAGTGTCGCCACCGGCCTGCGCGTGGGTTTCGTCGCCGCGCCGCTGGCATGGGTGCCGGCGTTGGAGCGCACAATCATGGCCACTGTGTGGAATGCGCCAGGGGTGATGACGGCCATTGCCGCAGGCTGGGTCGACGATGGCACGGTGCTGCAACTGGAGGCGCAAAAGCGCACGGACGCCAAGACCCGGCAGGCGTTGGCGGCGCAGGTGTTGGCCGGGCTGGATTACATTGCCCATCCCGCGTCGTACTTTTTGTGGCTGCCACTGGGCGAAGAGGCCCGGGCGGATCAGATCACCATGGCGCTGGCGCGCGAGCATATTTCGGTGTCCACGGCCGAGCCGTTTTCGGTGTCAGCGCAGGTGCCCCATGCGATTCGCCTGGCGTTGGGCTCGGTGGAAAAAAACGCCCTGCGTGGGGCGTTGCTGAAGGTGCGATGGGTGGTGGCGGGGTATTGAGGTCTACGCACGGACCGTTGGCCCCGCATCGCAACTGCGATCCGGGGGCCAACGGTGTCACCGCTGCGATTCGCTCAGGCAGTGAGCCACGAATGCTCGGCACCGATCTTGACGTTGAACTGGTGGAAAAGCGGTATGTAGTGCTTCTTCGCTTTCTGAACGTTCAGGCCCAGGAGAGCTGGCGGCGTAATCCCTTTGCTTTCGTAGTATTGACGTAAGTCGGCGTTG
This sequence comes from Pseudomonas sp. ICMP 8385, assembly GCF_002699915.1. Lineage (NCBI taxonomy): Bacteria > Pseudomonadati > Pseudomonadota > Gammaproteobacteria > Pseudomonadales > Pseudomonadaceae > Pseudomonas > Pseudomonas sp. ICMP 8385. Next base: position 90,531 of record NZ_LKBY01000078.1, on the reverse strand, counting down.
ACATCCGTGAGTGGCCCGGAGGGGACAAATTTCTTACCGACAAACTCATATTTTTTGGCAAGTTTGTCGAAGCCCAGATCATACATATCAGGTCGTTTTGACTTTAAGACGTCATTAAACAGGTTGGGACCCACCGTCTCGAAGATCTTGCGCTCATAGGCTTCGAATTCAGGGGTGTATTGGATCTGGCCATCGGCGCCCCTGGCGGCCTTGGGCCGATTGGCGGCGAAATAGGCCTTGTTGTCGGCAAATTTTTTGTGCATCTGGGCAGACATTTCTTTAAGCAACGGGTTACCAGGCTGTGTTGCAAAGCTGCTGGTGTTGTAGAACGGTCTGTAACCGGTAAGTTTATGGAGAATCGGCCTGTTGAGGAGGATGTCATTCGACCCCGCCTGCAATATGTCACTGCCGACATCGGCTTGAATGATGTCATCGGTGTCGAGATAGGCCCCCCCGTATTTGTCCATTATCGGATAACGTGCGACGTCCGAGGCAGCCGCCAGGTTTTGCCCTTGTCCTTTGCGAAAGAAGCTGTACATATCACTGTTTTTAAATTGTTTGAAAACCTCGTCGTCATTGAGGTTTGCCACGTTCAGGCCTGGGGCTTTGCGCGCCAGGTCACTTTTGATTTTCTGGAAAACGGCTGGGTTATCCGCATCGACATGCAGGATGGATTTATACCCCGATGCTTTGACTGCATTGTGGGCCATGTTTTCGACCAGATGGGGCGGGATATCCTGACCGGCCCAAAAATAATGAAGTTCTGTGGGGATCGGCTTTAGATCTTTGGGCAGACTTACGCTTGCCGCAGCGGGGACATCAACAAACTGGAATCTGTGGGCGTCGGCTTGCTTGGCTTGTTTAAGTTCTTTGAGCGTTCCCTGCTGCCATTTGCCTTTGCCGCTTCGCCAGAAATACGTATGGCTGCTCCCCTCTACACCCGTCGAGAGGTTGGTGGCTTTCCAGGCACCGACTGAACTGTCGAAGGTGACGCTCTGGTCTACGCCCTTGTAATTGAGGGCAAAGGGGGACTTTGCATGACTGGCCGTTTTGATATCGTCCATCGGCACTACGTAGGTCGTGTCGCCGAGTTTCCACGGCGTTGGCGCATTTCCCGCGCCCCCCGGCAGGCGTGCGGACCTGGAGGTGGGCTCCCATCCGGCAGCGCCCAGGTCCCTGACCGGTATATCGGGCGCGGCGCGGGCGGGATGCCGGATGATACGCTGGCCATCCTTCACCTGGGATTCATAGAGTATCCCGTCGACCTTTACATATTCTTTTTTACTTCGGCCTACATACACATTGCCTTGTAACCCCTTGGTTGACAGTTCGTCCGGCGCTACGTGTCTGGATTCATAACCCACCAGATCGGCGTCCACCGGCCTTATCTCGCCACTGGCCGCTACCCGGCTTGGTTTGAAATCCTTCAGCGGGGGGCCGAAGGCGCGTTTCTTCACGGCATCGTACTGATGCCAATTGCCCTGAAAGAGGACGGCATTGCCCTCGACAATCTCTTGCCCCGCCGTGAACGTACCGCTGGCTGCCAAGCCGTGCTGCTGACTGGCGGCCCGGGTCACATCATCGCTGCCCAGGGGTGGCAAACGATTGAGGTCGGTTGACTGGAGAGGGGCGACGGAGAAGTCCTCCAGCGCTTTGCCGAACGCTTGTTGGGTACGCGGATTGAAGGCGTACCACCGTTGTGTGGCCTCGTCGAACTTGGCCAGGATTCCATTGCGCTTTGGGCTGTTGAGTGCCTTGAATGTGCCTTCAGCGATATCGGGTCTTTTTGCCAGTTCAAGCAGGTTGACACTCCGGTAGGAGCCGCGCAGTTGCTTGACCCCCTTATAGGCGGCAATGCCCCCTTGGCGCACGAGGTCATCAATACCGCTCAAGGGGTTTAGCGCACCCACCGCCGCCCGGCCGAGGATCTTCACGCCATGCCCGACCTTGGCCAATGCCGAAGCCCCGGCGGATAAAGCCTTCGCCCCCTTGGCGGCGGCCCCCAGGCCGACCGCGAACCCAAAGATATCGAAGGCCAGGTCGGCAATGCCGCCGGGAACGTCGCCGGCGATGAACTTGGTGATCGCTGACCTGAGCGGGATCAGGTTGAGTACAAACTCTTCGATTTTCTTATAGGTGGGGACTTCAGTATCAAACGTCGTGGCTCCCTGGGCGTACTTTTTCACCTCCGGCAGATCCATGTCCTTGATCACGGCATCCACGATATAGCGGGTCCTGGCACTGCCAAAGCTGTCAGGCGTGCCTTGCGCACCTTGGTGTTCATCCGTGATCCCGGCGGCATACTGCCCCGTAGGCTTGATCACGTCATATAACTTACCCGGGGCAGGGGAAAAGCCGCCGCTTGGACGGGTCTCATCATAAGTCTGGCCCGGGCGCTGGGTGATGGTGCCCTTCGACCGGTCGATTTCATAGGTCATGACGTTGCCGCCGCGCTTGGTCTCAACCAGCAGGGCTCCCGGGGCAACCCGCCGGACACGGTCCTCTTTGTAGTAGTCACTTTCCTTGCGGATGGTGATTTCACCAAACTCGAGATTTTTCCGATCTTCCAGCGGCAGTTTGGAAATAAGGTGTTTGATCTGCGCAGACGTCGTTTTTGTGACGGCGTTGGAGTAATCCGTAAAGGCCTTGTCGAATGGCTCTTGCGGGCCCGGCAGTGTTTGAAGGGTGGCCAGGACATCGTCAATTTTTATTGCCGCCTCTGAAGAGACCCAGGCTGCAGGAGCGCCAGCCGTTTTCGTCGGGATGAGTCCGGCAGTAATCGCGTTAAAAAACTGATTTGTTGTCTCCTTCCATTCATCGGACGAGTCGGGTGCTGCGCGCAGACCTCGGCCATCCCTGTACAGATCCAGGATCGAATAAGGTCCAGGAAAGTGCCTGCTGGAGGGCGTCGAGGTGATGCATTTTTTTTCAAACAGTGCCGGGTCCATGTCCGGCAGGGCTTTTTTCAACTGTTCCAGCGCCATGGCCTTGGCTGATGGCAGATCCCCTATTTGCGTTTCAGCCGCCTCTCTGAGCTCGCTGATTTGCGCATCGAAGGCCTTGCGCACCGCCGTCATGGCCGCGTCGGTCGTTGGAGGGGCCATGCCGTTGGCAACCGCCCAGTGCTTGATGGCTTGGTTCTGGGCGGCATATTCAATGCGCCGTTCGTCATCGGTGATCGGTGCAATGCTGCCTTCGAGCATGACGTGCGCATAACTCATCGCCGCCGTCGCCCCGGGCGCTTTGGCTTCGATACGGGCGACGGCGGTGGCAAAGCTGACCCAGCTGTGGGTGCCGATGACCACCTGCTCGGGCACACCCTTGACCAGGAATTCCGGGGCCCGGCTGGCGAGCATCAGGTGGGCGTGTACCGATGCAACCGGGGCTGGGGTCTTGCCGGGGACGGTCAGGTGATCGGTCACCTCCTGGAGGACCGTTGATGCGGACTTGCCTTGATTATCAGATGAGAACAATTGATAACCTTCAATATTGGCCCTATCCCCAGCCTCATTCTTGTTGCTCCCCACACTCAAGGCGGCCAGCAGCCAGTCGGCCGCACTACCTTTGATGGCGCGCGCCTCGAAGGTGGCCTGGAGGGCCTGGCCCAGCGCCTCGCCCCTGGGTGACTTGAGCAAGCTGTCGATCAACGGTCGCGGGTTACGCTGTTCCTCAGGCGTAAGGGGCCGGTTGTTCAGGAGATACGCCAGGACGCTGTCAAACGGGCCCAACGCGATATCGCCGACTTTACCCGTGCGCAGGTCTTGCCTGAGCTGTTCCTGGCTGCCCGGGTCAAGGGGGACGGGCCAGGACAGGGCGCCGCCCAGGTTGCCATGGGCGGGAGCCTTGGGCTGCGCAGTGGAGAGGGCGGTTGCCAGGTTCAGCAGTTGTTCGTCAGTACTGGGGATATCCCAGCCATGGTCCTCCAGCAATTGCAGCAGGCTGACAGTGCCCGATTGGCCAGTGTTGTCTGGCTGGTAGGTACTGTCGACGTCCAGATCGATCCTGGTCCTTTTCAATTCATCCTTGATGTGTCCCACATCCTCGCTGTCCGTTTTTACTGCGCTTGCCAGATGACGCAGGCTGGCGCTGGCGTTGTACCGGTTGTAAATATCGCCCACCGCGGCTCTCTGGTTCTGGAGTTCGCCTTCGCTGCGCGCTTTGATCAAACCGGCTGAGGTGTTCGGGTCAAGTTTTGTAAAGCCCTGGTTTCGGTCGATTTGCGCAGCCTGCTGGTGCAGCGCAGGGCCTCTAAGGCCCCGGGGTTCTGTATAAAAGCCCCCGACCACCTCATACGGAACCGGCTCGTCGAGATCGGTGGCTGGCGGGGTGAAGGTCATATCGGCGTTACCCGCAGCAATGACTTGCCCGGCCTGGAGGACAGGCGCGCTGATCGCAGCCCAGTGAGGGTCGTCTTGCCCGATAGTGTGGCGCTTCTGTGTGGGATCAAGGTGGTGCTGGAGCGTAAAAGAGAGGCTGCCGGATGCCGGATTGAGTTTGAACGACTGGGTATTGATGCCTTTTTCTTTAATCCATTGCCGGACTTCTGGCGATTTGAAGGCGTGCCGCAACTGCTCCCACCATTGGCCGAATGTGGAGTCGGGGGGGATAGGGCTGATAGTGACAGGGGTCTCTTGCCGGGCGGCCTGGAGCAGGGCCGAGTGATACGCCATGGCCAACGTGTGATCGCCTTTTTCGCGGGCGCTTTGGGCCGGCTCGGCTGGCGCCGTGGCAGGGGCGTTGCGGGTTTGTCGCGAAAGCGTTTGCAGCGGGGGCGTGTTGAGTGGAAGCAGCGGTTGGCGTTGCGCGCTATGGAGATGGGCAATAGTGTGCATAAAGTCTGTCACCTGAAGGTTCAAGAATGGGCCCGGGTGCGAACAGCTACCGTGGCGTTAGCCTTGTGTAGCGCTTTCCCTCAAGTTGATTCCCTTGCTTTGGCCGTTGGTGATTTACCTCATATGTCGGCTAGCCGGCCTGGGCCGGCCCTTTCGACGTCTTTATCCAGGAGGGCGAAGAAAGACGGCTCCACGTCGTCAATAAGCGGTTTTTATGTGGTTAATGTTTGATATCGGTCAATTTTGTTTGGTTTTATGACTGAGCGGCGCCGGTTAAGCGCAACATGGCCTTAAAAATTGGGGTGGGCTAGGTCTAAGTGTGTTTAAAAGTAACGTAGTTATAAGTATTTGTGTATTCTAGTAGCTATTTTTATGCCTGTTGCCAAATTCACAGTAACGTCTTTTTGACAGAATCCGCTTTGTGCGCAACGGACCGGTCAATCTTTCCACGTTATGTTTAAAGCCTGGGTGCCAATAAATATTAGGCATCTGCATGGCTACAGCGGTGTGTCCTGCCGCCGCCCCCTTGAGGCGTGAGTGAACTGCCATGGTCAATCGGTCATTCCAACCCCGATTCGGTCAGTGGCATATGCCCTGCACCCACCCATGGCAATACAGGCGCTCACTTCACCCATAGGCTTGATCATGACAAAACCCTTCCCGAATCAGAGCGGTATCTACGACGTCATCGTTGTGGGCGGTGGCGTGGTGGGATGCGCGATGGTCCGGCGCTTTACCCTGGAGGGGGCGCGGGTGCTGTTGCTGGAAAAAAGCCCGGATATCCTGTCTGGGGCGAGCAAAGGCAACAGCGCGATCCTGCACACCGGCTTCGATGCGCCCACCGGCAGCCTGGAGCTGCAATGCATGAAGGATGGCTACCAGGAGTACCTGCAGATTCATCAGCAGATGGCACTGCCGCTGCTCAAGACCGGCGCGATGGTGGTGGCCTGGAATGACGAGGACCTGGGCAAGCTGCAAGGCATCGTCGAGCAGGCGCACGCCAACGGGGTGGCCGATGTCAGCCTGATCGGCCGCGAGCGGGTGCGCGCCCTGGAGCCGAACCTGGCCCACACCGCCCTGGGCGCGGTCGAGGTGCCCGGCGAGTTCCTGATCGACCCGTGGTCGGCGCCCCTGGGCTACCTGCTCCAGGCGCTGATGAATGGGGCGCAGGTGCGCTTCAATACCGAGGTCAACGGCGGGTATTTCGATGGCGAACTCTGGGCCCTGGAGACCACCAACGGGTTTATCCGTGGTCGTACGATCATCAACTGCGCCGGGTTGTTCGGTGATGTGCTGGAGCAACAGTTACTGGGCGCATCGAGCTTCTCCATTCACCCGCGCAAAGGTCAGTTCGTGGTGTTCGACAAGGCGGCCGCGCGCTATCTGGGCAATATCATCCTGCCGGTGCCCAATGAACGCACCAAGGGCATCGTGCTGACCCGCACGGTGTACGGCAACCTGTTGGTGGGGCCGACCGCCGAAGAACAGGACGACCGCCTGCACGCAAGGCTCGACAGCGACGTGCTGCGCCAACTGGTGGACGCTGCCGTCGAACGGATTCCTGCGCTCGACGGCATGCCGGTCACCGCCACCTATGCCGCGCTGCGCCCGGCCACGGAGAAGAAGGAGTACCGGGTGCAGCGGGTCGAAGGCAAGAACTGGATCAGCGTCGGCGGCATCCGCTCCACCGGCCTGACGGCGGCGCTGGGCATTGCCCGGCACGTGTTCAGCCTCTATCAGCGCGAGCACACGCCGGTCCCTGAGCCCAGCCTGCAATGGCCCACGCTACCCAACCTCGCCGAACATTTGCCGCGCGATTACCAGCGCCCGGGCTACGGCGAAATCGTCTGCCACTGTGAAATGGTGACCCAGCGGGAAATCCAGAATGCCTTGGCCAGCGCATTGCCGCCCGGCGACCTCGGCGGCTTGAAGCGCCGCACGCGGGCCTGCATGGGGCGCTGCCAGGGGTTTTATTGTGGGGCGCGGGTGGCTGAGCTGAGCGCGGGTCATCTGGCGGTTCCCCTTGCAACAGGTGTTTGTCATGCAGCCCATTGAAGTCGAAAACATTGATGTCGCGATTATTGGTGGCGGGCCGTCGGGGCTGTCGGCGGCGATCACCTTGCGCAAGCTGGGCGTTGGCACGGTGGTGGTGATCGAGCGTGAGCCCGAGGCGGGTGGGATCCCACGCCATTGTGGGCACCCGCCCTTTGGGTTGCGCGAATACGGCCGGGTCTACACGGGGCCGGCGTATGCGCGCAAAAACGTCGCGCAGGCGTTGAAGGCCGGGGTGCAGATCCGCGTCAAGCACGCGGTGACGCAGATGGGCCCGGGCGGGCGCCTGGAGGTGGTCAGCCCGGAGGGTGCCCAGGTGATCCAGGCGCGGCGGGTGCTGATCGCCACCGGGGCCCGGGAAACGCCGCGCTCGGCGCGCCTGCTGGGCGGCGATCGCCCGCTGGGGGTGATCAATACCGGCGCGTTCCAGTCCTACCTGTACCTGGAGCACCTCAAGCCCTTTGAACGCCCGTTGATCGTCGGCACCGAGCTGGTCAGCCTGTCGGCGGTCATGAGTTGCCGGCGCGCCGGGATCCGGCCGGTGGCGATGATCGAGGCCAACCCGCGGGCCACGGCGCGTTGGCCACTGTCGCTGTACCCACGGCTGCGTGGCGTACCGATGCATTTTGGCGCGCAGCTCCTGGAAATCCATGGCACCGGGCGGGTGGAGGGCGCGACGGTGCGCCTGGCCGATGGGCAGACGCAGACTTTCGATTGTGACGGCGTACTGCTCACCGGCCAGTTCATCCCGGAATCGAGCCTGGTGCGCTTGAGCGAGTTGCGCCTGGACCCGAACAGTGGCGGCCCGCATATCGATCAATACGGGCGTTGTTCCGATCCTGTGTACTTTGCGGCGGGGAATCTGCTGCGTCCCGTCGAGACGGCAGGTTGGTCGTTTCGCGAAGGCCATAAGATCGCTACGATGATCGCCCGCGACCTGCTGGGGCAATTGCCGCCTGCCGCGCCGGGCATCGAGATTGCCTGCAAGGGCGACGTGAAGCTCTGCGTGCCGCAACGCCTGAACCCGTCTACTGTGGCAGGTCTGCAACACCTGCAATTGCGGGTCAGCCGTGGGGTGAAAGGCCGCCTGGTGGTACGGGCCGATGGCGAGGAAATCTGGGCGCGCGCCGGCAGTTCGCTGCCCGAGCGGCGGATATTGATACCCATCGCCAGCCTGAACCTGCCCCAGGGCGTACAGCAACTGGAAGTCGACTTTGTCGGCCAAGAACAAGACCTGCCGAGGAGTCTTTAACATGCGGATTGCCGCGCTCGATCAAGGCACCACCAGCACCCGTGTGTTGGTGGTGAGTGACAATGGGTCAGCTGATATCCAGCTTTCGCTGCGCCATCAGCAACACCATCCCCATCCCGGTTGGGTGGAGCACGATCCACTGGAATTGCTCAATAACCTGCAGCGCTGCCTGGAGGCCACCGGCCATGTGGACGCCATCGGCCTTGCCAACCAGGGCGAGAGTTGCCTGGCGTGGGATGCCCAGACCGGCGAGCCGTTGTCCCCGGTGATCGTCTGGCAGGACAATCGCACGTCGGCCGAGATCGCCCAGTTGCGCGGCGACGGCGGCGAAGCCCTGACCCTGGAGCTTGCCGGGTTGCCCCTGGACCCGTATTTTTCGGCGAGCAAGCTGGCGTGGATCGTGCGCAACCTGCCGGCCGCACAGAGCGCATTGCGCGCCGGGCGGCTGCGCCTGGGCACCACCGATGCGTACTTTCTCGACCGCCTGAGCGGGGTCTTTGCCACCGATGTCACCACCGCGTCACGCACCTCGCTGATGAACCTGGCGACCGGGCAGTGGGACAGCCAGCTCTGCGAGCTGTTTGGCGTACCGATGGAAACCCTGCCGGAAATCCGCGACACCGTCGGGTACTTTGGCGAGATCGGCGCCACACCGATCACCGCCTCGATTGTCGACCAGCAAGCCTCGCTCTACGGCCATGGTTGCCGCAATGAGGGCGACGCCAAGATCACCTACGGCACCGGGGCGTTTGCCCTGACCTTGACCGGCGAGCAGATCATCCGCGCCCCGGAAAAAGGCCTGCTGGCAACCATTGCCTGGCAGATCGAGGGCAAACCCACTTACGCCATGGACGGTGGCGTCTACGATGCCAGCGCGGCGGTGGAGTGGGCCGGGCGGCTTGGCTTGTTCAGCGATTTTTCGGAACTGGCGGCGTTCGACGAACCCCCGGCCATTGGTCGCCAACTGGCGTTTGTGCCGGCGCTGTCCGGGCTGGCCTGCCCCCATTGGGACCGCAGCGCGGCGGCCCTGTGGGTTGGCATGAATGGCGGCACCACGCGCCAGGATATGTGCCAGGCGGTGCTCGAAGGCGTGGCGTTGCGCAGTGTGGAAGTGATCACGGCCATGGACGGGTTTCTCAGCGTCACCGATCACCTGTCCATCGATGGCGGCCTGGCGCGCAGCCCGTATTTCGCGCAGTTCCTCGCCGATGCCCTGCAGCGTTGCATCGTGACCCAGCGCTTTGATGAATTGACCGCGTTCGGCTGCGCAGCGCTGGCGGCCAAAGGCCTGGGCGTGGCCCTCAAGCCACCGCGTAACACCAGCACCAGCTTTCACCCGAAAGTCAGTGCCGCGCAGGCCCAGCAGTGGCAGGCTACGTTCAGCGAAGCGGTGACGCGTTGCCGCGACTGGCGCTGACGGTTACCACTCGGGCCGGGTCAGGGCGGGGGCTTCCAGGACTTCAACCTGGGCCTCGGCCAGGGCCTTGGCCAGTTCGCCCAGGGGTTTGCGGTCGATGATCAGACGGTCGATGCGCTGCAACGGGAACACCTGGAACAGCGCGTGCTTGCCCATCTTCGAGGAGTCGGCAATCACCGTGAGGTAGCGCGTACGGGCAATCATGGCGCGGGTGATTTCCGCCTCTTCGATGGAGAAGTCGAAGGCGCCGTCGCTGTTCAGGGCACCAATGGTGACCACGGCATGCTCGGCGTTGAAGCGGGCGATCTGCTCCATGGCCAGGGCGCCGATATTCTGTTCCGATTCGGGGCGGTATTCGCCGCCGATCATGAACACGCGATTACCGCTGGCGCCAATGGCGGCAGCGATCAACAAGGAGTTGGTGATCACCGTGATGCGATTGAGCCTGGCCAGTTCACGGGCAAAGAACAGGGTAGTGGTGCCGGTATCGATCAGCAGGCTGTCGCCCGGCGCATAGAGCCCGGCGGCGAAGCGCGCCACTGCACGTTTTTGCGCAGAGAACTCATTCATCCGGGTCTGGAAGGCGTTCTCGTGTTCACCGCTGGGGGGCAGCGAGGCACCGCCATGGAACTTGGTGACCTGGCCGTCTTCGGCCAGGGCCGTGAGATCGCGGCGAATGGTCTCTTGCGAAGTGCCGAGAGTGCGTGCCAACTCGTCGACCGAGATGCGTTCACGCTGGCGTAGCAGTTCAAGGATATGTTGGCGTCGTTCATTGGGGCGCATGGGCAATCATCCTCTTAATGCTACGTGAGTGCGCCACCGGTGCGCAGCGCTGTTACCGAGGCACTCAAATGATGCCGCAGCAGTGCGTGTTGGGGCGCTTGAGCGCCAGCGCAGGTGGCGTGAACTTGGTATTGGCGTTTGTCGTTCACGGCCATAGAGTGCGCAGCCTTGAACGGTGTGGCTAGAGATTACGCAATAGAATTGACCGATTCCACTGTGTTTAACCGGCAAAACCACATAAAACACACGATTGGCATGGGAAGTGGTTAGTAATAGGGTGTGAAAGCGCCGCAAATGGGGCTGTAAAACGCGTTTGGCCAATGGAGCGACCGAACTGGGGCGTACTCCTACAACAACAATTGATTCAGTACAGATGGAGCGAAAGCAATGGCGGAATTCGGCAACTACGTTATTTACCTGATCATGATCGGCGCGGTGGTTGGCGCGTTTGCATCCGTGATCAAGCCGGACAGCGGCCTGGGCAAGGAGTTTGTCAACGGCATCCACTCCATTGGCCCGGTGTTCCTGGCGCAGGCGGGGATCATGGTGGCGATCCCGTACCTATCTAAATTCATCGAGGTCGCCCTGGGGCCGTACTTCGGCGCGATGGGGTCGGACGTGTCGATTGCGGCGCTGTCGATCATCGCCGTGGACATGGGCGGCTACCAGCTTGCCGATGCCCTGGCGGCGAACCGCGACATGTGGATCACTGCCATGATCGTCGGCTACACCTCTGGCGCGACCATTGTCTACCTGATCCCGGTCGGCCTGATGATGCTCGAACGCAAGGACCACAAGTACCTGGCGCTGGGGGCCATGGCCGGTTTGATCAGCATCCCGTTTGCGGTGCTGGCGTCGCTGATGATGATCACCGCCTTCAACCTGCCGGTGCGCGACATCGTGTCCACCACTTCGCCGGCCCTGCATTACCTGAGCCTGGATTTTGTCGATTGCGTGCGCTTGCTCGCGCCACTGTTTGTGTTCTGCTTCCTGCTGGCTGCCGGCCTGCGCTACCGGGCGGCGTGGATGGTGGCCGGGTTCCTGGTGTTCGGTAAATTGATGGATGCCTTTATCAAGATCGTCCTGGCGCTGGCCATCGTCGAGCACTTCACCGGGTTCTTCATGAAAAACTTCGGGGTGTGGGGCTTCGACCCGATGTTCGCTGACGAGAAGGAGCTGTTCCGCGCCATCGAGATTGCCGGCTATATCGGCATCATGCTCGCCGGTACGTTCCCGATCTGCTACCTGTTCAACCGCTACTGCAAGAAACCCATGGAAGTGCTGGGCAGGCACATCGGGCTGTCGGCCGATGGCGCGGCGGCATTTATCATGGTGTTTGCCAACATCATCGCGGTCTACCACCTGTTCAAGAAGATGAATGCCCGGGACAAGGTCCTGTGCGTGGCCCTGGGTGTCTGCGCCCAGGCCACCATTGGCGATCACCTGGCCTTTACCGCGAACTTCCAACCGACGCTGATCATGCCGATCCTGCTGGCCAAGCTGTTTGGCGGCCTGCTTGCGGTGGCGATTGCGATCAAGATCTCCGTGCCTGCCGCCCAGCGTTACGAAGCGCAGGAACGCGAGCGCGAAGAGGCCGACACCCCCGGTGTGACCGCTGCCCAGGCGGTATGACGGCAACTGTTTAATCACCGCAAGGGCGCGTGCCCTTGCATTGCCCTGAGGTAACAATGAGAAAGATCTTTCTGGCCTGCCCCTACAGCCACGCCGATGCGAACGTCACCCACGAGCGCTTTATCCGGTGCAACCAGGTGGCCGCCACGATCATCGCGTCGGGTCATGCCGTGTTCAGCCAGGTGTCCATGTCGCACCCGATCAACCTGGCCTTTGAAGGCAAGGACAGCGCAACCATCGGCAAGCTGTGGGCACCGGTGGATGTGCTGTTTATGGAGATGATGGAAGAATTGATCATCCTCGATCTGCCGGGCTGGGACTTGAGTTCGGGGATCAAGCGCGAGATCGAGTTTTTCAAGCAGCGCGGGCAGAAGGTCAGCCTGTGGTCGCAGGTTTCTGGCGAGTTCAGCTAACAACGCAGATCCCCTTGTGGGAGCGGGCTTGCCCGCGATAGCAGTGTGTCAGGTTAAAACTAATTGACTGACACACCGCCATCGCGGGCACGCCCGCTCCCACAAAAGCCCTCCCACTTCGGGTTGTGTGCATGGCGCACGCCACATGCCACGTTGTATGGTCTTGCAAAATCCTGCCACGGAGCACCCCGCCATGTACAAGGACTATCCCGCCGCCTACCAAGTCAGCAAGGGTGCCGCCTTGCAGGTCGACCAGGCGTTTTACGATCGCGTGCGCGAGTCCGTGGCCGGGCGCACCCTGGTCGAGCAGTTTGAAGTGCCGATCCGCACCGGCCGCGCCTGGAAAGTGCCGGCAGGCCATGTGTTCCGTGTGACCACCCCGGTGGGCCCGCAGGTTGGTGACTTCAACGTCTGGAATGCCAATGACCCACGCGAGCGCCTGTGGGCGGCCCGGACCCGCCAGTTGCAAGGCGCCCATGTCAGCACCTATGACCGTTTATGGTCGAACCTGCCGTTCCTGCGGCCCATGGTGACCATCACCGATGACAGCCTGGCCGGCTACGGCATCGACGAGCACGGCGGGCGCCTGCATGACTTGTTGGGCACGCGCTGCGACCCTTACGTGAACAAGATGCTCACCGGCGAGGACTTCCACCACCATTGCCACTCCAACCTGACCCGCGCCGTATTGCCCCACGGCCTGACCGAGTTTGATGTGCACGATGTGTTGAATATCTTCCAATGCACCGGCCTGAATCACGACGACCTGTATTTCATGAAGGCGTGCCCGGCCAGGCAGGGCGATTATCTGGAGTTCTTTGCCGAGATCGACTTGCTGTGCGCCTTGTCTACCTGCCCGGGCGGCGATCTGTCGTTGCCGATGTGGGGCCCGGATGCCGAGGACCCGCTGACGGTGTGCCGCCCGTTGGGCGTAGAAATCTACCGGCTCGACGAGGCGCTACTGCAGGGCTGGGAATCGCCTGCGCGCGCGGCGTACAACGGCAATCATGGCTTGCTGATGCCCAAGGCGGCGTGGGAAAAATAATCCCGTGGGAATGAACGCGGTATTGCCTATGGGGGAACGTGGCAACAGTAGAGGCTGTACAAGCGTCAGGTCCGGACACTAAAATGAGAAGTATTATCATTAACTACTCATTGGACCTGACATGTACGACGACAGTCTCGTCTCGCCCGTCGAACACCTCTACACCCGTCATCACCCCTGGTTGCGCGGCTGGTTGCAGCGGCGCCTGGGGCATCGCGCCGATGCCGAGGACCTGGCGCACGACACGTTTATCCGGGTGTTGCGCACGCAGCAGGATGTGCGGGAGTTGCGCCAGCCCATGGCGTTTCTGGCCGCGATCGCCAATGGCTTGCTGATCAACCGCTGGCGGCGCCAGGCCATTGAGCGGGCCTACCTTGAGGCGCTCGCCGCCCGCCCGGAAGGCGAGGAGCCGTCGCCCGAAACCCGTTACCTGATGATCGAAACCCTGCTGCAGCTCGATTCGCTGCTGGTGGGGCTGTCGAGGCCGGTGCGCCAGATCTTCTTTCTGTCCCAGCTCGATGGCTTGACGTATCCGCAGATCGCCACACAACTGAGCTTGAGCGTGGCCCAGGTGCAGCGGGCGATGAGCAAGGCCTTCAGCGTGTGCTACGCGAGCCGGTTTGAATGAATGGCGCCGCCGTTGCACCGCCAGTCCGCGAGACGGCCATCGCTTGGCTCGTGCGTTTGCAGTCTGGAGTGATGAGCCCGGCCGATCAGCAGGCGTTGCAGCAATGGCGCCAGGCGAGCGCCGAACATGAATATGCCTGGCAACGTGTCGCCAGCTTGCCGCTGCTGCTCCAACCCGGGGCCAAGCTGTTGGCGGATGTCACTGCGCGGCAGGCCTTGGAGGCGGCCGGGGCTGACTCGGCGCGGCGTCGGCAGGTGCTCAAGTGCTTGTTGGGGCTGGGCCTGCTCGGTGGTCTGTCCTGGCAGGGGATGGAATCGACCCTGGTGCGCGCCGCCTTTGCCACGTACCGCACCGCCACCGGCGAGCGCCGCCACTGGACCCTGGCCGATGGCAGCTCTTTGTGGCTGAACACTGCCAGCGCCGTCAGCCTGGACCTCAGTGCGCAACTGCGCAGCGTGCAGTTGATCGAGGGCGAGGTGGCGCTGGATGCACGGGGTGAGTCGCGCCCGTTGCAACTGCTCACGCCGGATGCGCTGCTGCGCAGCCAGGAGGCCAACCTGCTGGTGCGTCATGACCAGCAGGGCACGTGGATTACCGTGTTGCGCGGCCTGGTCGAGGTGAGCTCGCCGCGCCACCCGGCACCGGTATCCGTGGCGGCGGGGTGGCAGGCCCAAGTGGATCGCCAGGGTGTGGGGGCGCCACGGCCAACCGATGGATTGCTGGCCCAGGCCTGGCTGCGCGGGATTCTGCCCGCCGAGCGCATGCGCCTGGATGTGCTGCTGGCCGAGCTGTCCCGCTACCGTGCGGGTATCTTGCGTTGCAGCGAGCAGATCGCCGCATTGCGCGTGACCGGTAGCTTCCAGCTCGACGATACCGATGCCGCGTTGGCGTTGGTTGCCCATGCCTTGCCGGTGCGCATCGAGCGGCGCACCCGTTATTGGGTGACTGTGGTGCCGGTCTGAACATTTTTTTACCTTCCCCCCGTCGTTTTTCCAGACTCGCTTGGCCTCTAGGTATAACCCACCGAAACAGGTGGGCCTTCACCTCTAGGAGCCCTGCATGATTTCTCCCGCAAGTGTCTTGCGCACCCGCACATTGGGTCTGTTGTTACTCAGCCTGCAACCGCTGTACAGCCCGGCGGTGTTCGCCCAGCCCTACAGTATCGAGGCCGGCCCCCTGGACCAGGCGCTCTCGCGTTTCGGCGTGCAGGCGGGTATCAGCCTGGCCGGCAGTGCGACGCTCACGGCGGGCAAGCGCAGCAACGGCCTGCACGGCGACTTCAGCACCGAAGCCGGCCTGGCGCGGTTATTGGCGGGCACGGGCCTGGCTTTCCAGCGCCAGGCCGATGGCAGTTTTGAACTGCATCCGGCAACCAGCGCGCTGGTGTTGCCGTCGCAGAAAGTCATCGGCGATGACCTTGAGAAGAAAGCGGTCTACTCGGCGCCACGTTCGTCGGTGTACATCTCCAACGAAGACGTGCAGCGCTTTGGCGTGATCTCCGCCGGTGACCTGCTCAAGGGCCAGCCCGGGGTGCAGGTGGGCGACAGCCGTAATGGCGGTGGCCTGGATGTGAATATCCGCGGGATCCAGGGGCAAAGCCGGGTCGCGGTCACGGTCGACGGTTCGCAACAGGCGCTGGATGTCTATCGCGGCTATGCGGGCACGCAACAGCGCAGTTACATCGACCCCGACCTGATCAGCGACGTGTCCATCGACAAGGGCCCCAGCCTGACCTCCAGCGCCATCGGCGGCACAGTGGCGATCCGCACCCTGGGTGTGGATGACATCCTGCGTGATGGCCAGAATGTGGGCCTGCGCTTGAAGGGCGACCTGTGGAACAACGGTGTCGCGCCGGCCTCGCGCAACCGCCATTCGGCCACCGAGAGCCTGTACGCCGAGCCGCACCGGAACCGTGGCGGCCTGTTCGGTTCCGACGCAGAGTCGGGCAGTGCGGCGTTTGCCTATACCCATGACCTGTTTGATGTGGTGGCCGCCTATGCCCACCGCAACCAGGGCAACTATTTCTCCGGCAAGCACGGCCAGGATCGCTATCGCACCTTTGACCGCTATGGTCGCGAAGACATGACGGTGGCCACCACCTACAACGCCGGCGAAGAGGTGCTCAACTCTTCGGCGCAAACCGAATCGCTCCTGCTCAAGACCACCCTGCGCCCGGCCGACGACCACACCTTCGACCTAGGCTACAGCCGCTACGATGGGCGCATGGGCGAGATCATGCCGTCGGACATCTTCCGGTTCGGCACCGGTGGCATCTACCAGTACCCGCGTGGCCGCACCCAGATCGACACCTACACCGCCCGCTATCACTACCTGCCGACGGGCAATATGCTGGTGGACCTGACGGCCAGCCTGTGGATGACCGATGCCAAGACCAGCCAGTTGACCTCGGTGCTGGCGCCGAGCTCCCAGGCCTACCGCTCGGACCGCAACTGGACGCGCCAGGCTGACCGGCGTATCGGCGGCGAGTTGGCCAACACCTCGCGCTTTGTGACCGATCACGGCGATTTCAAGCTGGACCTGGGCGGCGGGTTCCAGGTCGAGGAGCTGCGCCCGCAAAAGGGCGTGGTCACCACCCAGCACGATATCAACGCCAATCGCGGCCTGCGTGACGGTTCGCGCCAGGAGTTCAGCCTCAACGGCAAGCTGGAGTACAAGCCGGTCGACGAGCTGACGCTGTGGGGCGGCGGGCGCTACCTGTATTACCGCACCCAGGATCATATGATGCATTCGACGGCGCAGCGCGAGGAGCGCGAAGCGCGCTACGTGAACGTGATCAAGCCTGGACGCTACGACTTCATGATGTGGTTTCCCGACCAGAACGGGCAGTACACCGACGCCACGGACCCGCGGTTGAACAATGGGATTGTCTTCGGCAATACCAATTTTCCGTTTGAAGGCACGCCCTACAACGACTATGGCGGGACGGGCACACGCGTCTTCCCGGCCCAGGTGGGCGAGGTCGTGACCGGCTACACCTACGCCAAGAAGCAAAGCGACAGCGCGGGGGCATTTTCGCCGGCCTTCGGCGTCAATTTAGAACTGGCGCCAGACACCTTTATCTATGCCTCGTACACCCAGGGCCTGCGCATGCCGTCATTGTTCGAGAGCAGCCTGGGGACGTTGCAGACCCTGCCCGGCAAGGGGCTCAAGCCCGAGCGCTCCAGTCACTGGGAAATCGGTGCGAGCACGATGCAAAAAGGCCTGCTGGCCGCCAACGACTCGGCGTCGATCAAGCTGGCGTATTTCAATAACACCATCAAAAACTACATCACCCGCTATTACGACCCGAGCCCAGGCAAGATGGGCCTGATGAATTTCAGCAATACCGACAGCTTCAAGACCAGTGGCCTGGAGCTGCAATCGAACTACGACGCCGGGCGGGTATTTACCGACTTGTCCGCGACCTACTATTTAAAGACCGAAACCTGCGACTCGGCCTTCGCCGCGCGCCTGCGGGCCAGCTCCAACCCCTATCGGGACCTTGGCGCCACCCCCAACTGCACACCGGGCAGTTTCATGGGCTCGTACACCAACACCCAGAACCCGCCACGGGTGGCCGGCAACCTGACCACGGGGTTGCGCTTCTTTGACCAGACGCTGACAGTCGGCGGGCGCTTGACCTATACCTCGGGCCCGACCGTCACCGCCGACAAGCTCTGGCAGACCGGCGCCACCACGCCGCAGCTGGTCTATCGCGAAGTGGCGCTGTTTGATCTGTTCCTCAACTACAAATGGCAGGACCACACCCAGGTCAACGTGTCGCTGCAAAACCTGACGGATCGCTATTACCTGGACCCATTGGCCCAAAGCTTTATGCCGGCGCCGGGGCGTACGTTGCGCATGGGCGTGGTGACCAAGTTCTGAGGTGCCTACCGCACCAGGGATTGCTCATAGGCGGTGGTCATGACGTGCCAGGTGTGGCGCTGCTGCCTATTGGATAGGGTATTTGCCGAACGCCGGGTGTTGCTCGGCCAACCGGGCGTGGCGTTGCAGGTTGGGAAAGTCCTCGGCCTTGACCACCGAGGGTACGGCGTACTGGGTAAAGGACCAGGCCACCGCGATGCTGAGCGACGCCTGGGTCAGGGACTCGCCTGGCGCGTTGGCCAAGCGTTTTTCCAGGCCCGAATAGGCGGCCAGCAGTTGCCCGGTTACGCGCTCGAGCCACGGTTCATGCAGCTTCTCTGCGGGCCGCAGGTTGTGTTCATAGTAAATCTGCACGCTCTTGTCACAGGCGGACAAGGCCAGGCCGATCAGTTGCAGGTCCCGTGCGCGGGCGACGGCGGTCTGGGGCAGCAGCTTTTTATCGGCCGGCGCCAGGGCCTCGAAGTAATCCAGGATCAGGCTGGAGTCCATCAGCACCGTCCCATCGTCGAGCACCAGTGTCGGGGCCTTGACCACCGGGTTGATCCTGGCAAATTCGTCGAAGGTGCTGAACACTGAGAGCGATTGCTGCTCAAAATCCACCCCATACAGATCCAGGGCAATCGCCACGCGGCGTACGTAGGGCGAGTCCAGCATGCCAACCAGTTTCATGAAGCCTCCATTGCTATCAGGGGAAAGGGTTTGTGTGTTCACGTGATGCCCCTGTTTTTACCATAAAAAGGCTGGTTGAACCGCAGCTTGATTGTCCGCGCCTTGGCGGCGGCTTGTTGAGCCTGGGCAAGGCACGGAAAAGACGTGCCGGAGCGTGAAGTGCTCCAGGGGCAGTCAGCGACGTTCGGTAAGCCACAAGGCCTGGATCGGGCGTATGGTGGACCGGGCAACCCGTGGCTTATCTCTAGAGGAGAGATGACTATGAGCGTTCCCCTGTTGAACAAGATGCAGCTCAATGGCTATGACATTGTCCGGGTCAATAGCGGCCCGTGGCGCGTGTGTACCAAGGATGATCGATTGGCCTCCTTTGGCTCCCGTGAGCAGGCGCTGGCCTATGCCGCGAGCTTGCCGGGCTACAAGCCCCGCGCCAGACCTTAAACCTATGGGATGGTGGTTAATCTGAAGAATTCTCACGGCCGTTACAGGGTTGTGCCGGATTTGTTGAGGCCCAGGCCGGTCGATAAAAAACCGCTTGCCGGCGGGTGTTGGCGTTATAGGCGCCAGCGACTATTGTTGCGGGTCTGGAGCACAGCCCACAGGAGGGCAATACCATGAACACCAGCGATCTACTGGGACAACTGCTACAGGCGGCGATCAAGCCGCAAGGCGGTTCGGCGGCACCTCAGGGCGGAGCGGGAGGGCTCGGTGGGTTGGGCGGTTTGCTCGGTGGCTTGCTGCGGGGCGGTGGTGCTGGCGGCTCGACGTCGGGCAGTGGTGGCCTGGGCGATCTGCTCGGTGGCCTTGGCGGGATGCTCGGTGGTGCGCCAGCCGGCGGCTCGACCCCGACGCGCTCAGGCGCCAGCAACTACGCGGCCCTGGCATCGCTGGGGATGATGGCGTTCCAGGCGTACCAGGCCTGGCAGCAGCAACAGGCCTCGGCGCCGCAACAGGCGTTGCAGACGGTTGATCAACTCTCCGGTGCCGATGTCGAGGCCCATAGCCACGCGGTGCTGTGTGCATTGATCGCGGCGGCCAAGGTGGATGGACGGATCGACGAAAAAGAGCAGGCGTTGATCTCCCAGGAACTCGGGCGTCATACCGACGATCCGGACTTGCAGCAATGGCTTGATGCACAAGTCGCCAAGCCATTGGATGTGTCGGATTTTGCCGAGTATGCCAGTGACCCGGCGGTAGCGGCCGAAGTCTACCTGGCCAGCGTCCTGCTGGTAGATGATCAGCAAGAGGCCGAGCGCGACTACCTGGACGAACTGGCGGGCGCGCTGGGTATTAAGCCTGAGTTGCAACTGCACCTTGAACAGCAAGCCAAACCGGCCTGATTACCCGGGATCACTGTGGGAGCTGTCGAGCCCCGGCGAGGCTGCGATAGCGGTGGTTCAGCCAGCCTCAATGCCAACAGTGCCGCCGCCATCGCAGCCTCGCCGGGGCTCGACAGCTCCCACATTATTTTGGACCAGCTGGCATACCGTGTTCGCTATAGGGCGCCAGTGTTAAGGCACACAGCTCCGGCAAACACCGATAAACCCTGTGGGAGCTGTCGAGCTTTAGCGAGGCTGCGATAGCGGTGGTTCAGCCAGCCTCAATGCCAACAGTGCCGCCGCCATCGCAGCCTCGCCGGGGCTCGACAGCTCCCACATTATTTTGGGCCAGCTGGCATACCGTGTTCGCTATAGGGCGCCAGCGTTAAGGCACACAGCTCCGGCAAACACCGATAAACCCTGTGGGAGCTGTCGAGCTTTAGCGAGGCTGCGATAGCGGTGGTTCAGCCAGCCTCAATGCCAACAGTGCCGCCGCCATCGCAGCCTCGCCGGGGCTCGACAGCTCCCACATTATTTTGGGCCAGTTGGCATACCGTGTTCGCTGTAGGACGCCAGCGTTAAGGCACGCAGATCCGGCAAACACCGAGAAACCCTGTGGGAGCTGTCGAGCCCCAGCGAGGCTGCGATAGCGGTGGTTCAGCCAGCCTCAATGCCAACAGTGCCGCCGCCATCGCAGCCTCGCAGGGCGAGACAGCTCCCACATTATTTTGGGCCAACTGGCATAGCGTGTTCGCTGGAGGGCGCCAGCGTTAAGGCACGCAGATCCGGCAAACACCGATAAACCCTGTGGGAGCTGTCGAGCTTTAGCGAGGCTGCGATAGCGGTGGGTCAGCCAACATCAATGCCAGCAATACCACCGGGGTTCGGCTCTTTGGTTTCCATCCTGTCTTTCAGAACCGCAGGGTAGCCCCCGTCGTCAGCCAGTGGTCGCGGTCTCCTGCCAGGTTGCGCCCGACCACCAGGTCCACATCCACCTGTTTCCCCAGGTGCACGCGCGGTCCGGCCTGCCAGGCCTGGTCGCCGTGTTGCTGGCCGTAACGTTCAGCCAGCAGGGTCAGGCAACCTGCCACGCGGTATTCCAGGCCTGTGCCCCAGGTCAGCCGGTGATTGCGTTCGCCATCGTCATAGGCATGGGCCCAGCCGGCATTGAGGTTCAAGCGCAGGGTTTCAAACGGTTGCCAGCTCAGCGGCAGGCCCAGGTCGGCGCCGTCGAAGGGGTGTCGGCGATCCATCGCGATATGCGCCGCCGCTGCCCAGGCGATCTCCACGCCCGCATCCTGCCAGGCCCACAATGCCCCCTTGAGTTGTGGGCTGAGCTGGGTCTGGTCGGGGTCGTTCTCGATGGCCGCGCCCCATTGCAGGTTGGGCATGGCGCGGGATGTACAGGCGCCAGAGAGGGCGGAGCGCGCGGTTGAGCCTGTGTAGCTACCGTCGACATTGCATTCGCCGGGGGCGTTGATTGCGCCATCGTCCACGGTATAGGCACCGCCAGCGGCGAAGGCCTTGGACAGCAGGCCGAGCACCAGGGTGGCGCCGATAAAGACCAGGTTGCGGCGCAGCGCCCGTTGCCGCGACGCCGGTAGCCACGCGAAGGCCGAAAGGAGGGTGTGTTTGTGCATGGGCTCATGCTCCAAATTGACAGAGGGTTCGGTGAGACGTTGTGGCGAGCGGGCACGCCCGTTCGCCACAACCACACGAAAAAGCACTTAGTACCACTGCTTGAAGCGGCGGATGTAGATCGTCTTCATCAGCTGCGCCACGCAGCAGTAGGCGAGCAGGGTGCCGACCAGCCAAGGGAAGTAAGCCCACGGCAACGGTTGCAGGCCCACCAGCGTGCCCAGGGGCGAGAAGGGCACATAGATCCCCAGTGCAATGACCAGGCTGGTCATCAGCAACACCGGCCAGGCGGCCGTGCTCTGGAAGAACGGGATCTTGCGGGTGCGCAGCATGTGTACCACCAGGGTCTGGGAGAGCAGCCCTTCGACAAACCAGCCGGACTGGAACAAGGTCTGCATTTCCACACTATTGGCCGAGAACACGTACCACATCAGGGCAAAGGTGGTGATGTCGAAGATCGACGAGGTCGGCCCGATCCAGATCATAAAGCGCCCGATATTTTGCGCGTCCCACTTGCGCGGCTTGGCCAGGTACTCCTTGTCCATCTTGTCCCACGGCAGGGCCAGCTGGGAGATGTCGTACATCAGGTTTTGCAGCAGCAAGTGGATCGCCAGCATCGGCATGAAGGGAATGAACGCACTGGCCACCAGCACCGAGAACACGTTGCCGAAGTTGGAGCTGGCCGTCATGTTCAGGTACTTCATGATATTGCCGAAGGTCTCGCGGCCTTTGAGCACACCTTCTTCGAGAACCATCAGGCTCTTTTCCAGGAGGATGATGTCGGCCGACTCCTTGGCAATATCAGTCGCGCTGTCCACCGAGATACCGACGTCGGCATCGCGCAGGGCAGGGGCATCGTTGATGCCGTCGCCGAGGAAACCCACGGTGTGACCATTGGCCTGCAAAGCCTTGAGCACCCGGGACTTTTGCAGCGGGGTCAGCTTGGCGAACACCGTGCGTTGCTCGACCTGCTGCTTGAGGGTGGCATCGTCCATGGCTTCGATATCCACGCCCAGCAGCGGCTCGCCGGGTTCCAGGCCGACCTGGCGGCAGATGGTGCGGGTGACCACGGCGTTATCGCCGGTCAGCACTTTGACCGCGACCCCGATCTCTTGCAGTGCAGCAATCGCCGGGCCGGCGGTTTCCTTTGGCGGATCGAGGAAGGTCAGGAAGCCGTGGATCACCAGGTTGCGTTCATCGGTGGGGGTGTATTGCTGGCGCGCCAGGGCCTTGGGAATGTTGCGGGTGGCCACCACCAGCACGCGGAAACCGTCCTCGTTGAACTCGTTGGCGGTGCGCAGCAACGCCTGGCGACGCCCCTCGTCCAGGGCCACGGCGCTATCGCCTTCCATTACATGGGTGGCAATGCCGAGCATTTCTTCCACGGCCCCCTTGCACACCAGCAGGTGATCGCCGTGGTTGTCCTTGACCACAATCGACAGGCGCCGACGGACAAAGTCGAAGGGCAGTTCATCCACCTTGCTGTAGGCAAACGGCACCTGGAACTTGGGGTTGTGCTGGGAGAACGCGAGCACCGCCTGATCCATCAGGTTCTTCATGCCGCTTTGGTGATGGCTGTTGAGCCAGGCCAGGGACAGCACCTGGTCGTCCCGCTGGCCGAAGGCGTTGACGTGGTGTTCCAGGATGATTTTGTCTTGGGTCAGGGTGCCGGTCTTGTCGGTGCACAGCACGTCCATCGAACCGAAGTTCTGGATTGCATTGAGGCGCTTGACCACCACTTTGCGCTTGGCCATGGCGTTCGCGCCCTTGGCCAGGTTGGCGCTGACGATCATCGGCAGCATTTCCGGGGTCAGGCCCACGGCCACCGCCAGGGCAAACAGGAACGCGTCGCCCCAGTCGCCCTTGGAAAAGCCATTGAGGAAAAACACGATAGGCACCATCACCAGCATAAAGCGGATCAGCAGCCAGCTGACGCTGTTCACCCCACGGTCGAAGGCGGTCTGCACCCGGGAGCCGACGATGGCCTTGGCCAGCGAACCGAAATAGGTGCGGGGCCCGGTCGCCACCACCACGGCCTGGGCACGGCCGCTGACGACGTTGGTGCCCATAAAGCAGATATTGGGCAGGTCCAGCAGGTTGCTCTGGTCGGCGGCTTGAAGCGTGGCGGATTTTTGCGTGACATCGCCCAGGGTGTCGTACTTCTCCACCGGCAAGGCTTCACCGGTCAGCACGGCCTGGCTGATAAACAAGTCACGGGACTCAATCAGGCGGATATCGGCCGGGATCATGTCGCCGGCCGACAGCTGCACGATATCGCCGGCCACCAGGTCGCGCATCGGCACTTCGCGCAGGGTGGGCTTGGCGCCGACCTGCTCGCGGCGCAGCACCGTGGCGGTGGTCCGCACCATGGCCTTGAGGGCTTCGGCGGATTTGGCCGAGCGGTGTTCCTGCCAGAAACGCAACAGGCTGCTCAGGGCGACCATGGTCATGATGATAATGACCTTGGTCAGGTCCACTTCTTCGCCGGCGCGCAAGGGGAGCCAGTAGTCGGTGACAAAGCTGATCACCGCCAGGGTCAGCAGCACATAGATAAACGGGTTGTTCAGGGCCTGGAGGAACTGCACCACCGCATGGGGCGGCTTGTCGTGGGCCACCTCGTTATAGCCTTCGCGTTGCAGGCGGGCGCAGGCATCCAGTTCGGTCAGGCCGTCCTTGGTCGCCCGGACGTTGGCCAGGGTGGCCGCCAGGCCGTTTTGCGCTTCACGGGCGGCCCGCATCGACAGTTTGCTGTCGCTGGTGTTCTGGGTTGGTTGCTGCGTGGTTTTTACGGCGCTCATAGTTTTTACTCCTGTCGACATACTCATTACTTGCCTGGAAAACAGGCGGGCACGGGCATGCCGAGTCGCAGTTTTTGCGATGGGTTCTAATAACTTTAAAGAGGCGAGTTAATTAACGGGCGCGCAGAAAACTACGGCTGGCTTAGTTCGCAAGGAACGCCAGTTAATTAATTGACCAATAATCAGGAAATTGCTGTTTCCAGCCAGCTTATGCCGCGCGAACGCTCAATAGCAGGCGTGCTTGGGCAAGCAGGCTGGAAACGTTCCGTCTCTGCGGATCTTGAGGGTCGGCGTGGTCCCATTGCTGGACCAGATGGCCGCTGGTGGGGCACAGGCGCCAGTGGGCCTGGAGATGCGCCGGGTTGATACGCGGGGAGGGGGAGACACAGGCCGTGCGCACGGGGGCAACGCCCAGGGAACCACGGCACAGCTTGGCGCGCAGGGCCGAGGCCAGCGTGCGTACATCAGGTAGAACAAGGGTCTGGAACTTCATAACACACCTCGGGACCGGACTGGCGCCGGCGCAAGGCAGTCACGTTGGAGCATCAAGCTCTAGCGTAGCTTACCCGGCCTGGAAGGCGAGTCCCGTCTTTACTCTGGGTTTGGCGCCCGACCCCTGCATTCACGGGGGAAGGACAGCGACTAGATACTGTGTCCATTGGCTTCTTTTGTGAGGTTGAAAAAAGGCCCGAGTTGCAGGCACGGGCAATCTACTCAGGCAGGTAGGGGATGTCAATCAATAATGAACTTGTTTGTGGCCCGTTCAGACTTCATTCAGATTGGTGTTATTCAATATATAAGTTTAAAGACTATAAGTGGTCAGTAATGCCAGATAGATCAATACCAACCCGCAGGCACTATGACTGACCCGCTGCCAAGTTGCCGAGGCGTTCTTTCGCAAGATATTCACCAACCCCGCAATCAAAAAACACGACAGGATCGACGCCAACATAAAACCGGCGAAGAACATCAGGGTCTGGCCATGGCTCGGGGTGGCGCCGACGATGCCTGACAGGGCGCTGCCCAAGGCGCCCCAGTACACGATGTTCTTCGGGTTGGCCAACGAGATGGCGGCCCCGACCATCAGCGCATTGCGCCCGGTGCTGGCCGGGGCGCTGTCGGGTTTCGGCAGGCGCCAGGCATCCAGCAGGCTGCGCAGGCCGAGCCAGGCCAGGTACAGCGCGCAAATGGCGGTCAGCGGTACGCGTACCGTTTCGTGCTGGATCAGCAGGGCCATGCCGGTCAGGCCGATCACCGCCCAGGTCGCATCGCCCACCAGCGAGCCTATTTGCACCAGAAACGCCGGGGTGAACCCGTGCAACAGGCCACGGCGCAGGGTTTCTGCCAGCACCGCACCAGGGGACAGGCAAAACACAAAACCGAATACCAGTGCGGAAAAAAAGATCGTCAACATCACTACCCCCACAATTAACCTGTAACTCCTACAGGTCAGTCTGAGGCTGGGTGTACCGAGCTGTCTTGGACCGGATTGCGCTCTGATAGCGGCCAGGGGTAATGCCATAGGCCGCACGGAAGTGCCGATTGAGATGGCTCTGGTCGGCAAAACCCAGGTCATGGGCGACCTCGGCAGCGCCCAGACCGCTGCGTAGCAAGCCTTGTGCGCGGCGGGTGCGCAGTTGCATGGCCCACTGGCGGGGGCTCAGGCCGGTTTCTTTCTGAAAGGTGCGCAATACATGGAATTTCGACAGGCCCAATTCCTCACCCAAGACGTCCAGCGCCACGCCCTGATGCAATTGTGCGGCGAGCAGTTCCTGGGCTCGGGTAACGATCGGTGACCCGGCGCTGGCGCCACCCGGCAGGCGCACACCACTGAGCCTGACCACCTCGCCCAGCAGCAACACCAGGGCATCTTCGTTCAGCCCGCGCACCAGTGGGTCGGCGCTCAGCGCGCCCTTGGCGGCGTGCGCCAGTTGCGTCGCCAGAGCGGGGGCAAAGCACAGCGCGCGATCAAACTCCAGGTGCGCCAGCCCCAGGTCGGTGGCCAGGCGGTCGGCTTCGGCGTACAAGCTGACAAAGTGCCAGGGCGCCCCCTCGGCCGCGCCGCCGCCCTGGATCTGGCCAGGATTGTACAGGGTGATACTGCCCGGCCCGGCCTCGAAGGTACGGCGGTCCAGCCACACTTGTTCGGCGCCCACCAAGTTGACGCCAATCACGCATTCATCGTGGCTATGGCGGGCAAAGATCAGGCCGTTGCAAGTGGTGCTGCTGATTTCGTAATGGCCCAGCCAGGCGTGGTGCGGGGAACTCATGGGGTGGGCTCAGTGGCGGCGGGTGCAGCAAAGCATACGCGTTTACCTGCGTTCAGATCGACCGTTGATTGACCCGGTCAGAGAGCGCCTGAGCATCTTCCTTGCGCTCAGAATAGCGCTGCACCAGTTCCGGATGCTCACGCACCAGCAGGGTGAACTTGACCAACTCTTCCATGACATCCACCACGCGATCATAAAGGGCTGAAGGTTTCATCCGGTCCTGATCGTCGAACTCCATAAAGGCCTTGGGCACAGATGACTGGTTGGGGATGGTCAGCATACGCATCCAGCGCCCCAGGACGCGCAGTTGGTTGACAGTGTTGAAAGACTGCGAACCGCCGCAGACTTGCATCACCGCCAGGGTCTTGCCCTGGGTTGGGCGGATGGCACCCAGTGCCAGGGGTACCCAGTCGATTTGCGCCTTGAACACTGCTGACATCGAGCCGTGCCGTTCCGGTGAGCACCACACCTGGCCTTCGGACCATTGCATCAAGGCCAGTAGTTCCTGGACCTTGGGGTGATCGTTTGGAGCAGCGTCCGGCATTGGCAGGCCGGCGGGGTTGAAGATCCGTGTCTCGGCGCCTAGATGCTGAAGCACTCGCGCCGCTTCTTCCACCAGGAGTCGGCTGAAAGAGCGCGTACGGTTGGAACCATAGAGCAGGAGAATCCGTGGCCGTTGTGCGGTGTCAGCGTGGAGTGGGGTGCTCAATGTGAGGTCGAGGTTGGGCAGGGTGGTCATGACATTCTCCGCTTATAACAAGCCAATACGATCCAGCTCAGCCTTGATCTGTGCCGCATCGAGGTGGCTGAACGGGAGGTCGAACAGCGCCCGGCAGCGGGTTTCGATGATCTGCAGGGTGGCCTGGAAGGCGGCGTCAATCTGCGCCTCGTCGCCGTGTCGGTCCGACGGATCCTCCAGCCCCCAATGCGCCTTGATTGCCGGGCCAAAGTACACCGGGCAGGCTTCCTGGGCGGCTTTGTCGCACACGCTGATCACAATGTCGGGTGGGCTGTCTGCAAAGGCCTCATTGCCCTTGCTGTACAAACCGTCGGTGCTGATGCCCGCGGCCTGCAATGTACTCAGGCTGCGTGGCAGGACCTGGCCCTTGGGAAAGCTCCCGGCGCTGATGGCATGGAACCCTGGCGGGGCCAGGTGGTTGAACAGGGCTTCGCTGAGGATGCTGCGGCAGCTGTTGGCAGTGCAGATGAACAGGATTTTCATGATAACTCTCCGTTAAAGGCTCAGACGCAGGGCCAGTGCGGCCAGGGTGATCAGCAGCACCGGCAAAGTCAGGATGATGCCGACCTTGAAGTAATACCCCCACGTAATACGGATGCCCTTACGCGCCAGGATATGCAGCCAGAGCAACGTCGCCAGGCTGCCGATAGGGGTGATTTTCGGCCCCAGGTCGCTGCCGATCACATTGGCGTAGATCATCGCCTCCTTGACCACGCCCACGGCATGGCTGGCCTCGATCGACAGCGCGCCGATCAGTACGGTCGGCAGGTTGTTCATCGCCGAAGACAGCAGCGCCGTCAGCAACCCGGTGCCCAGGGCGGCGCCCCACACGCCGTAGTCGGCGAAGGTGTTGAGCCAGGTGGCCAGGTACGTGGTCAGGCCGGCGTTGCGCAGGCCATACACCACCAGGTACATGCCCAGGGAGAAAATCACGATCTGCCAGGGCGCTTCCTTGAGCACCTTGCGTGTGGAAATCTTGTGGCCCTTGGCGGCGATCACCAGCAGGAGCAGGGCGCAAGCGGCCGAGATGGCGCTGATGGGAATGCCCAGGGGTTCGAGGGCAAAGCAGCCTACCAGCAGGATGCCCAGCACCCACCAGGCCGCGTGGAAGGTGGCCGGGTCATGAATGGCGCTGGCCGGCTCGGGCAGGTCGGCGGGGTCGTAGTGTTGCGGGATATCACGGCGAAAGAACCACAGCAGTACCGCCAGGGTGGCGGCGACGCTGACGAGGTTGACGGGCACCATCACCGCCGCGTACTGGTTGAAGCCGATATTGAAGTAGTCTGCCGAGACGATATTCACCAGGTTGGACACCACCAGCGGCAGGCTGGCGGTGTCGGCGATAAACCCCGCGCCCATCACGAAGGCCAGGGTGGTGGCGGGTGAAAAACGCAGCGCCAGGAGCATCGACATGACAATCGGCGTGAGGATCAGGGCCGCCCCGTCATTGGCGAACAGCGCCGAGACCAGCGCCCCCAGCAGCACCATATAGGCAAACAGCCGGCGGCCACGGCCGCGCCCCCAGCGCGCCACATGCAACGCGGCCCAGGCGAAAAAGCCGGCCTCGTCGAGGATCAGGCTGATGATGATCAGGGCGACGAAGGTACCGGTGGCATTCCAGATGATCTGCCACACCACGGGGATGTCCGCCAGGCTGATGACGCCGCAAGCCAAGGCAAGGATCGCGCCCATGGAGGCACTCCAGCCTACGCCCAGGCCCTTGGGTTGCCAGATGACCAGGACGATGGTGAACAGGAAGATGGCGAGGGCGGCAAGCATCAAGGACAGTCTCCGTGGGGCGCGTATTCGACGTTTGATTGACTTGTGACAAGGTACCGGGGTTCTGTGGCAAGTGCTTGAAATTAAAATGAAACACAACTGTCCTAAAGTGCCCGCCATTGGTGATAAAGGAAGTAACCGTGTGACCCGTGCCACTCGCAATCTGCGCAAGACCCTAGATTCTGTCGCGGACAACAACGAAACCGCGGCCTTCGACTTGATGCGCGCCGTCGAAAAACTCAGCGATGAAGTGCTGCGTCAGCGCCTGCTCAACACCATCCACCGTCTTAACCAGGATGCCCATGAATTGCGTGAGGCCCGGGATGCGGTCGAGCGGGTGTCCGTCAAGCTGGCTTGATAAAAACCTGTGACCGTTCGGCGACTGCTGGATGACGCGAGCACCTGATGCGCTGACACTGAGCGCGGCTGCGGTTATGAGCGGCAATTACCGTGAGGCCTTCTTGTTCACTACACAGGAAATAATCGAATGAGCAATAAACCGGCAATTGTTTTAGTGCATGGCTTTTGGGGTGGTGCTGCGCATTGGAGCCGTGTGATTGTTGAGCTGCATAAAAAGGGCTACACCGATTTGCACGCGGTTGAAATGCCCTTGACCTCACTGGCCGAGGACGCCGAGCGCACACGCAAGATGGTGGCTCAGATCAAGGGGCCTGTCCTGTTGGTCGGGCACTCCTATGGCGGTGCGGTCATCAGCCAGGCGGGCAATGAGCCCAACGTGCAGGGCCTGGTGTTCATTGCCGCGTTTGCGCCCGATGAAGGGGAAAGCCCTGGCGCAATCACTCAGGTGCACCTACCCAAGGCTGCCCCCAACCTGGTGCCCGACAGCGATGGCTACCTGTGGGTCAAGCCCGAGCTGTTCCATGAAAGCTTCTGCCAGGACCTGCCGGAGTCAGAAGGCAACGTCATGGGGGTCACCCAGAAAGCCCCTCTGGCCAGCACCTTTGGCAACGAGGTCAGCAACCCGGCCTGGAAGCACAAACCGTCCTGGTATCAAGTGTCCACCCAGGATCATATGATCCACCCCGATAACCAGGTGCGCATGGCCGAGCGCCTCAAGGCCCGGGAAATCCTCAAGCTGGACGCCAGCCACGCGTCGCTGGCCTCCAGGGCCGTCGAGGTGGCTGGGCTGATCGATAGGGCGGCGGTTGCGTTGCAGAAGTAATCGCTATGGGCAATATCCCATCCCGGTGTTGGGGTATTGCCCGTAGCAAGATCGTTCAAGACAAACCCCCATCCGCGCTGCCATGCTTGTCGACTGTCTGTTGATGAGTGTGCTCGATGCCTACTGCCTTGCCGCATTACGCTTTCGCCCGTGGCGCGATTGCGATCATTCCGCTGTCGCTGGCCTGTGCCCCGTGGGGCCTGTTGGCCGGCTCCCTGGCGATTGACGCCCAGTTCACCCCCCTGCAAAGCCAGGGCCTGTCGGCCATTGTGTTTGCCGGTGCCGCGCAGTTGGTGGCGATTGGCATGGTCAAGAGCGGCGCGAGCCTGATCGCCATTTTACTCACCACCTTGCTGCTGACCTCCCAACACCTGCTGTATGGCATGCATATGCGCAGCACCCTGTCGCCCCTGCCGGCGCGGTGGCGCATGAGTCTGGGCTTTTTGCTGACGGATGAGTTCTTCGCCCTGGTCAGCCAATATGATCGCCAGACCTTCAACCGCTGGTATGCCCTGGGCGTGGGCCTGACGTTCTACGTGGCCTGGAACCTCTTTACCCTGGCCGGCATCGTGCTCGGCAAGAGCATCCCCAACCTCGATCAACTGGGCCTGGAATTTTCCATCGCCGCGACCTTTATCGCCTTGATCACCCCGGTGGTGCGGGATGTGCCGACGGTGGTGTGTGTGGCGGTGGCCCTGCTGTTTTCGGTGTTGCTCAGCTACTGGCACTGGGAATCGGCGGTGGTGGTGTCGGGGTTGTTGGGGATGAGTGCAGGGTATGCCTGCAAACGCTTGGGAGTGGGGCAGCGATGATTTTTGTGATGATTATCGGCATGGGCCTGGCGGTGTTTTTCAACCGTTACCTGTTTCTTGAACCGCGCTTGCCGGTGCGCCTGAACCGCGGCGCCCGGGAGTTTCTCGGTTTTGCGGTGCCCGGCATGTTGACGGCGATTTGCGGGCCGATCATTTTCCTGGCCGAGCACAGGCTCAACCTGAGCCCCACCAACCCCTACCTGCTGGCCGGTGTCTGTGCCGTGGCCTTGATGTTCTGGACCCGTAGTGTGTTGACCACGGTGCTGTCGAGCATGGCGCTGTTCTATCTGTTTCGCTGGTTGTGGTAGGCAGTGCTACAGTCGCGTTTTTTTCAAGGAGGCGATGGCATGCGGAAGGTGGTGATAGGTGCGTTGGTCCTGGCGGCGCTGGCCGGTTGCGCAGGGGCGAAGATGAAAGATGCACGCGCTGGCGCGCCCTATAAAACCCTGGCGTCAGACAAGGCCGCGTTGGTCGTGGCCCAGTGCATCCAGTTCGGCTGGCAGGACGAGGCGGTGTTCGGTGTCGATGCCGGTGGTTTTATGGAGCCGGCGCCAGGCGGGGACCATACGGTCTACACCACTAGCGGTGACTACTTTGTCGATGTACGCAGTACCGGTAGCAGCACCACCGTCAGTTACTACGCCGCCGCCGATAATTTCGCGGCCAAACGCCGCCTGGCCGCAGCGGCGACCTGCCTGTAAGTTGTTTCAGCATATTTCTTCAGAAATACCCCGGCGGACACACCGCCGGCTTTGCCTTAATATGCCAGCGCTCGCCCGACTTTATGGCTCTTTACCAGCACATGGATGTCGAGGCCTGAATGTCGGGCGGGCATCTTTTCAGCGTGGCATATACCCCAAGTGCCAACGCCGCGGAATCTTCAGGGACGCCAGGCCCAGCAGCGCCGACAGCAGGCCGCTGACCAGCAGGGCCCTGATCCCCAGCTGATGCTCCAGCAAGGCGCCGATCACCGCGCCGACAAACATCCCGGCCCAGGGAATCAACTGCACCCGCCAGCCATTACGGCGTTCCCCCAGCATCCAGCGCCCCAGCCCCCGACCGAAACGCGACAGCGCCCCGGTCACGTAAGTCAGCCCCACGGGCAAACCATTGACCTGTTCCACCGCCGCATTGAGCATGCCCATGGCAATGATCGCCGCCAGCACTGCCGGCAACGGTTCGGCCATCGGCCACGCTGCCGCCCCACACAACAGCGTGGCGATGCACAACAACAGCGGCAGCGCATGGCGCTTGCTGACACGGCTGATGATCACACCCAGCGCGTTGCCCAGGATAAAGGTCGCCACCAACAGCGTGAGACGACCGGTCAGCCCCAGGTCGCCCTCACTGATCGCCACGGCCAGGCGCGTGGTGTTGCCGCTCATGAACGAGACAAAATCGCCACTGGCCATAAAACCGATGGCGTCGGTCATGCCGGCCAGCACCGAGAGGCTGGCGACCAAGGTCAATCCGACGCGACCGCGCCATTTGTGCTGGTGCTGCAGGGCTGTATTGACCGTGGGTTTAAGGGAGGAGGGCAGCACGGCGAAAGGTTCCTCAAGGCAATTATCCGGCCACTACCGTAGGACGCTTTTGCGGCGACTGCAATGACTTGGCGCACCGCTTTCAATTGACCTCCAGCCGCCACCCCGTGGCCGCCCACGTCAGCACGTGAGTCGGCTTGAGCGCCTGGAGAAACGCTGCGTCATGGGAGACGGCCAGCAGCGCGCCGGCAAACCCTTGCAAGGCCTGTTCAAAGGCCATGACGGACTCCAGGTCCAGGTGGTTGGTGGGTTCGTCCAGAAGCAGCAGTTGCGCCGGGGTCTTGCGCCATAAGGCAAGGGCCATGGCCGCCTTCAACCGCTCGCCGCCGCTGAGCTGGCCGACGGGCTGGGTCACGCGCAAGGCGTCCAGTTGCAACAGGGCCAGGCGCGTGCGCAGCTCGGCTTCGGCCAGGGGAGTGCCCATCAGTTTGAGTTGTTCGACGATCGATTGCCGGTCATCGAGCAGCGTCAACTGTTGGTCGAGGTAGGCGCAGGGCACATGCACCGTGCATTCGCCGCTGATGGGTTGCCATTGGCCCGCCAGCAGCTTGAGCAAGGTGGACTTGCCGCAGCCGTTCGGGCCCTTGATGGCGACCCGGACCGGGCCACACAGGCTGGCGTTGAGAAAGGTGCTCGGCGCGCAGGGGTCGAGCCAGGGCAACTGGCTGTCGACCAGGGTCATCACCTGGCGACCTGCGGGCAGAGGTGTGCCGGGTAAGGCGAGGAAGGTTGGTGTTTCGTCCACCACCCGTTCGTGGGCCGAGCGCACGCGTTCATTCAGGGCGTGTTTGTGCTGCACATGGGCGCTGCGCACGTGGCTGACGATTTCGTTGGCGGCACCTTTCCACCGGGACTTGGTGAAGGCATCGACGTTGGCCGTCTCGGCATGTTTACGGGCGCTTGCGGCGTGGCGCTGGAAGCTGTCGAGGTCTTTTTTCAGGCGCTGGTGCTCGCGCCGGCGATCCAGCCGGGCATGCTCCAAGGCAGCCTGGGCGGCGTGTTGCTGGGCGTCACGCTGGGCACGGTAATCATCATAGTTGCCGCCATAGAGCCGGGCCCCGAGGGGGGACAGTTCGATGATCCGGCCCAGGGTATTGAGCAGGCGCCGGTCATGGCTGACCACCACCAGGCCGCCGCGCCAGGTGGCGAGGGTCGCCAACAGCCAGTCGCGGCCGGCGCTGTCGAGGT
The DNA here is from genome assembly GCF_002699915.1 of Pseudomonas sp. ICMP 8385. NCBI lineage: Bacteria > Pseudomonadati > Pseudomonadota > Gammaproteobacteria > Pseudomonadales > Pseudomonadaceae > Pseudomonas > Pseudomonas sp. ICMP 8385. Next base: position 56,656 of record NZ_LKBY01000078.1, on the reverse strand, counting down.
GGTTGGTGGGTTCGTCGAGAATCAGCAACTGCGGCGCACCCAGCAGGGCGCCAATCAGGGCGACCCTGGCCAGTTGGCCGCCGCTGAGCTGTTCGGCGGGTTGAGCGGGGCTGATCTCGGCCAGGCCGGCGCCGTCCAGGGCCTGGCGCAGGCGTTCGGCCAGGTCCCAGTGATCATCGATCAGTTCCAGGTCTTCAGCCTGTGCGTCGCCCCTGGCCAGGCGCTCCAGGGCCGCCAGGGTCTCGGCGCAGCCGCTGGCCTGGGCCACGGTCTGCCCCGGTAACAGCGCAAGGGTTTGTGGGACATAGGCGATACGGGCCGAGGCTTTGATAACGCCGTAAGACGGCGCAAGCACGCCGGCCAGCAAACGCGCCAAGACGCTTTTGCCCATGCCATTACGGCCGACAATCCCGGTCGGGGTGTGATCGATAGACAGGTTGAGGTCTTCCAGCAAAATCTCGCCATTGGCGAACTGGAAACCCACGTGATGCAAGGAAACAAGTACAGGCAGCCGGTTGACGTCAGTCATCAGCACCTCCAGAACAATGTGGCACAAGCCAACAAGCGCGCCAGGCGGCTCGTTGCATTTACATGTTGGAAGGCTTAGTTGTTCACGTCGGCGGTCGTCCTGCGGTTGGAAAGGATTGCCAGCCTAGCGTAGTTCGGTGATTTTTCCTACGCCAGTACCGCAACTGCCTTGATCTGCGCCCACAGCACCTGGCCGGGATGCACATGCAACTGGTCCCGCGAGTAACGGGTGACCCGCGCCAGCAACGGCGTGCCTGCCGCGTCGAGCCGCACCAGCACATGGGCGCTGTTATCGGCGGGGATCTCCTGGGTCACGGTCACGGGCAAGCAGTTGAGGATACTGCTGTGCGCCCCGGGTTGCAGGCTGAGGCTGACATCCCGGGCGCGCACCTTGAACCGCAAGTGTTGGCCCGGGGCCAGCGCCGTGTGGGCCACGCGCATTTGCAGGGGGCTGTCGGGCAGTTGCAGGGTCAGCAATTGATAGTGGGCGTCGTGGCCGCTGACCGTGCCGTCGATCACCACGCCGGCATCGTCGCCCAGGGCCAGCGGCAGGTCGAGCCGCGCCAGGGTTTCGCCGATCGGGCCGCTGGCCAGGGCCCGGCCTTCGCTGAGCAACACAATGTGATCGGCCAGGCGCGCCACTTCATCCTGGGCATGGCTGACGTACAGCACCGGGATTTCCAGTTGGTCGTGCAGGCGCTCCAGGTACGGCAGGATTTCGCTTTTGCGCTGGCTGTCGAGGGCGGCCAGGGGCTCGTCCATCAGGAGCAACTGCGGGCTGGTGAGCAGGGCGCGGGCGATGCCGACGCGCTGGCGTTCACCGCCGGACAGGTGCTGGGGGTGGCGATCGAGCAGGTGGCCGATGCCCAGCAGTTGTGTGGCCTGGGCCATGTCCACGCGGCGCTGGGCCCTGGGGATACGCTTGAGGCCGAACGCCAGGTTGGCCAGCACCGACAGGTGGGGAAACAGGCTGGCCTCTTGAAACACATAGCCCAAGGCGCGTTTGTGCGGCGGCACAAACACGCCGTTGCGGCTGTCTTGCCAGACCTGCTCGTTGATGTGCACAAAACCCTCGCCGGCCCGCTCCAGCCCGGCGATGCAGCGCAGGCAGGTGGTCTTGCCCGAGCCCGAGTGCCCGTAGAGCGCGGTGACGCCACGCCCCGGCAGCTTCAGGTCCACGTCCAGGGCAAACCCGGAATACTGCAGTTGTAGGCGCACCTCGATCATCGACATCAGCTCCAGCCCGCTTTGGTTTTACGGCTGGAGTAGAGCGCCAGCAACACCAGGAAAGAAAACACCACCATGGCCCCGGCCAGCCAGTGGGCCTGGGCGTATTCCATGGCTTCGACGTGGTCGTAGATCTGCACCGAGACCACCCGGGTCTTGTCGGGGATATTGCCGCCGATCATCAGCACCACGCCAAACTCGCCCACGGTATGGGCAAAACCGAGGATCGAGGCGGTGATAAACCCGGGGCGGGCCAGGGGCAGGATCACCGTGAAAAAGGTATCCCAGGGATTGGCCCGCAGCGTGGCGGCGACTTCCAGGGGACGACTGCCGATGGCCGAGAACGCGTTCTGCAACGGTTGCACCACAAACGGCATGGAATAGATCACCGAGCCAATCACCAGGCCGGCGAAGCTGAAGGTCAGGGTGCCCAGGCCCAGCCATTGGGTGAACTGCCCAAGGTAACCATGGGGGCCCATGGTCAGCAGCAGGTAGAAGCCAATCACCGTGGGTGGCAGCACCAGCGGCAGGGCCACGATTGCGCCGATGGGGCCGCGCCACCAGGAGCGGGTGCGCGACAGCCACAGGGCAATCGGAGTGCCGATGACCAGCAGGATCGCCGTGGTCAGCGACGCCAGTTTCAGGGTCAGCCAGATGGCGGAGAAGTCGGCACTCGATAGCGGCATTTACAGTTGATAACCGTAGGATTTGATAATGGCGGCGGCTTTTGGCCCCTTGAGGTAGTCAACCAGTGCCTTGGCAGCCGGGTTGTCCTTGCCTTTGTTGAGGATTACCGCGTCCTGTTTGATCGGGTCATGCATCTGGCCGGGAACGATCCACGCCGAGCCGCTGCTGACTTTGCCGTCTTTATAGATCTGCGACAAGGCGACAAACCCCAACTCGGCATTGCCGGTGGACACAAACTGATAGGCCTGGGTGATGTTCTGGCCTTCCACCAGCTTGCCCTTGACCTGTTCGGCCAGGCCCAGTTTGGCCAGCACCTGGGTGGCGGCGAGGCCGTAGGGGGCGGCTTTCGGGTTGGCGATGGACAAATGCTGGTATTGATTTTTCGCCAGCACCGCGCCCTGGGTATCCACATAACCGTCCTTGGCCGACCACAACGCCAGGGTGCCCACGGCATAGGTAAAGCGCGAGCCCTTGACCGTATCACCTTCGCTTTCGAGCTTTTGTGGGGTGGTGTCGTCGGCGCTGAGGAACACCTCAAACGGCGCGCCGTTCTTGATCTGGGTATAGAACTGCCCGGTGGCCCCGTAGGCGGCGACCAGGGTGTGCCCGGTGTCTTTTTTGAAGTCGGCGGCGATGGCCTGGATAGGGGCGGTGAAGTTGGCGGCGACCGCCACTTGCACTTCGTCGGCCAGGGCCTGCGTGGCGGCGAACAGGGTCACCAGCGTGGCCAGGCACGTTGGGATAAAGCGAGAGGGACTGAACATCAGGAACGGCTCCGCATGAAAGGTGGGGATCGAGACGCCCGACACGGGAGCGGCGCTCTGGGGGCAGGCGCTGTATGTATAGGTATATAGCGAAAAAATGGCAAGGAAAATCAACGGCCCAGGCCTGCCTGGGGATTTGTGGGGGGGCTCGGGCTGACCTTTCTCCACGCGCTTGCCAAACGGCCCCTACAGCCAGGCGCGGTGCAAGCCCTGATAGTTCGCCGTTGTCGTCGCCAATCGTGACGGTGACAGGACTCTGAAGGAACAAGGGCATGGAAAAGGAATACGCCTACATAGACAGTCAGGCAGATGAACGATGGAACAGTGAAGCCTACGTCCGAAACTGGCTTGAACGTGTGCTGGATGCTTCAACGCTTGAGCCCAGTGCCAAGCAACTGATCAACACCCGCTCAATGTTACCGGTGGAGTTCAGGATATTTGATGAGTGGGATGCTGATGACAGTTCGCCGCTTATTGTGGTGCGCGAGGAGGTGCCTTTGTGGCACATCCTCACGGATCGTTACCCCTGGCGCAGCTTTTATGGCAAGGGGCAACGGGAAAGCAATGTGAAGGCGAGCGTGCAGATGCCTGAGTTTTATGGCGCCCTGGCCCAGGAATTGACACCCACGCGGTTTTTTTTGGGCAGTATCCGCATCGCCGGCCAACGCAGTGCGGACGATATGCTCAGGCATCATCTGGGATTGCCGGACAGGGCGGTGCTCAAGACAGAAGTGGTGCTGCTATCGGTGTGGGGCGTGAGCAAGCGCTTGCTGGCAGAGATCTGGTTTGAGGTGACGCCGAGCGAACGGGGGGCCAGCAAATGGCCAAAAATGATCAGTGGGCAGTGGCCAGGCATGCACATAGGGGTCAGGAGTGGGGACCATTTCAGTTATTCCGCAAACGCCGCCCAAAACAGCCTATGGCTCAAGCGCTTCAAAGAACCGGTGTTGGATGTCGACATCGGGATCTACCCACGTTGGGTGCGCAAGCCTTTACCGTTGCCTGGCGATAACATCGAGGCGGATCAGGTTGTGGACGTCACGATCAACAATAGCCCGGGTGGTTCGCGCATAAGGTATGTGATCAAGGTTCCGCCAGCGTTCTGGCCACGGGACCGCTGGTGGTATTACGTGGGGATCTACCTCAGCTACCGTTGCCCGTGGTTGACCTACGGCATGTTGAATCAGGACGGCGTTGTCCGCCCGGCCAGAGACCAGGAAAACAGCTGGTTCTTCAGGTGCGATGCCACGCAGATGGCCGTCGACATTCGTCTGCTGCCCTTTGAGATGGCGCAGTGGACTGAAGACTTTATCTCCGGCAGATCCCTTCCGGTGGCCACCAAGTCCTGGCAAAAATGGGATGCATTGTTGGCGGGGCTTGGGGTGGGGGAATTGACCAGCAGCTATGTCAAGACACTGATCGACCGCAGCCTGGCGAAGTCAGGATTGCCGGTGGCCACCCAGCAGGACTTCAGGGTCCAGACGGCGTTCAGGTACAAGTACCAAGTGGGGCATGCGGTCTATTCGCCGCATTTCACTGCGTATGTTCCGCCTCGATACCGCTACTTCTCATTTAACCAGATCCTGGTGGGCGAGCCTCAGCGCATTGCTTTTTTGCAGGAGACCGTCGCCTCCGTGCAACTGCGCAACCAGGCACTGTCGGCGGCCGAAGTAAAAGCACTGGATGGGTTGAGGGATAGCCTGTTGAGCGAGTTCTTCGCCGATATCAACAACCTGTTTAATGGCGTTGAGTACAAGCAGTTATTCAGTGACACCTGCACTGCGTTGGCCAGGGTCAGGGTCGGTCGGTTCCTGGCCGATGACAACGAGAAAGACCCTGTGTTACGAGAGTGCGCATTTGCTTTTTTGCATGGTGAACTCAAACCCCGGCTGTTGTTGTTTCACGGCAAAGTCATACCCAATGTCTATGTGCTCAAGCACAGCTCGCAAAAGGCCTTGCTGGTATCACTGAACATGGAAGAACTGACATGGGTGACGTGGGAGCCGAGTACCGCAGCCGGCCAGCCCAGTGACGCATTGGTGGCGTTCATGGCGCAGCATCTTCCGTTCCCGGAAAAAACCAGTATCACCCGCAGCGACTTTTATCCCCGGAAGAACCGCTATGGCTACCATTACCGCCGCCATCCGCCTGAGCCGGTGTCGTTTCGCGAGACAGCCGATATCAACAGTGCCTTGCTGCAAGTGGCCATTGATGAAATCAAGCAGCAGATGAATTACGTGGTGTTTTCTTCCAACGAAGAACGCCGAAGGGCACGGACCCAACTGTTCAGGTCGGCCTTGCGAGCGGTCGCCGGCCTGGTGATTGCTGCTGTCGGCACCTTGACGGGGGTTGGCGGGCTGATGCTGGCCGGCGCTGCACGGTTGTTGGCCAATATAGGCGACGCCAGTACCAGTTACTGGCTTGGGCAACAGGCCGACCGCCCTGCGGACTACGCGGCTTATGTACAGGAGTGCAAGTTGGGGGTGCTGCTGGGGCTGGTTGACTTGGGGGCGGATATCACTTTAGTCAGGAGAAAACTGCGGCTGGTCTTGAAGCAATCGACCCAGGCCGCCAAAACCTTTGTTCCGTTGCTGACCCGGCACTCCTCTGCGGACCTGCCCTTCAAGTTGGAACTGGAGAGTGAGTCCGATCTGTTTATGGGCAGCCCTGAAGAGTTGCGCGAACTGCGTGATCGGCTGGAAAAAACATTGCGCGAGGGTTTCAACCTCTCGGCACTGCGCAGTGCGCTTCAAGATTCAAGCACCTCAAGTTATGTGCTATCGAAACAGTGTGCGGACTATTTGCAGAACAAGTCCTGGGACATCCAGGCGATCGGCGTATTGATTTTTGCCGAGCCCCACGATGACCGACCGCGCGGGCATTTTGCGTTGTCTCTCAGGAACCGGGGGGATGCGGCGGTCTTGGATATGGCCATGTCCCGGCTGGACTCCGAGGCCCAAGGGCGTGCCTACTTTGGCTCCTTTGACAGTTGGCAAGAGCAGCTGCGCTCGCTGCTGCCACTGCAAGACAAGCTGGTGGTGTGCAAAGGGTACGAGCATCTTGCCAGGGCCAGCTATGAGATTGATGCAATGTTTCCTTTGGGCATCAGTTGGGGGCATTTTTTCAATACAGGCAACTATCGCCTTATCTCTTTGCCTTCACGGTTTATCCCCTTGCTGGAAAGCCAATTGTCGCGATTGTGGACGGGGGTTTTCCGACAGCGCACCTCCGTGCCCGCGCTCGGCTCAAGTGTCACCGAAGGCGGTCCGGGTGCGTTCAATCAGGACGAACTGCTGATGCAGGTCAGCACGCTCAACGGTTTGATCAGCGAGCCAGAGCAGATACTGCGCGCCAGCATCGGGGTGAGCAATATTGGGGACTTGCGCGTTCAACTGCTGGGCTTTTTACAGGCCTGGCGCGCAGAGGCGATGGAAGGTTACCGCGAACTCATGGACGGCGTGGTCGCTGAAGAGGCGGGGCTGGTGCGCAGTGCGTTGCTGCACCTGGATGCGTTGCAGGTGGGGGTGGACAGCCCGATCGCGGTGACACAAAACGCGGTGGTCGATTGTGTCGACTGGATCGCCACCCGCGCGGGCCAAGAGGATGAACACTGGCGGGGGCTGCTCAAGACAGAGATCGAACGCTATGCCTCGGGTAACCAGGCCAGCCTCGATCTGTGCCTGAGGGCCGTGTTGGACCCATTGCATGCTGCCCTGGCCAAGGGCAAGGAGCGCCAGGTCCATCATCTGCAGCATGCCGATTATGAACAGTTGTCGATCACCAGCGGCCAGCCCCTGTTCGCCATCGGCCTGGAGTTTATCCGTGGAATGCAGGTGGCGCGCCAGGCCGAGGGGTTGTTTGCCTTGATCATGACCTGCCAGCCGTATGAAGACAGCAACGAGCTGTTTGCACGAATTGTGTACGGTATCAGCGCCTTGCGGCAGCAGCGTTTCATGGTGCTCAGCCCGGCACATGAACGCCGGCTCAGCGGGCTTGAAACCGCCGAGCCGGTGCCACTCTAGGCCGGTTGCCGGGTCAACTGGGCGTACGCTTGCGCGGCCAGTTGGCGTGTCAGTTGCGCCGTTGACAGGGCGTGCTTCAGGCCAACGGCCTGGCCTGCCCACAGGCTGCTGAAGCCTGCTTCATCCCTGGCGCGCAGAGGCATCAAGGCACCGCCGGCCAGGGGGAAGGCCGGCGCCGTTGGATTGATTGGCCCAACCTCGCGCATCAGCCGGTTGACAATCCCGCGCGCCGGGCGCCCAGTAAACAGATTGGTCAGGGCCGTCTCGCTGGCCTGGGCGCTGTGCAAGGCCTGGTGGTGGGAGGGCGTGATAGTGGCTTCGGGCGTGAACAGGTAGGCAGTGCCGATCTGCACCGCTGAAGCGCCGAGGGCGAGGGCGGCGACGATCCCCCGCGCATCGCCAATCCCGCCGGCGGCGATCACCGGCACGCTGACCGCATCGACGATCTGCGGCACCAGGGCCATGGTCCCGATCTGGCTGCTAAGGCGCTCGCTGAGAAACATCCCGCGATGCCCCCCGGCTTCATAACCCATGGCGATGATGGCATCGCAGCCGTGCTGCTCCAGCCAGATCGCCTCTTCGACGGTGGTGGCGGACGACAACACTTTCGCCCCGGTGGCCTTGACCCGCTCCAGCAGCGCTTTTTCCGGCAGGCCAAAGTGGAAACTGACCACTTCGGGGCGCAACTCTTCCACCACTTCGCAACTGGCATTGTCGAACGGTGCGCGGTTGGAAACCGGCGTGGGCGCCTCAAAGTCGGCACCCAGCTCACGGTAGTAGGGCTCCAGCAGAGCTTTCCACTGGCGATCATGCTCGGGGTTGGGGGCCGGCGGCTGATGGCAGAAGAAATTGACGTTCAACGGTCCGGTACTGGCCTGGCGAATGGTGCTCAGCGCCTGGCGCAGTTGTTCGAGGCTCAAGGTGGCCGCCGGCATGGAGCCCAGGGCGCCGGCCTGGCTTGCGGCAATCACCATCTGCGGGCTGGTGCTGCCAGCCATGGGCGCCTGGATGATCGGCAGTTCAATGCCCAACAGGTCAAGAATACGGGTGTCTGGCCAGGTGCTCATGGATCGCTTCTCCAGGGTGTAACGCTCAGGAAGGGCTGCCCGGCACTTTTAACAGAGGCCGCCGGGGCAAGGCCAGCCTGTTTTATTCAGTGGACACCGGCGCCTGTTCAGGCGGGGTACGACCCTCGCGCTGGAGCAACTGCTGCTTGCGCTCCACGCCCCAGCGGTAGCCCGACAGATGGCCATCGCTGCGCACCACACGGTGACAGGGAATCGCCACGGCCAGGCGATTGGCGCCGCACGCCTGGGCGACGGCGCGAAAGGCACTGGGCGCGCCGATGCGCTGGGCAATCTCGGCATAGCTGGCGGTGCTGCCCACCGGGATTTCCCGCAGCGCCTGCCAGACCCGTTCCTGGAAGGCCGTGCCGCGCAGGTCCAGGGGCAGGTCCAGGCCCAGGGCGGGTGCTTCGATAAACCCCACCACCTGGGCAATCAATTGTTCAAAACCGGGGTCGGCGCCGATCACATTGGCCTGCGGGAACTGGTCCTGCAGGTCGCGCACCAACCGGTCCGGGTCATCCCCCAGGAGGATCGCGCACACCCCGCGATTGCTCTGCGCTACCAGAATCGCCCCCAGGGAACACTCGCCGACGGCAAAGTGAATATCGTTATGGGTGCCACCGGCCTTGTAGTCGCTAGGCTTCATGCCCAGCAACTGGTCGGCGGACGCATAAAAGCGGCTGTTGGAGTTGAAACCGGCGTCGTACAGCGCATCGGTTACCGACTGATTGTCCTGCAGGTGGGCCCTGACCTTGCGCGAGCGATGGGCGCGGGCATAGCCCCGGGGCGTCAGCCCGGTCAGGGTCTTGAACACCCGGTGGAAGTGGAACGGGCTCAGGCCGGCGCCGTTGGCCAGGTCTTCCAGGGAGGGCAAGGCCTGGGCCTGTTCGATATGGCGGCAGGCGGCGGCGACCAGGTGCGAATGGCGTTGCGCAACCTGGGTCTGGTCGGCCGAGGTGCGCTTATTGGGGCGGTAACCGGCGGCTTCGGCTTGCTGCGGCGTGTCGAAAAACTCGACGTTTTTGCGCAGCGGCTGGCGTGCGCTGCTGCTGGGGCGGCAATACACACCCGTGGTCTTGACCCCGTAGACGAAGCTCAGGTCGGCCGTGGCGTCACGGGCGACAATGGCCGCCCAGCGCAGATCATCTTCAGTGCTCATGGCAGTCGCTCGGCAATGGATCAGTGGCCAGGATAATCATCGGCGCCCGCCCGGACACTCCGTTGCTTGCGGTTGAATTCACCGGGTCAGCCGGCCGTGCGAAACGTCAGGTTGATCCGTTGCGGCCCCATGCGCGGGTGCACGCCTGGCTTGATCGGCTGCACGCCATGGTAGCGCAGGCGATCGACGCCGCCCCAGACCGCCACGTCGCCATGGAACAACGAGATTTTCTGCGTCTTGTCACTGCGCTGATGGCCGCCAAACAGAAACACCGCCGGCAGCCCCAGGGACACTGAAACCACGGGGGCATTGTAGTTGCGCTCGTTCTTGTCCTGGTGCAGCGACATCCGGGCGCCCGGTACATAGCGGTTGATCAGGCAGGCGTCGGGCGCAAAGGCGTCGAAGCCTGCGGCGCTGGCAGCATCGATCGCCAGCTCGCGCAGTATGGGCGGCATGCCCGGCCAGGGTTGCTGGCGTTCGGGGTCAAGCGGGCTGTAGCGATAGCCCTGGGTGGTGGTGGTCCAGCCCAGCTCGCCACAACTGCTTAGGGCCGCCGACATGGTAAAGCCCCCGGGGGTGACCATATGGCGGAAGGGGGACTGGGCCAGGACCGCGCGCAACTCGGGCAAGACACGCTCAAGCCAGGGCAGGGCATAGCCCCTGAGGACGTAGGATTGTTCGCCGATTTGCTCGCGACGGGCCGGTTGTTGCAGGGCCTCGTCGCTGAACAGGTCGCCGGTGGAATGCGGGTCCATGTTGCACAATCACTCCGCTGCTGGTGAGGGTTTACAGGGCCTTGCTCACGGTGATTTCAGTGATTTGGTCACTGGCCTCGTGGATTTTCGCCAAGGCTGCTTGGGCTTCTTCAGTGCTGGCCGACTGCAACTGGGCAAATTCAAAACGGCGTTCGCCGTTGAGTTTGTATTTGATGACGTATTTAGTGGTCTGGTTCACGGGCATTCCTGTGGCGTAAGGCGGCGCAATCAGCTGAGTTTGCTGCTGGTGCGGCGGACAATGCGGATTTTATGGGACAAGGCCGGCTTGCGGGTAACGCTGATGGCACGGCGCGTCACCACATCCAGGGTAATGTTCCAGAACCCGGTGCTGGGGGCGGTGATCTTGGCCGGGAACGTGTCGAATGCGCCACCGTGATAGGTGTGGCGACCGCCATTTTTGAAACTGCGAAAATTCGCATCGCTCATCAGGCGGATATTGCAGGTTTGCGAGCATTCAATGACAACAATGTCCCCTTCGTTCAAGTGTTCACGCTGGTGGATGAATTTCATGGGGGTGTCTCCAGAAGGGCTTTTTCTGAAAAATCAGAACGATACGTAGGTTAAGATGGAGTTTATCAGCCCCAGCACGTTTATTATCGGGTCGTCGTCGACGTCTTCGACAATTTAAAACAGTTATTTACCGATATATCAGGGATAAATCCTACGTGGGCGGGAGAAAAATACCATCTCCGCTGTCGTAGGATCTTTATCGGAGGTTTTGTATGAAGTGGAGTGTATTGGTTCTGGCCCTGGCAATAGGTGGATGTGCTTCGGTGTCGGACATCAAGCAGACACCGCCAACCCTGGCGGTCATCTCCGGGAAAAAACCGCAGGAATACGCGGCCTGTGTGGTGCAGAAACTGTCGTCGACCCGGCGTCCGTCGCAGATCGAGCCCCATAAGGAAGGCGTGCGCGTGATTGTGCCGCAAAAATTCTCGGCTGACCCATCGGCTATTTTCGAGATTGAAGACCGTTCCAGCGGGAGCAGCATCAAGCTCTACGAGAGCATGTCCAATGTGCCGATCCGTCCGGGTGACGTGAAGAAAGCTGCGGAAGACTGTATTTCCGGCTGAGTCCACGCGCCATTCATACGCGATCAACTCCGATCGAAAAGCTCGGCCTGCGCTTGCAGTGCCGGGCTTTTTATTGCCTGAAATTTCCTACGCGGCGGTTGTGACTGTCAGCTCATTACCCTACCATTTGTATGCTTATGCATTGTAGGTCTAAGCATATAACTATAAAAATGGAGTCGTGATGATGTCTGTGGAGAGAGTGTTGATGGGTGGCGCCCTGCTGCTCATGCTCGGCAGCGCGCAGGCGCTGGAAGGCAAAAAGGTATTCAGTGAAGGGGGCGCGCAGCCTGGCGCGGCGGCGTGCATGGCGTGCCATGGCGCCGATGGCCTGGGGTTGGCCGCTGCGGGTTTCCCGCGGCTGGCGGGGTTGTCGGCGGCCTACCTGAGCAAGCAACTGCATGACTTCCAAAGTGGCGCGCGCAGCCACCCGGTGATGACATCGCTGGCCAAGGCGCTGACCGAGGAAGAAATCGCGGCGGTGACCCAGACACTGGCGGCGATGCCGGCGCCGGCCGTGCAAGCCGGCCATCGCAGCGCTACCCCCACCAACCCTGCCGAAAAGCTTGCGCTGCAAGGCGCCTGGGAGCGGTCGATTCCTGCGTGTGTCAGCTGCCATGGCCCGTCAGGTGTCGGCGTTGGCGAAGTGTTCCCGCCGCTGTCCGGGCAGTCTGCCGCCTACCTGGCCGCCCAGCTCAACGCCTGGCGCAGTGGCACCCGGCACAATGATCCCAATGACCTGATGGGGCATGTGGCCAAATCCCTGACGGATGATGAAGTGCAGGGGATTGCCAGCTACTTCGCCGCCTTGCCTGGCCAGGAGGTCAAGCCATGAAGAACCTGTCATTTGCACCCATGCTGGCCGTGTTGATCGGCGGGCCGGTGTTGGCCGCTCCGATTGCCATGGAAGATCAGTCGCAATTGCAGGTGCCGGCGGCCGTTCCCGTCGCCACGGCGTTCCAGCCGCCCCAGGAAAGCGAACTGCCCGACAACGCCTACGGCAAGCTGGTGATGCAAGGCTATGCGTTGTTCGTCGACACCAAGCGCCTGGCCCCGCAGTTTGTCGGCAATGGCCTCAATTGCAGTAATTGCCACCTGGATCAGGGGCGCCTGGCCAATTCGGCGCCGCTGTGGGGGGCGTACCCGATGTACCCGGCCTATCGAAAGAAGAATGACAAGGTCAACACGTTCGCCGAGCGCCTGCAGGGCTGTTTCCAGTTCAGCATGAACGGTGGCACGCCACCAGCGGCAGATAGCCATGAGATTACCGCGCTGTCGGTGTATGCCTACTGGCTGGCGAGCAAGGCGCCATTGGGCGTGGAACTGCCGGGGCGTGGCTACCCCGAGGTGCCGCCACCGGCCAAAGGCTACAACCTGGCGCAGGGGGCCCAGGTGTACAAGGCACAGTGTGCGGTGTGCCATGGTGCCGAAGGGCAGGGGCAGAAGGTAGGCGACAGCTACGTGATGCCACCGCTGTGGGGCAAGGACTCCTACAACTGGGGCGCCGGCATGCACCGGATCAACACGGCGGCCTCTTTTATCAAGCACAACATGCCGCTGGGCAAGGCCGGTAGCTTGACCGACCAGCAGGCCTGGGACGTCGCGGCCTACGTCAACCGCCACGAGCGCCCGCAGGATCCGCGTCTGGTGGACGGCTCGGTGGAGAAAACCCGCATCAAGTTCCACGCCAATGACGGTGTGAATCTGTATGGGCAAACGGTCGATGGCGTACTGATTGGCCAAGGCATCCGTTAAACTATGGGTTGACCACAAAAAATGCCGCGCAAACCCCGGGTTTGCGCGGCATTGTCATTCTGGAAAACCAAGTATGAAACGTGAATGCGTCAGAGAACGGCATGCAGAGGGTCACATCTCTGCGACCCATGTGATCCAAAATCCAGCCAATTCGGGGGAATGGATTGTTTTTTTCAAGAAAAGCGGCGGGCGCAGCTTTTTCCTGGTGGATGACCAGGACGAGGTCGAATCCTTTGAGAAGCTCGATGATCTGATCGACACCATTCGCAGCCTTGGCATCAAGTTCGCCGAGATCCACATGTAGCCGCCTGGGCTATTTGCAGACCACCACCACACTGCGGCCCTTGAAGTTACCCACATCGGCGCCCAGGGTCTTGTCGCTTTCCTTCAGGGCCGGCGTGCCTTCGGTCCCCACGATGCGGTAACCGGTGCCGGCGCAGGAGGCATCGGCTTTTTCATAGCAACTGGCCCAGGAGTTGGCCTCGCCTGAGCAATCGATGGTCAGGCCTTGTTCGCCGTTTTTCAGGTAAATGTCGGAAGTGGTGGTGCAGCCCGCGAGGGCCAGCAGCGAAGTCAGTGCCAGGATCTTGTTCATGAATTGAGTCGTCGTCGTAGGGGTTGGAGGGGCGCTGACACAGTCGTGGGGCGTTGGCGCAAGAGTATAACGAACTGCCACCTGGCGCGCCTGTGACGGTACGCACAAGATGGCTTGCGCCTTGGCCTCCAGGGTGTGTCACGGCACGCCCATCACCAGCACGCCGCTGCCGCTTACGGGTCCCGGGGTAGGCAGGGAGCCGGCTCGCCGGACCAGGGTGAACGTCACATCGTCGCCTCCCACGCTATTGGTGATACGGGACAGGAAGGCGCCACCGACCTGGACTGGCGCTCCACCCCGCACGAGTGCGGTGCCGACATCCGGGTTGCTCATCACCAGCAGATTGGCGTTGAACGACGATGGGATGCCTTTGTAGGTAATGGTTATCGGCGTGGTAATCCCCGGGTCCGGGCAGGCGTAGGTGAGCCTGCGGTCTCGGCGGATGGTGGTGGTCAGCGGATCGGTGCCGATAGCCCTTTGGTGTACATCGCCGAAGTTGATCTCGATCGGGTTGTTATTGTTGATCGTGCAGGTTGACGGGGAGATGGTGAAGTTGTTGGCCGCCGTATACGTGACCGTGAGTTGCGGCCGGGTGGCGTCGAAATTATTTGAACTGGTGAGGCGTAACAGGCCGAGGGTGTCGCCTGTCCGCACGTCGATTGGGTTGGTTGGATCGTTACGCACCAGGATGTAGGGGGTGATATTGATCGGGTAGCCGACCCCGTTGTTGGGCATGGTCGCCACCCGTATACCCGCCGGGACCGGGGTATTGAGGAACGCGCCATTGATGCGCAAGCCGCTCCTTTCGGCGGTGAATTTGGGGCCGGATGTCCAAGGCGTCCCTGAGGCATTCCCGGTTTCCCAGTAGTCCTCACCCCAAACCGGGCCTGCTCCTGCGGTAAATCGGCATTCGAGCCGAGCGCCCTCCATCAGAATCCTCACGCGATCTGTATCGAGTCGCACTTCTACGGGGACGGTCAGATGGGTGACACGCGCCCACTCACCGCCATTGACCCGACAATCGACAGCCCGTGCGGTCGTACTAACGCTGATCAACAGGAGAAGCCCAATGGCTCCAAAGAGTCGTTTCATTTTGATCTCTCGTTGCTTCTGTAGGCAGGGCCAGGCCAGCGAACAAACAGTCCGTGCAAACCTGGCTGACCTGAAAGCCTGTGAGTTTGGTTTTTGAGCGGATGAATTACGGATAATCCAGCGTAAAAGTGGAGGTCACGGTGTAGGGACCATGGCCAATGGTCTGATCCCGGATGGCATTCGGCTCACCCTGGACGTAGGCCTTGAGCTCGATGACATTGCTGCCATCACTCAACACCTGTTCGTCGCTGACGGTATTGAGCGGCAAAGGCTTATTGCCCGGTGTCTCGATGCCCACGCCAATACCCGAGGCGCCACTCCCGGCATCCAGCGCAAGCAGCCCGGGCAGCGCCGGGTTTTCCCGGCCGCCGAAGGTGATGGTGACGGTGTTGCCGACCGTGGTGTTGCAATCTTCCAGGTGCAGCTTGAAACCCTTGCCCTGGGAGCGCGTGTTGATATACAGGTGCTTGCTGGTCAGGTCCCAGAGTTCCAGGGTGATTGCCTCGTCGCCGGGGCGGATAGTGCAGGCTTCTTCAACCAGGTTGCCCTTTATGCGCAGGTTGTCTGCCGCCAGCCCCTTGGGGATCAGGCCGACGCTGAGCAGCAAGGCCAGCCCGGCCCTTGGCCATCCTTTATGCATCATTTCATGTCCCATGGACGGATCTCCTACTCGTATTCGGCCAACAGCGTGGCCACCGCCGTAAACCTTGCGGGGGGCAGGGTGGCCCCCGGCTGTTTGACGGGCACCACCTCCAGGGCCGGTGGCGACGACAGGGTGATGTCCAGTGGCGTGTTGAGTAGAAACGGTTGGTCATTCTGCAAGAGCCGAATGCCCAGCGCAGGCACACTGGTTTGCAGGGCGGCGGCGTCAAAGCCCGTGGGCGTGCCGTTGACACTCAGCCTCAGTACCCATGGCAGTGTGGCGGGGGCACAACTGATGGTGTAGCCGACCCCTCGACGGTATTTCACACCGTCGACCCGCTTGACCCCGACATCCCCAAAATCCACTTCAATGGTGTTACCTGCATCAATCGTGCAGGGTGGCGGTTCGTTCAGTGTTCCGCTGAAGGTCAGGTTGGCCGACGCACTGCTGCAAAGGCCGATGGAACACAAGGCGAACAATGCTCGCTGCTGCCAACAGGTCATGGATCGCTCCTCTTCATTGGTACTCGATGACAAGGGTGGCGGCGGCATCAAATGCCCCTCCTGTCAGACGGCTGCCCGCACGCTTGACAGGCACCGCCTGCACGATCGGAAAGTTTGGATAGGTAAACCTCACGGCCGTATTCAGAGGCCAGTCGGCGCCATTGGCGAACAGTTTTACCCCCAGGTCCGTCTTGCGGGTCACCAGTACGCGACTGTCAAACGCAGCGGCGGTGCCCTTGAGTTCCAGGGTCATGGCGTTGCTGAAGGGCGAGTCGCATGTCACGGTATAAGGCACGTCTCGACGGTAGTTGACCCCGTCAACCCGTGATGTCAGAAGGTCATTGCCAAAAGGCACATCGAGCGTGCTCCCGCTGTTAATGACACACGGCGGAGGGGCGATGATTTGCGCCCGGATGATCAGATTGGTATCGGCCGCCACTCCCTGGCTGACCGCCCACAGCAGGCTGCCAGCCAGAATGGCCTGTGCGCCGGTTGCCTTAGCCATTGCTTTACCCTTAATCATAATTGAGCCTGAAATCCACCACGGCGCGAAATGCCCCGCTGGTCAGCGGCGCCGAGGTGCGCGTAGGCTGCACATGCCACGTGCGGGTACTGCTGCCCAAGGCCAAAAACAGTGGTTCGCCCCGTGAGCCCAGCTGTACATCGCGGCCCAGGGCATCGGTCAGGCGCAGGCCCATCCCGGTGATGCCCTGCACTTTGACCAGCCGTGGATCGTCGGCATCGGCGGGGGCGACAAAGGCCACCGACAGCACCGGTTGAAAGGCACTCCACGCCAGGTTCCCCGTACGTTCGCTGCGGATGCCGCCTGCGGTGCGATGGCAATCGCTGAACCGCAGCTGGAAAGCCACCGCGGTTGCCTGGTCGCCGGGGCGTTGCAGCTGGCTGGTCGAGACCGCACCCAGGTCAATGGTTTGATGCAGCGAGGCCATCTCCAGGCTGCAAGGGGTTTCATGCATGGCCCCGCTGATGTTCAGCAGGCCATTCATGCCCTCGATATCATCCTCGGCGTGTACGCCTCCCACACAGGCCAGCAACAAGCCGCCCAAGATCTTCACCGTATGCAACTTCATGATGTTCTCCCGCAGCAGGCGCTACTCATTGGGCGGTGCCGCTTGTGCGTTGACCTTGCAGGTCTCGCCACTGCAGGTGAAGGCCAGCAGTGGGCGCCCACCGTAATCATTGACGTAGGATAAATAGGGCGTTGTGCCGAGTGTCTCGGCCGATGGCCCCAGCGTCAGCGCGCCTTTGGGCGGCACCATCAAGGGCTCGAAGCCCGGCACGGTTTTACCGTCCTTGCTGCTGCGCGCATCCACCAGGGTCACGTAGTAAGGCGTCGGGTTGTTTACCTGGTAGTGGGGGCCTTTGCGGGTCAGGGTCAGCTTTTCCTGCCAGGGGGTGGACAAGTCTTGCTGGCTTGGGGCAATGGCTTGCGGTCGGTAGAACAGTTTGATCCGGGTCTGCAGGGCAATTTGCAGGGTGTTGGACTTGTCGCTGCGCGGCGGGATTTCCCTCAAGTTGAAGTAGTAGACCGTCTCGCGATCCTGCGGCAGCGATTTGGCCGCCGGCAGCGCCTGGACCTTGACCTGGCTTTGTTTGCCCGGCTCCAGGCGTTGAACCGGCGGGAGCACGATCAGGGGCGTGGTGATTTTTGTGCCCGCTTCATCCTCAATCCAGCCCTGCGCCAAATACGGTAACTGGGTGTTGTTATTTGTGATGTTGACGCTGGTGGCATCTTTGCCACCATCAAAAATCACTCGGGTACGATCCAGGCCGACAGCGGCGTATGCGCTATGGCTCAAGCCGACTGCCACCACGGCAAATGCCTGGAGGGTGAGGCGCGTGTTCAGCGTCATGAGGATGGGTTCTCCGTCTCGGTAGGCGTCCCGGTCAGCACCGCTGGCACGGGCAGGGATTGATCGGTGGCTGTCTTGCGGCAGCTCAATTGCAGGGCATCGGTCAAACCGTCCGCGGGCAACGTGACAGGGAGCGTGAGGACGCATTGTTCGACACCTCCCCAACTGACAAGCATTTGCCCGCCGGCCTGTATGCCGCTCAGATAGACATTGCCGTCGTCATTCACAATGCCGGTGTCCTGCTGTTTCATGTTCTTGACCGTCGCGCCGAAGGGGGGTGAGTTGCCATCGTCCAGGCGCAGCACGGCCATGGCTTTTTCACCGGCAATCACGTCCAGTGATCGGTAACCGATCGCCCCTTCGGTCAAGGTCAGTTGCGTCACCGATTGAGTGGCTTCGACATTGCTCGGCAGGCTCTCCAGGTCAATGCTGGCGGCCGTACGCTGGTAGCTGCTGATATCGGCGATAACCGCCTTGCCGAAGGCGTTGCTGCGGGTGGGCGCGCCGTAACCGCGTACAGGCACATCGGGTACGCCGCCGGTATCGACCATCAGGCGGGTTCCGCCCGTGCTATGGGTGCGGTGCAGCGCGGCACCGTGGGAGGTAAGCGTGCCACCGCCCCGCGCCGACACACTGAGGCTACTGTTGCCGGTTTGCTGGCTGGCGCTCAGGTCGATATCGGCCTGGTCCCCCATATGGCTCAGATAGCCGCTGGCTGAGTTGTCACTGGCCCGCAGTTGGTAGCTATTGCGCGCATCCAGGCGATCGCTGAAGCGCGTTGAAAAACTGTTATCGCCTGCGCCCTGATAGGCATCCAGCGACAGTGTGCCGGTGCGCCCCAATGGCAGGCTGACCGTCAGCGCCGCGCCGTTATCCTTATAGTTGTATTCCTGAGTGCGGAAGACATTCAGGGACAGGCTCATGTTTTTCACGTTGCCCACATTAAAGTAGCGTGACACCGACATGTTCCAGCGCTGGGTCTGTGGCCGATCCCAGTACGTTTGTTTGTTATAGCTGGCGTAGACGGTGGTGCCCAGGTCGCGAAACTGCTTGTTTACCGTCGCGGTATACAGGGCTTTGTTGCCGCCGATCGGCCTCACATCATCAATGGGCTCGCCGTTCTCGTTGTATCCCCCGCGCCCGCCGAGCTCGCCGTTCAAACCGTAGTGCCGGGCATTGAGGTATTCACTCATGCTCAGGAAATTCCTTTCGGAAAACCGGTAGCCGGCGAAGGTGATTTGGCTGTCGTACTGTTCAAAGTGCTTGGAGTATTGGAGGCGGTAGGATTTGCCCGAGAGCCTCTCGTTCCACACGCTGGCCTGGGATTGTGTAACGTCCAGCGAGAGGGCGCCGAACGCCAGCAGGTCACGACCGGCGCCGACGGACAGCGCGCGGTAGTTGTTATCCGTGATCCCGCCGCCAAACAGCGACCAGCCATTGCTGACCCCCCAGGAGAACTCGCCGGTCGCGAACACGTCACCCTCGGCGCCGTACTGCAGGTTGGACGGTTGCCCCGTCGCCAGCTTGTAACGCACATGCCCGGGGCGCGTCAGGTAAGGGACGCCTGCGGTATCAATCTGGAAGCTGTGCACCGTACCGTCCTGTTCTTCCACCCGCACATCCAGCGTGCCCGACACGGCGTCATTAAGGTCCTGGATGCGAAAGGGGCCTGCCGCTACCAGGGTTTCATACAGCACGCGCCCTTGCTGGCTGACCACGACCCGTGCATTGGTCTTGGCCACCCCGACGACTTCCGGGGCATAGCCACGCAAGTTGGGTGGCAGCTGGCTTTCATCGGAATTGAGCGCGGCGCCGGTAAAGCGGAAGCTGTCGAACAGGTCCGAATACAGGTAGTTCTCGCCCACCACCAGGCGCGCCTTCAGCGCAGGGATTGCGCGGTAGGCGTAGTAGCGGGTCCAGTCCAGCTTGCGGTCCTTGGCGACACCCTCATTGGCGCGCTCGAAACGTCCCTGCCAGTCTGCCCTGAGGCGCCAGGCCCCGGCATTGGCCCCGAGCGTGCCGTTGCCGCTGAGGTTATTGCGGTTGCCGCCGTCCTTTTGATAGTTGGACTGCGCGGTAAGGCTGTAGTCGACCAACAGCCCCGGCACGCCCTCATCCCAACGCGAGGGCGGGTCCCAGTTGATGTCGCTGTATTCGAGATAGGCCTGGGGGAGGTTGATATTCAGGGTGGAGGTGGCCAGGTCGCCACTGACCTCCATGCCAGGCAACCCCTGGATATCCAGGCACTGCCCGTTTTTCCACCAGGTGAGTTTTGCCGTGCTGGATGCCTTGAGGCCCAGTTGTTCCACGAGCTCAGGGGATAAACAAGCCTGGCTGCCTTTGGGATCATGGTCCGGGGGGTAGAACGCCACCGATTGTTCGGCAGTCGGCTGGGCGTTTATCTGCACGACCATCGAGTAGGTGCCAGGCAGAATGAAGCCGCTGCGCGCAAACTGAGACAAGTCAATATTGGTGCGATCATTCAGATCAAGAACGTCAGTATTGAACTCGATATCCCCGGCGCTCATGGCCGTACCAGCCAGTGACATCAACCCGCTGAACAGGCTGGGACGCAGCGCATATTTGACCTTCGACGTATTCAACATGAAAAAGCAACTCATCAATGTTCAAAAGTATTCCAACTTGAACCGCACGGCGGCACCGTGAGCACCAGGCATCAGCGGCAGCCCGTTGCCTACCAGGCGAAGCGTGTAGTGAAGTGTCATGTCGCCTTCGACCAATGGAAGCAGGGGCATCGGTTCACCCGGGACGCTCTCCTGGCCGGCGGCATCCCAGATATGCAGGGCTACCCCCTGCGAGCCGCCAAAAGCCGCAAACGAGCGACCGTCCCTGTCGCGAGGGCCGTCAAAGGTCACTTGCAGGTGCTGCCAATCAGGCAGGTTTACATCCGGGCGTGATGGGTCAGGGCGAGTCAGCGAACAATTGACCAGGCGCAACTGGAAGGGATGGGGGTCTCCTATGGCATTGCGTAACAGCCGGCCTATGGGTTCGGGGCGCATCTCGATGGTTTGATCGGCACTGACCAGCTCCAGCCCGCAAGCCGAGTCAATGATTTCTCCTCCCAGTGTGACGAGCCCATCGCCTTGCGCTGGGGTATCTGCGGCCACCCAGGGGCTGATGAACAACATCAATGAAGAGGTGACGGCGAAACTTATAATTGTTTTCACCTGTATCTCCCGCCAGCGTCCCCCGCCACCTGAAGTGGCGGGGGGCGGTACTTACTGATAGGCCAAGGTGAAGTTGGTGACCGCGCTGAAATCGCCAGGCTCAATCGTGCCGGTGGCGGCGCCTTGCACATACGCGCCAAACTCCAGTGTGTTATCACCGACGGAAATGGCTTGCGGGGTTGTTGCGACACCCAGTTCAATGGGCTGGCTGCCATGGGTCATCATGATGCCAATGCCACCCGCGCTGCCTACAGTGCCCAGTGCACCTGGAACCACACTGGAGGGCGCACCGGTGAACGTAGTGGTCACGGTGTTATCGGTAAGGCCGGTCAAATCGCAGCCTTCAAGTTCTATCAGGACGCGTCGGGCTTCAGATTTACCTCCGGTCTGCAATTGATGTTTTGCGATCGCGCCAAGGTGAACGCTTTGATCTACGGACTCAGGCTTGATAGAGCACGCGCCCGAGTGGACAGACCCCAAGAATGTAATTGTTCCATCTGCTGCATGCGCAGCGCCGATCGAGCCTGCGAACAACCCGATAGTTAATAGTGCGGTTTTAAATTTGTTTTTCATTTGCAGATGTCCACATGATAAAGGTCATTTAGGCGTCCGCTCGCAATAGTGCGAAGGACTTATTAAATAAGCGATTATGGTAAGTGCCGTTCAGTGTCCAGGTTTCAGCGGTTTGGCTTTCTCCTCCTATCAGGTATCGAAACTTGCGACTTGGGGCGCTACTTTTTATTGCGCCGCCCCTGACCGCCTGGCAGGCCGGAAAGGGCCAGCCAGTCAGCTCTATTACCTCAAGGGTGGCTTGCAGAAAACTCAATCGAGTTCAGTGCAGTCCAATTTTTTCAATTACGTGTATTGCAATTGAGGAGCACGTTCGAGGCGGTGCAATTATTGGGCTAGCGCTTTTTGTAAGAAAGTCGTCCGGTTCTCTTGGTTGTGTAGTCTTGTAATACTGAAGTGCATAGGAAAGTTGTGGCAATTTGCCAAAACTTGAGAAGCAGCCGTAAGAATTGGGCTACATATGGCTTGAGGGAGGGAGTAAAGGCTGTTGTAAGCGTAGGACTAAAATTTGTGGAAGGCACGCGTATTTATTGCGTTTAGGCAACTAACGTATCGGCCAGGGAATGAACTTTTTCGTTCTCCCGGCGCGCTGCGCGACGTTAGCGCCAAGGTGATGGCGGGTAGGGGGGGCACAAAAAAGCCCCGATCATCGGGGCCTTCATGCATGGGCAATCGCGGGGGCTTATTTGCCCTTGGGCCTTTTGCTCGACGCGTGACCGGCTTCGTCTACAAACACTTCAGCGACCGCAATCGCCTGGCTTTCGGTCGCGAATACCCCGGCGACGCTGTCGCCGTGAAAATTGATCAGGTGCCAGCCGTCTGCTCGCTTGGTGATCAGGTAGCCGTTTACGCCTTTGGGTTCTGACATCGATTAACAATCTCGTGGTCTGGTTCAAGCAGGCAATGATAGCGCCAAATGCCATGGGGGCGCGCAAGTTGTTGCAGGTCAGTGCCGAACCCCATAAAGCGTGCTAAAAAGGATGTGGCCCTTTGAAACCGGGGCGCCCTGGATATTTCCCGGAGCCGTTGGGCGTGCTTGTTTGAACGTGGGCGGAACTTACATCGAGATTTTTTCTCTATGTTGACATCGCAATGCCAGCAGCGCCCATTGTAAGGTGGCTGCGGCCTGATTAGACTGCGCCGAATTTCGTACGCACAGCCCTTATTAAGGACTTTTATGATCAAGAAATGCTTGTTCCCAGCAGCCGGTTACGGTACTCGCTTCCTGCCAGCGACCAAGGCCATGCCTAAAGAAATGCTGCCGGTGGTAAACAAGCCACTGATCCAGTACGGCGTCGAAGAGGCACTGGATGCCGGCCTGAACGAAATCTCCATCGTGACCGGGCGCGGCAAACGCGCCCTGGAAGACCACTTCGACATCAGCTATGAGCTGGAAAACCAGATCAAGGGCACCGATAAGGAAAAATACCTGGTCGGTATCCGCAAGTTGCTCGACGAGTGCTCGTTCTCCTACACCCGTCAAACCCAGATGAAAGGCCTGGGCCATGCCATCCTCACCGGTCGCCCATTGATCGGCGACGAGCCGTTTGCCGTGGTCCTGGCGGACGACCTGTGCGTGAACCTGGAAGGCGACGGCGTCTTGACCCAGATGGTCAAGCTCTACCAGAAATACCGCTGCACCATCGTTGCGGTGCAGGAAGTCGACCCTTCGGAAACCAACAAGTACGGCGTGATCGCTGGCGACGACATTGGCGATGGCCTGATTCGCGTGCGCGACATGGTCGAGAAGCCGGCGCCGGAAGATGCCCCGTCGAACCTGGCGATCATCGGTCGCTATATCCTGACCCCGGATATCTTCAAGCTGATCGAAGAAACCGAGCCAGGCAAGGGCGGTGAAATCCAGATTACCGACGCTTTGTTGAAGCAGGCCAAGGACGGTTGCGTCATTGCCTACAAATTCAAGGGGCGTCGTTTTGACTGTGGTGGCGCTGAAGGCTACATCGAGGCGACCAACTTCTGCTACGAACACTTCTACAAGACTGGCAAGGCTTATTGATTCAAGCTTGGTCTGTTGAGTCTCCAGAAAGCCACCTTCGGGTGGCTTTCTGGTTTTTTGGCTACAAGCGGGTATTCTGATGCCCTGCCGAGGAGAGTGAAATGGCCTACGATTTTGATCTTTATGTGATTGGCGCCGGTTCTGGTGGCGTACGGGCGGCACGCTTTGCCGCAGGGTTTGGCGCGAAGGTGGCCGTGGCGGAAAGCCGCTACCTGGGCGGGACGTGTGTCAATGTGGGGTGTGTGCCGAAAAAACTGCTGGTCTATGGCGCACACTTTGCCGAAGACTTCGAGCAGGCCAGCGGTTTTGGCTGGTCCCTGGGCGAGGCGGACTTTGATTGGGCGACACTGATCGCCAACAAGGACCGCGAGATCAATCGCCTCAACGGTATCTACCGCAACTTGCTGGTCAACAGTGGTGTGACCCTGCATGAGGGCCATGCGCGCCTGACCGGGCCCCACGAGGTCGAGATCAATGGCCAGCGCTTCACCGCCAAGCACATCCTGATCGCCACTGGCGGCTGGCCGCAGATCCCCGAGATTCCCGGGCATGAGCACGCCATTGGCTCCAATGAGGCGTTCTTCCTTAAAGAACTGCCCAAGCGTGTGCTGGTGGTGGGTGGCGGTTATATCGCGGTGGAGTTTGCCGGGATTTTCCATGGCCTGGGTGCACAGACTTCGTTGCTGTATCGCGGCGACCTGTTCCTGCGTGGCTTCGATGGCGCGGTGCGCAAGCACTTGCAGGAAGAGCTGACCAAGCGCGGCCTGGACCTGCAATTCAACGCCGATATCGCACGCATCGACAAGCAGGCCGATGGCAGCCTCAAGGCCACCCTGAAAGACGGTCGTGTACTGGAAGCCGATTGCGTGTTCTATGCCACCGGCCGGCGTCCGATGCTGGACAACCTGGGCCTGGAACACACCGGGGTCAAGCTGGACACGCGTGGCTTTGTCGAGGTTGACGAGCTGTACCAGACTGCCGAGTCGTCGATCCTGGCCATTGGTGATGTGATTGGGCGCGTGCAGCTGACGCCCGTGGCCTTGGCTGAAGGCATGGCCGTGGCGCGGCGCCTGTTCCAGCCTGAGCAATACCGCCCGGTGGACTACGCGATGATCCCGACGGCGGTGTTCAGCTTGCCGAATATCGGCACCGTGGGCCTGAGCGAAGAGCAGGCCCGGGCCGATGGGCATAACGTGCAGGTCTTTGAAAGCCGTTTCCGGCCGATGAAGCTGACCCTGACCGAGTGCCAGGAGCGTACGCTGATGAAGCTGGTGGTCGATGCCGACACCGACAAGGTGCTGGGTTGTCACATGGTCGGGCCAGATGCGGGCGAGATCATCCAGGGCCTGGCGATCGCCCTCAAGGCGGGGGCGACCAAGCAGCATTTCGACGAGACCATCGGCGTGCACCCGACGGCGGCGGAAGAGTTCGTCACCATGCGCACGCCAGTGGCTGGCTGATCAGGGGTTGGCTGTTGCCTCTGGCGCCGTTGCAACGACGCCAGCCAGGCGCAGCGCCTCGATGGTGGCCTGGGCCTTGATCAGGTCCAGTTCCACGGCTTTGTGGGCGTGCTGCTGTGTTGTCAGTGCGTCCTGACGTGACTGGCTGTCCTGCACGGCAACCCGCAGACGCTCCTGGAGCAGGGTGCGTTCGCTATCAATCAGGCTCAATTGTTCGCTCAGCTTGAGTTGCTGGGCCTGATCCTTACGGCTTTGCTCCTGCAGGGCAGTCAATTCCTTCGCCTTAACCCGGTGTTCAATCAATAGCCGCTCATTGTCGCGATGCAGTTGGGTGATCTCGTCCTGGCGCACCATGGCGCTCTGCTGGGCCTGGCGCAATTCGGCCTGCAACTGTTGCAACTGGCCTTCATGGCGGCGCTGCTCCTGCTCGCGCTGGTCCTTGATGGCATTGCGATAGTGCTCAAGGGCCTCGCGGGCGTGCAGGTGCTTTTCTTCCAGCGAACGAATCTGTTCGTCCTTGTCCGAGAGCCGTAGCTCGTAGTCGCTGCACGCCTGGCTGAGCCCGGCGTTGCGGGTTTGCTCGGTCTGCAGGCTGGTGCTGGCGGTTTGCAGGGCGGCGCTTTCTTCTGCCAGGGCTGCGCCCTGGATATCAAATTGCTGCTGGAGTTGGCTGTGGGCTGCGGTAAGTGCCTCTACCTGGGCGAGCAGGGCGCTTTTCTGTTGCTCGAACTGCGCCAGGGCCAGGTCGATGGGCTCCTGGGCCTTCTCTTTCAGGCGTTGGGCCAGGCGCGCCACCAGTTCGCCCAACTCGTCGTCGAGCGGCGCTTCGGTAATGCTGAGGCGGGTTTCGCTCTCGTCCAGCTCCTTCAGATAGCGGTGGATGGTGGTTTTCGAGCCGGTATTGCCCATCTCGATGCGCACGGCGTCGATGCTGGGGTTTTCGCCGCGGGCGAGGATTGCCAGGCGTGCCGTTTGAACTACTGCTTTGTTGATGCCGCCGCGAGCCATGGCGTCTCCGTCGATTTAGTACTGTGGTATGTATTATGTATTTACGTACTGTATCACGAACTAAAATACGTTGAAAATCATGATTAAACAGATGGGGTATTGGCGTATTATCCCGTGTGAAGACCCCTTTGGCGCAGATCCAGCCCTATGATCCGTACACCACCCCCTTGCCAGCGATCGCGGTATGAGTGAGCTAGACCGTTACCTGAACGCCGCCACCCGCGATAACACTCGCCGTAGCTATCGCGCCGCCATCGAGCACTTTGAAGTGATCTGGGGTGGTTTCCTGCCGGCCACCAGTGACAGCGTGGCGCGATACCTAGTGGCCTATGCCGGGGTGCTCGCGGTCAATACGCTGAAACTGCGGCTTTCGGCGCTGGCGCAATGGCACACCAGCCAGGGTTTTCCCGATCCGACCAAGGCGCCGGTAGTGCGCAAGGTGCTCAAGGGCATCCGCGCCTTGCACCCGGCCCAGGAAAAACAGGCCGAACCCTTGCAGCTCCAGCATCTGGAGCAGGTGGTGGGCTGGCTTGAGCGCGAAGCCGAGCAGGCGCGGGCAGAGGGCGATCGACCGCGCTGGCTGCGTGCCAAGCGCGACACGGCCTTGATCCTGCTGGGCTTTTGGCGCGGCTTTCGCAGCGATGAGCTGTGCCGTTTGCAGATCGAGCATGTGCAGGCGGTGCCGGGCGCGGGCATCACCCTGTACCTGCCGCGCAGCAAGAGCGACCGCGAAAACCTCGGCCAGACCTACCAAACCCCGGCGCTGCTGCGCCTGTGCCCGGTGCAGGCCTATAGCGAATGGCTGAGTGCCTCGGCCCTGGTGCGCGGCCCGCTGTTTCGCGGGATCGACCGCTGGGGCAACCTGGGCGAGGAGGGGTTGCATGCCAACAGCGTGATCCCGCTGCTGCGCCAGGCGCTGCAGCGGGCAGGCATTGCCGCCGAGCAATACACCAGCCACTCCCTGCGCCGGGGCTTTGCCACCTGGGCCTATCGCAGCGGCTGGGATTTGAAGTCGTTGATGACGTATGTCGGCTGGAAGGACATGAAGTCCGCCATGCGCTATGTTGAAGCGACGCCCTTTCTTGGCATGACTCAGGCCCGCGACCCGCTGCTTTAGGATTTCTTCTATTAATACAGTCGGTTGATAGCCAAAACCAATCGGCAGCATCAGGTTTGCCAATGAGCCATCGACGATGAGACTGGGTAGGATTCACCCATCAACTTACTAACCCCTGACGGAGAGTCAACGATGCCTATCATCAACAGCCAAGTAAAACCGTTCAAAGCCACCGCTTACAAAAACGGCAACTTCGTAGACGTGTCGGACGCTGACCTGAAAGGCAAGTGGTCTGTCGTGTTCTTCTACCCAGCCGACTTCACTTTTGTTTGCCCTACCGAACTGGAAGACCTGGCTGACAACTACGCCGAATTCCAGAAACTGGGCGTCGAGATCTACAGCGTTTCCACCGACAC
The DNA here is from genome assembly GCF_002699915.1 of Pseudomonas sp. ICMP 8385. Taxonomy (NCBI): domain Bacteria; kingdom Pseudomonadati; phylum Pseudomonadota; class Gammaproteobacteria; order Pseudomonadales; family Pseudomonadaceae; genus Pseudomonas; species Pseudomonas sp. ICMP 8385. Next base: position 29,178 of record NZ_LKBY01000078.1, on the reverse strand, counting down.
CCACTTTGCCCACGCTGCCTGGCACAACACCTCGCCAGCCATCGGCAAGATCCAGTACACCATGATCGGCGACCCAACCCTGACCATCTCGCGCAACTTCGACGTGCTGATCGAAGAAGCTGGCCTGGCAGACCGTGGCACCTTCGTGATCAACCCGGAAGGCCTGATCAAGATCGTTGAGCTGAACGATGGCGGCGTTGGCCGTGACGCTTCCGAGCTGCTGCGCAAAATCAAGGCGGCCCAGTACGTCGCTGCCCACCCGGGCGAAGTGTGCCCAGCCAAGTGGAAAGAAGGCGAGGCTACCCTGGCTCCGTCCCTGGACCTGGTCGGCAAGATCTAAGCCTGTGAAGTATCAAGGGCGGATGACCGCACCTTAAGTAAGCCGCACCGCCCTCAAAAACGCCCGGGCGAGATTCGCTCGGGCGTTTTTTTTTACCGAATTGATTTGAAATAGGAAATCGCCCGTATGTTGGACGCCAATCTTAAAGCTCAGTTGAAGTCATACCTGGAACGGGTCACCCAGCCGATCGAGATCGTCGCCTCCCTCGACGACGGTGCGAAATCCCAGGAAATGCTTGGTCTTTTGCAGGACGTAACCAGCCTCTCCACGCTGATTACCCTGAAAACCGATGGCAATGATGGGCGCAAGCCGTCGTTCTCCATCAACCGCCCGGGTGCCGATATCAGCCTGCGTTTTGCCGGCATCCCCATGGGGCATGAATTCACTTCGTTGGTGCTGGCCCTGCTGCAAGTCGGTGGCCACCCGTCGAAGGCCAGTGTCGAAGTGATTGAACAGATCCGTAGCCTTAAAGGTGAGTTCAGCTTCGAGACTTACTTCTCGCTGTCCTGCCAGAACTGCCCGGACGTGGTCCAGGCACTGAACCTGATGGCCGTGCTCAACCCGAACATCCGCCACGTTGCTATCGATGGCGCACTGTTCCAGGCTGAAGTCGACGAGCGCCAGGTCATGGCGGTGCCCAGCGTCTACCTCAACGGCGTGAACTTCGGCCAGGGCCGCATGGGCCTGGAAGAGATCCTCGCCAAGCTCGATACCAGCGGTATCGAAAAAGCCGCCGAGAAAATCAGCGCCAAGGACGCCTTCGATGTACTGGTTGTCGGGGGTGGCCCGGCCGGTTCGGCGGCTGCGATCTATGCCGCACGCAAAGGTATCCGCACCGGTGTGGCCGCCGAGCGTTTTGGTGGGCAAGTGCTGGACACCATGTCCATCGAGAACTTTATCTCGGTACAGGAAACCGAAGGCCCGAAACTGGCCGGCGCCCTGGAAGCCCACGTGCGTCAGTACGACGTGGACATCATGAACCTGCAGCGCGCCAGCAGCCTGGTCCCGGCGAAAAATCCCGGCGAGCTGCACGAAATTCGCTTTGAAAGCGGTGCGACCCTCAAGTCCAAGACCGTGATCCTGGCCACCGGTGCGCGCTGGCGCGAAATGGGTGTGCCGGGCGAGCAGGAATACAAGGCCAAGGGCGTATGCTTCTGCCCGCACTGCGACGGCCCGCTGTTCAAGGGCAAGCGCGTGGCGGTGATCGGCGGCGGTAACTCCGGCGTTGAAGCGGCCATCGACCTGGCCGGTATTGTCAGCCACGTGACCTTGCTGGAGTTCGACAGCAAGTTGCGCGCCGACGCGGTGTTGCAGCGCAAGCTCTACAGCCTGCCGAACGTTGACGTGATTACCAGTGCGTTGACCAGTGAAGTGAAAGGCGATGGCCAGAAAGTCACCGGCCTGGCCTATAAGGACCGCGATACCGGCGAGTTCAAGACCATCGACCTGGAAGGTATCTTTGTGCAGATCGGTTTGCTGCCCAACACCGATTGGCTCAAAGGCACCGTGGAGCTGTCGCCCCGTGGCGAGATCATTGTCGATGCCCGTGGCGAGACATCACTGCCCGGCGTGTTTGCCGCCGGTGACGTAACCACGGTGCCGTACAAGCAGATTGTGATTGCGGTGGGCGAGGGCGCCAAGGCTTCCCTGAGTGCTTTTGATCACCTGATCCGGGCGTAAGGCCCGATGCTGATCATTCCCACGCTCTGCGTGGGAATGCCTCCCATGACGCTGCGCGTCACCCGGCCCGCTTACAGCGGCGCTGGCTGGATGATCTCGACCCAGTACGCATCCGGGTCCTTGATAAACGCCAGGCTTTTCATGCGCCCATCCGTCAGGCGTTTCTGGAAGTCACAACCCAACGCTTCAAACCGCTCGCAGGCCGCGACGATATCCGGCACCGAAATGCAGATATGGCCAAAACCGCGCGGGTCGGTGTTGCCGTTGTGGTAGGCGAAGTCGGCATCGTTTTCGCTGCCGTGGTTATGGGTCAGTTCCAGGATGCCGGGGATCGACTTCATCCACTGGGTACGCGCAGCGGCATCGGCCGGGATCTGCGCCTTATCGACCAGGGCAAGGAAGTACAGGCTGAATTCGGCTTCCGGGAAGTCGCGTTTCTCAACCAGGGAAAACCCCAGGACGCGGGTGTAGAAGTCCAGGGACTTGGTGATGTCCTTGACCCGCAGCATGGTGTGGTTGAACACGAAGTTCGCCGTGGCGGTGTCGGGTTGGGCGGTGACGCCCGGGAAGTTGTTCAATTCGTGCAGGCTCATGGGCCCTCCAGAAAAAATGGGGCAGGCGCCGCTCGTGACTTGAGCGGTGCCTTTGGCTTGCGGCTGACAGGTATCCGTGCAGCCGGGCCATGATACGCAAGCCGCGCAGGCCGCGCCAAATGAAAAACTCACACGGGCCTTGCGAGCATCCTGTGCCCAGGCTCAAACTTTGCGGCTTGAACTTCGAGTGTTTTTCGCAATGAGCCGATCGAACAAAGCGTTGTTGAGCACCTTGTGCCTGATCTTGGGCAGCACTGCTGTTTGGGCGGCAGATCCCGAAATTCATTGGCCCAGCGGCTGGCAGGTGGAGGAAGTGGTGCCGGATGCCGATGCACCGGCCACGCCGTCGCCGGTCTCTCGCCAGCGTGCGATAAAGAACAATGAAAACGGCGAGACGCTAATGGTCATGGAGCTGACGGGGACACCGATCGAACCTGGGCATGTGGTCAATCTGCAAGGTGTGCTGCTGGAGATGCGCAAGTCCATCCAGAAGGACTTTGCCCGCAGTGGTTATCAAAGTGTCTGCAACAAGATGCACTCGACCACCTTAAGTCGTCTTGAGGCGCTGGAAACTACCTGTGTCGTTACCGAGAACGGCCGGCATGTGCTTTCGCAAACACTGGTGGGTGCTGTTGATGTGAATAAGGCCTATGTTTTTTCATACGCCGGACAAGCTGATGCTTATGAGTCGAGCAAGGAAGAAGTCCGCGCGGTACGCGCAAGCTTGAAACTTTGATGAGCAAAGGCTAGATGCCTGGCTTGGCTGCGTGATGAACAGTGCACAACTATAAGGCATTGGCACTCAGTGCCCGGTGGTCAAATGTGTGCCCAGTGGAATGTATTGCAAAGTTCACTTTCGCGAGCGCCGGGGTTTCAAACCCAGGCACCAAAACAAAAAAAAGCCCCGCGTCTGCGGGGTTTTTTATTAGTGCGCTGGTATTAGCCGCGAAGCCAGGAATCTACAGTGGCTGCGCCATACTGTTCTTTCCAGGCCTTCAAGCCGCGGTGGTTACCGCCCTTGGTTTCAATCAGTTCACCGGTGTGCGGGTTGTGATACACCTTGACTACGCGGGCACGGCGGGTTTTGGGGGCGGGCGCTACCTGGATCCCCGATTTGCCTGGGTTTGGATCAAGGATGGAAATGATGTCGCGCAGGCTCTTACCGTAGGTTTTCATCAGGCCTTGAAGTTTTTCTTCAAATTCGATTTCTTTCTTCAGGCCAGCGTCGTTCTTCAGGGATTCCAGCTGGGCGAGCTGCTCTTGAAGGGCTTTTTCTGCTGCACGAAATTCGGCGAGTCTGGACAAAATATTTACTCCAATAGTGTATTTGGCTGATACCAACTGCAAACAAAGCTATAAGCCAAGAGCCTCAGCGTGACTCGGTAAAAGTGGCTCTCCTGCCGATTCAGCGCAGGCAGGAAAAATTGTAGTAGTTAATGAGCCACGAGTAAATCATGTCTTTTGTATAAATAACAATATTTCATTGTGGCGCTAGATGGCCATTCAATGGCTGTGAAAAGATTTAATGAACGCGTCAAAAGGCTGCGGGCGACCAAACAGGTAGCCCTGCAAAAAGTCCACGCCTTGCGCCGCCAGATAATCGCGCTGCTCTTGTGTTTCCACGCCCTCTGCGACGATGCCCAAGTCAAGCTTGGCTGACAGTTCAATGATGCTGTCGAGTATATGCCGCGATAATGCATCGACCCCGATCATCGCGACAAAGCTTTGATCAATCTTCAAGTAGTCAACGTTGAAGTTGCGCAAATAAGCCAGGCTGGAGTGGCCGGTGCCGAAGTCATCAATGGCAATCAGCACCCCCAGTTCGTGCAGGGCCTGAAAGAGCTGGCGGGCCACGTCGGTGGGTTCGATCAATTCGCGCTCGGTCAGCTCCAGGGTCAACAGGACCTGGCCCGGGGTGAAGGCGGCAAGGAATTCGCGGCAGTCTTGGACCAGCGCCAAGTCCTGGCAATGCCTGGCCGTGATGTTGATGCCCACGTGAAAGTTGCCGCCAAGGCGCCCGGCATGGGGGGCCAGTTGGGTGGCCGTCTGGCGCATCAAGGCCCGGGTCATTGGCACGATCAGGCCGCAGTGCTCGGCCAGGGGGATAAACAGATCCGGGCGTACCAGGCCCTCCTTCGGGTGGTTCCAGCGCATCAACACTTCACAGCCGGCCCATTGCAGGCTGTCGCCGCGTACCACCGGTTGGTAGTACGGCACAAACTCGTTGGCATCCAGCGCCCGTTGCAGTTCATGGGTGGGCGCCGACGAGCGCTTTTGCAACCAGTGCGTCAACACCCCTGCCAATACGCCGAAAAACACCACCAGGCTGAACAGCGCCGGGTAGCGCGCTTCCATATAGCGCCAGACTTCACCCTCGGGCATGCCGGCTTCCACGCTGTAGGCATAGCGCTGGGAGGCGAGGTGCTGGTGGGCTACGGCAAACACCGGGGTGGCACTCTGTTGGACCTTCCCATCGCTGCCCAGCCAGTTGGGGCCGACCTGCAACACCAGGTCGGCGTAACGGCTGATCAGGCGCAGGGCGTTGGTCAGGTGGTAGCCGTCAATCGAAGCAAACGCGGCCTTGTCACCCTCAACGAGGCGATACACCAGCAGGGCGGTATCGGGGGTGACGGGGTTGCCATTCATCAACCACAGGCGACCGTTGACGTAGTCGTCAGGGTTGACCGGTGACACGTAGGTGCTGCCGAACAGCGAGCTGCAATAAATGGTTTTTTTCCACGACAAGGTGGTCGCACGGACAAAGGGCCGGCGGGTGACCTGCTCGCGCAGCGCCAGTTGCGCGGTGCTGTCGCAGTCCTTGCCCGCCAGGGGGAGCAGCGCCTGGGCGGCGAGGGCGGTGTTGTCGAGCATCAGGTCAAACTGGCGCACGGCCTCGACGGCCGTCTGCGCGGTGCTTTGTTCCAGGGTCCGTTCGGCCTGCAGGTGGAGGATCAGCACCCCGAGCAAAATCGGCAACAGCCCGCACAATGCGGTGATCAAGTTGCGGGCGACGCGTTTTCGCGGGCCTTTGAGGGTCAGTGGCATGTGCGCAGCCTGTAGCGGAATAAGGGAGGCGCCTGGCAACGATTACAGGCGATGCGTCGGATATCAGCATGATAGTTGGCCTATGGGAAATAAGCCTGTTTCGGTGGGCTGACCTAGCCACTTAGCTAGTTGTGGATGTTTTTTAACCTTGCCAAACTTTGCAACATATTTTGACGATTAAAAACCGCCTGGTCCATTGCGTTATTGTCTGGATTGATGGCGGCCCTAATAAGAGTATCAGCGGTCCTGTGCCCGGAACCGTTCGCCGCCTCGGGAAGAGGCGACGATTCAAGACCTGAAAACTTTTTGTGTCAGCAAGCCCGAATCCTGCGGGTGGGCTTGTTCCTGCCTGTCATTTGGATGGGCATCTACTTAACACTTAGGAAAACCTGTGTCATGAAAAGCAATTTATTGATGAGTGTCCTGCTGCTTGCTAGCGGTTTTATCGCCCCCCTGGCTATTGCGGCAGATGGCACCATCACCCTGACCGGTGAAATCACCGGCACTACCTGCACGATCAGCGGTGGAACCGGCGGTGTCGCAGGTTCGGGTGCGAACTTCCCGGTGGTCCTGGACAAGGTGCAAGCCAGCGCCCTGGCGAGCGACGGTGCAACCGCCAGCTCGAAACCTTTCTTCATCTATGTGGGCGGTGGTGCCAGTTGCGCGGATGCGACCAAGGTCGCGGTGTTGTATGAAAGCACCAGCCCAGCCATCAACCCCGCGACGGGCAATTTGCGGAACACGGCGTCGAAAACCGCCGCCGCCAAAGTGGAAGTGCAGATTATCGACGGCGCCACCCTCAAGCCGCTGGACTTGCGCACGGGGCATGCGTCGACCACGGCCACCGTCACCGCAGGCCTGGCGACATTGCCCTTTGCCGCACGGTATGTAGCCACGGGCGGCGCGGCGGGGGTCGGGCTGGTCAGTACGGCGGTGCAGTACTCAGTGGTTTTCCCCTGAGCGCGTACCACACCCACGTTCAGTCCTGACCCGTGAGGGTGCCGACCATGCCTAGTTTGCCGCTGCGTCTTCAGGTTGCGCTCTGCCTGTGCCTGGCCGTCGGGCAGGTGCAGGCGGGGGTGGTCATCAGCGGCACACGCCAGGTCTACCCGCAGCCGCGCCGGGAAATCACCGTGCAGGTCACCAACGATGACCGGCAAGCCGCACGCCTGGTCCAGGTCTGGATGGATGATGGTGATACCCGGCTGGCAGCCGAACACAGCGATGTGCCGTTCAGTATCAGCCCGCCGGTGTTCCGCCTGGATCCGGGCAAGAGCCAGGCCATACGCCTGGCCTACACCCAGCAGCCGCTGCCCGCCGACAAGGAGTCGCTGTTTTGGCTGAATGTGCTGGAGGTGCCGCCCGAAGGCCAGAAGCCAGGCGTGACCACCGCCGAAGACAGCCAGAACCGCTTGCGTTTTGCCTTTCGCATTCGCACCAAGGTGTTTTTCCGGCCCCATGGCTTGGCGGGCAATCCCCAGGACGCGCCGGGTCAACTGACCTGGACCTTGCGTACCGGTAAACAGGCGGTGCTGCGGGTATTCAATCCGTCGCCTTTCCATGTGACGTTTCATGAAGTGGCATTGGCCATGGGGCCCCAGGCGGAAGCCGCACGGATCCTGACCGACCAGCAAGGCATGGTTGCACCCTACGCCAGCCTGGATCTGGCCTTGCCGCCATTGATGCAGACGGTGCCTGACGATGCCCAGGTGCAGTTCCAGTACATCGACGATTTCGGTGGTTTCTCGGCACCCCAACGGGCACCTCTCTAGCGATACGAAACCTGACTTATGTTTTTTTACATGCAAATCTGGATGCGCAGGTATTTCCCCCTGCCAGCCCTGTACCTTCCCGGCCTTGTGGCTGCCAGCCAGATCGTTACGGCGTTTTTTTGCCCCGAGGCGTTGGCGTCGTCGGTGACCTTCGACCTGGAAGCCTTTTCCAGTGGCCTTGCACCGGGTGTCGATATTTCCCGATTCAACCGCCACGACAGCCTGGCTCCCGGCAAGTATCGCGTCGATGTGTTGGTCAATGGCCAGCCGGCCGGGCGCCATGCCCTGGATTTCATCGGGCTGCCCGGCCAGGACGCTGTGGTCCCTTGCCTGGACTGGCCGCTACTGGCCCGCCTGGGCGTGGCCCAGGACAAGGTCGACGGCGACCGGCCGGCTGGCCTGCCCGTGGCCCCCGGCCCAATGTGCGGGGACTTGGCGCAATGGATCCCCATGGCCTCCAGCACCGTTGATCCCGGTGCCCTGCAATTGGCCCTCAGCGTGCCACAGGTGTACCTGACGCCGGCGGCCCGTGATGGCGTCGATCCGTCCCAGTGGGATGAGGGGATCGATGCCGGTTTGCTCAGCTACAACTTCAGCGCCTCGACCATGACGGCGGGCAGCGGCGCAGACCGTGGGTACCTGGGGCTTAACAGTGGCATCAACCTGGGCAGTTGGCGCCTGCGTCACCAAGGCGCGCAGTCCTGGGATTCCAGGCGCGGTGCCGAGCGCTATCAGAATACCGCGACCTACGTGCAGCGCAGCCTGGGTGCCTGGCATTCGCGCCTGACCCTGGGCGACAGCTTCAGCAGTGGCCAGATCCTGGAAAGCGCTCGCATGCGGGGGATCAGCCTGGGCACCGATGAGCAAATGCTTGCGCCATCGCAACAAGGCTATGCCCCGGCGGTGCGGGGCATCGCCGACAGCAATGCCACGGTCACGGTCAGCCAGGACGGCTATACGATCTACGAGACTACAGTGGCGCCCGGGCCCTTTGTCATCACTGACTTGTACCCCACAGGTGGCGGCGACCTGAGGGTCACGGTGCGGGAGGTCGATGGCCGCCAATACAGCTACAGCGTGCCTTTCTCGGTGGCGCCGCAGCTGCTGCGCCATGGCGCGAGCCGCTACAGCCTGGCGCTTGGCGAGGTCCGCCAACAGGGCGTGGAGGGCCAGGCGCCCCTGGCGTTCCAGGGCACCCTGCAGCAGGGTGTGCTGGACGATCTGACGCTGTATGGCGGCGCCAGTGTTTCCCAGGGCTACGCCCAGGGCAAAACCGGGTTGGCCCTGAATACAGGCGTGGGCGCATTTTCCCTGGACACTACGACTTCGCGCACGCAGGTGCCAGGGAGTGGAGAGCTGTCGGGGCAGAATATAGGGGTGGGCTACAACAAACACCTGGCGCAATCGGGGACTCACCTGGTCTTGGGTGCTTATCGTTTTTCCACGCAGGGCTACCTGAACCTGACAGATGCCATCAACGTGCGCCAGTTGGGCCGCCAAGGCCAGAACGCGAGCATTTACGCCCGGCAAAAGCAGCGTGTCGACCTCACCGTCAGCCAGCAACTGGGGCAGGGCACGCTGGGGTTCTATGTCAGCTCTACCCAATATTGGGGCCCGCGCCTGAGCCAGGAAACCGCCTTCAATCTGAGTTACGGCGCGACCTGGCGCACACTCAACTGGAGCCTCAGCGCACAGCGCTCGCGGGTCGAAGCGGCCCACGCGGCCAGCCACCAGGAGGACAGCGATTCGCTCTTCTTTGCCCGCTCACACAACGCCGGCCAAGTCGATAACCGCCTGATGGTCACATTGTCCATGCCCGTGGGCAGTAGCGCACGCGCCCCCAGCCTGAGCAGCAGCCTCAGCCGCAGTACCGGTGACAGCCGCGGCAGCCAGCAGCAAGTCGGCATCAGCGGCATGCTCGATGACGACGCGACGCTCAACTACGGCCTCACCGGCAGCCGCGCTGCAACCCCAGGGGCCGCCCAGGGCAGTTTCAACGGGTATGCCGGGTACAACGCCAGCACGGCGGCCCTGCGGCTAGGCTATGGCCAGAGCCAGGACAGCAGCCAATGGTCGTTCAGCGCCGACGGTGGGATGGTGCTCCACGAAGAGGGCCTGACGTTCTCTCACTACCTTGGCGAAGCCGCCGCCCTGGTACATGTCCCCCATGCGCAGGGCGCACGCTTGAGCAATGGCAACCACCTGCGGGTGGATCGCCAGGGCTATGCCGTGGTGCCTTCGCTCAGGGCATTCCAGCCCAATACCGTGGGGGTCGATCCTGCGGGCAGCGCTTATGACGTAGAGCTGCAGGAGACGACGCAACGTATTGTGCCCACCTCCGGGGCGTTGGCGCGCCTGCGGTTCGCCACGGTGGCCGGCCGTGCGGTGGTGGTCAAGGCCCTGCGGGAAAACGGCCAGCCACTGCCATTCGCCGCCCAGGTGTTCGATGAGCAGGGTGGCGAAGTCGGGGTCATTGGCCAGGCCAGTAAAGCGTTTGTCAGGGGTATCGCCGAGCGCGGTACGCTCACCGTCAAATGGAGCGAGACGGCCGCCGACCGTTGTTATATCCACTACCGCTTACCGCCCCAGGCGGCCCGACGCCAGACCCGGGCCGATCTGTTGCAGGGCCAATGCGTGGGCATGGCACCCGGTCGGGAGGTCACGGCGCGATGAACCCGACGACCCGGCCTGGCCACGTACCCAAGCGCTGTGCGCTGCTGGCAACGTTGATGATCGTCGGCGTGGTGTCGGCATGTGACGTACAAGCCAATGCCCGGTGTAGCCCGGCACCTCCCGTGGTGCTTTCCATTGAGCCCATCAGTGTGCCGGCCAACCCGCAGATGGGGCAGGTGTTGGGCAACCCCCAGGGGTATGTGCTCGACTCCCCCAACGCCCTGAGTTGCTCCTACGGGGTTGGCGTTCTTTCTGATCATTGGTCGTACATGAGCGTGCCCAATAACATGGGTTTTACCGGCAAGTACTTTGGCCATTCCGGGTTATCGCTGCCGATTTTTGCCACGGGCACGCCAGGCGTGGGATTTGGCGTGATGGCACAGGACCGTGACGGCGGGGAGTGGAAGTTTATCAACCAGGGCATCTCGAACCTGCGCGGGCCGATGCGCCCTGGCCTTGCCACCTGGGGCGTACGCGTGCGCGTGGTGTTCTTCGTGACCGGCGCGGTCCAGGGTGGGCCGATATTCTCGCGGCCGTTCGCGCAGTTCAGAGTTCACCCCGATTTCAATGCAGCGCATTTATTCACCTTCGGCACGATCGCTGTCGGGCCACCCCTGAAACCCACCTGCTCGGTCGCCACGCCCTCGGTCCCGATCAATCTGGGCCCTGTGGCCGTGACCGAGTTCAGGGGGGGAGTGGGCAGTATCGCCGGCAGCGCCACCCGCGATATTCAACTGCAGTGCGCGGGCGGGACAGGGGGCCAGCAGGATGTACTGGTGACAGTGACCGACCAGACCCAGCCGGCCAACCGCAGTGACCGTCTGACCCTGACCGGGGATTCCACCGCCTCCGGCATCGCCTTGCAACTGCTCCACGGCAGCACCGTAGTGAGCTATGGCGCGGACGCCAACGCCATCGGCAACCCCAACCAGTGGCAGGCCGGCAGCACGGGCAATGGCAGTTTCCTGATTCCGCTGACGGCCCGTTACATCCAGACCGAACCCGCCGTACGCCCTGGCACGGCCAATGGCCTGGCTACCTTCACCTTGAGCTACCGATGAGCAGCGCCTGGATGCGTCTGGCGCTGGCAATACTGGGTGTAGGCCTGGCGTGGGGCGCACGGGGTGAAATCGTGATTGACCGGACCCGTATCATTTACCCGGCCACCTCGGAGCAGGTCACGGTCAACCTGACAAATGAGGCGGACAGCCCACGGCTGGTGCAGGTGTGGATTGATGCGGGCGATCCCCGGGCCCGCCCTGAAGACAGTGACGTACCGTTCACGGTGACCCCGCCGATCCTGCGCATGGACGCCGGCCAAGGCCAGGCGCTGCGAGTGGCCTACCATGGGCCGGCGGCGCAGTCGGATGTGGAGCAGGTGTATTGGCTCAACGTGCTGGGTATCCGGCCCGCAGCGGACACGAGCCATGCGTTGCAGCTCGCTTTCCGCAGCCGGATCAAACTGTTCCTGCGTCCGCCGCTGTCGCCAGGGCGGGCGGAGGCCGCCGCCCAGGGCCTGCAGTGGCGTGTGCTCAAGGACGTCACCCTGCAGGTGCAAAACCCCAGTGCCTATCATGTGAGCCTGGCCAGCGTTGTACTGGGGATCGAAGGGCGTCAGTACCGCAATGATGACCCGCCCATGTTGGCTCCCCGATCCAGCGCTATCGTGACCCTGCATGGGGCGCCGGGCAGTGGGCCGGGCGAGGCGCGGGTGCACTTCACCACCCTGGACGATCACGGCCACGCCCGCAACCATGAAGCGCCGCTCAGCCCCCAGTAGGCGTTGGTTTTATAAAGGGGAGAGTTGCTGCGCCATCTGGATAAACGCCAGGGTCGCCGGCGAGGACTGGCGACGGTCCAGCACCGCCAAGCCGATCTGCCGTGGCACGTTGGGCGATAAGGGCCGTTGCACGTAGCGCAGCTGGCTGTCCTGCGGCAGCGAAGCCTGGGCCACCACACTCACGCCTGCGCCCCGGCTGACGGTGTCCAGGGTGCTGAGCAGTTGCGAGCAGCGGTAGCGCACGTTGGGCTTGAGCCGGGCGCTGTGGAATAACCGCTCCACCAACTCCGAAGAGCCCGCCTCGGTCAGGATAAACGGGTCGTGGCACAGCTCCTTGAGTGTCACGCTGGCCTGGTGGGCGAGGGCATGGCCCAGGGGCAGCAGGGCGACCATCTGGTCCTCGAACAGCGCAACTGTGTCGAAGCGCTCCTGTTCCAACACCACAAAGCCCACGTCAATGCGCCGCTCGTCGAGCCATTGCAGCACCTGGCGATCAGGGCCCTCGTCCACATGCACTTCGATCCCCGGATGGGCCTGGCGAAAGGGGTCGAGGATCCTGGGCAACAGGCGAATGGATGCGGTTGGCCCGAAGGAGCCGATGCGCAAGGTCCCGCTTTTCATGCCCCGGGCATCGGCCGCTTCCTGTTGCAAGGTGTTGGCCAGCCCGAGCATTGCCCGCGCGCGCAGCAGCAGTTGCTGGCCGATATCACTGAGTTCGACCGGTGACTGCTGGCGGCGGAACAGTTCCACCCCCAGTTCCTGCTCCAGCGACTTGATGGCGTGGGACACCGCTGACTGGCTGATGCCCAGGCGCTGGGCAGCGCTGGTGAACCCGTGCAGTTGCGCCACCAGCGAAAAGATTTCCAATTGGGTGAGGGTCATGAGGTTTTACTCATTTTACGATGACTGGGCATTAGGAAAAGAATACGCCAAACCGCCTCTTCAATACTCAGGATCCTTATGCCCAGCTCAACCCTTGTACTTGCCGGCGACCGCCTGACCTACGCCAAGCTGGCGGCCGTGACCATGCTCTGGGGCGGTACTTTTGTTGCCGGCCGATTCCTCGCGGCGGACCTGGATCCGTTGCTGACGGCGAGCCTGCGCTTTGTCCTGGCCAGCCTGGCATTGCTGCTGTTCATGGCCTTTGCGCGTATCCCCCTGGCCTGTCCCGCACCTGCGCAGATGGCGCGGTTGCTGCTGCTGGGGTTTTTCGGGATCTTTTTCTACAACCTGTGTTTCTTCTATGGCCTGCACTTTATCAACGCTTCACGCGCCTCGCTGATCGTGGCCCTCAACCCGGCGGTGATCGGCCTGGCGTCATGTTGGCTGTACAAGGAGCGGCTGGGGCGCAGCAAGCTGCTGGGGATCGTCCTGTGCCTGGCTGGCGCTGCGGGCGTGATTGTCAGCCGCGACCCGTGGCTGTTGCAGGGCAGGGCGGATGCATGGGTCGGCGACCTGTTGATTTTCGGCTGTGTGCTGAGTTGGGGCGTGTATTCCCTGGGTTCCCGTGAGTTGAACCACAGCCTTGGCCCCTTGCAGACGGTGACCTGGTCGGTGCTGCTGGGCACCTTGATGCTGTGCCTCGCCACCGTGGTGACGGGCAGGCTGACGGTGCAGGCGCTGGGGGCCATCCACTGGCCCCATCTGCTGGGTCTGCTTTACCTCGGGGTCCTGGGCTCGGCCCTGGCCTACATCGGTTATTACGACGGCATCCGGCGTATCGGGGCGACCCGGGCCGGGGTGTTTATTGCCCTCAACCCACTGACGGCGGTGGTCTGTGGCGCATTGCTGCTAGGCGAGCAACTCAACACGCCGATGTTCGGCGGCGCGGTGCTGATCCTGCTGGGCATCTACCTGTGCAACAAACCCCTTGCGCCCGCCCGGGCATAGGGATTTGATAAGGAATACGGACAAAGTGGTTTACGCTGTGTAGAATCAATTTACGCATACAAGAATAAGCGCCTGTTTCCATGCAGGCCTCGTCCGCCAGAGACGCCCGTAAGAGACCGATCCAACCATGAAGCTACTCGGGTTCCAACTCATCTACGGTGACTTCCTCGCCCGCAGCGTGCGGGGCATTTCCTGTGCGCCACCGGCCTACCTCATCCTTGCTGGCAATTAATTTACTTAATTCTAAAAAGATGATGAGGCGCCAAATCATGGCAGATCTATACGAAAACCCAATGGGCCTGATGGGCTTTGAATTTATCGAATTCGCATCGCCGACCCCGGGCACCCTGGAGCCGATCTTCGAGATCATGGGCTTCACCAAGGTTGCGAGCCACCGCTCGAAAAACGTGCACCTGTACCGCCAGGGCGCGATCAACCTGATCCTCAACAACGAACCCCACAGCATCGCTTCGTACTTTGCCGCCGAGCACGGTCCGTCGGTGTGTGGCATGGCGTTCCGCGTCAAGGATTCGCAGCAGGCCTACACCCGTGCCCTGGAACTCGGCGCCCAGCCGATCCATATCGAAACCGGCCCGATGGAACTGAACCTGCCGGCCATCAAGGGCATCGGCGGCTCGCCGCTGTACCTGATCGACCGTTTCGGCGAAGGCAACTCGATCTACGATATCGACTTCGTGTTTATCGAAGGCGTGGACCGCAACCCGGTGGGCGCCGGCCTGAAGGTCATCGACCACCTGACCCACAACGTCTACCGCGGGCGCATGGCCTATTGGGCCAACTTCTACGAGAAGCTGTTCAACTTCCGTGAAGCGCGTTACTTCGACATCAAGGGCGAATACACCGGCCTGACCTCCAAGGCCATGAGCGCCCCCGATGGCATGATCCGCATCCCGTTGAACGAAGAGTCGTCCAAGGGCGCGGGCCAGATCGAAGAGTTCCTGATGCAGTTCAACGGCGAAGGCATCCAGCACGTGGCCTTCCTCACCGACGACCTGATCAAGACCTGGGACGCGTTGAAGAAGATCGGCATGCGCTTTATGACGGCGCCGCCCGACACCTACTACGAAATGCTCGAAGGCCGCCTGCCAAACCACGGTGAACCGGTGGAGCAGTTGCAGACGCGGGGTATTTTGCTGGACGGTTCGTCCGTGGCCGGCGACAAGCGCCTGCTGCTGCAGATCTTCTCGGAAACCCTGATGGGCCCGGTGTTCTTCGAGTTTATCCAGCGCAAGGGGGATGACGGCTTCGGCGAAGGCAACTTCAAGGCCCTGTTCGAGTCCATCGAGCGTGACCAGGTCCGTCGTGGTGTGTTGACCACCGACTGATCCCGCACCCTACAGGAGCTGGCTGGCCGGCTCCTGTACCCTCAAGCCCGGCGTTGACGCACCAGGTGCTTGAACCCCTCGAACACCAGCACCATCACGGCCAGCCAGATCGGGATGTAGGTCAGCCACTCACCCGGCCCGATGCTTTCTCCCAGCAGCAAGGCCACCCCCAGCAACAGCACCGGCTCCACATAGCTGAGCAGGCCGAACAGGCTGAACGCCAACAGCCGGCTGGCGATGATGTAGCACACCAGCGCCGAAGCACTGATCAGCCCGAGCATCGGGATCAAACCATATAACCCTTTGTGTGCATCCAGCACGGCGAAGCCCTGTTCGCCACTTTGCACAAACCACAGGGCCACCGGCAGCATCAGCGCCATGTCCAGCCATAGGCCGCCCAGGTGGTCGGTCGCCAGGCGTTTGCGCAGCACGAAGTAGATCGGGTAGCCGATGATCACCAGCAGCGTCGCCCAGGAAAAACCGCCCACCTGGTACAGCTCATTGAGCACGCCAATCGCCGCAAACACCACCGCGATCAGTTGCAGCCGCGAGAGCCTTTCGCCATACACCAGGCGCCCGGTGAGGACCATGGTCAGCGGCAGCAGGAAGTAGCCCAGGGACACATCCAGGCTGCGGCCATTGAGCGGCGCCCACATAAACAGCCACAATTGCACCCCCAGCAGCACCGACGACAGCACAATCCCACCGATCAGCCGGGGCTTGCCCGCGAGCAATTGCAACAATTCCCACACTTGGCGCCACTCACCACTGACCACCATGAACACCGTCATGCACGGCACGGTCAGCAACATGCGCCAACCAAAAATTTCCAGGCCGCTCAAGGGCGTGAGCAGTGATGTGAAGTAATACATCACGGCAAACAACACCGAGGCCGCTACCGATAAAACAACACCTTTAGACACACAGTCCTCGCCAAACCGATTCAAACAAAAGAGGGGGCATTTCAGGTGGGAATATATTGCTTTTGAGGTGAGACGTTTGCTCTGTTTTACGGCATCTTATGGGAAATTTTCTCACGCCCAAGGTTCTCCAGCATGCCCGCCAGCCCCCAGCCGCCCCTGGATGATTTCGACCGCGCGATTCTCAAGCACCTACAGCGTGACAACACCACCGCACTGCGGGTGATTGGCGAACAGGTCAACCTGTCGACCGCCGCCGTACAGCGGCGCATCAAGCGCATGCAGCAGGGCGGGGCGATCAGCGCGAATACGGCGGTAGTCAATCAGGAGGCGGTGGGCAAACCGATCACCATCCTGGTGGAGGTGCACGCCGAACGCACCCATATCGAAGACCTCGACGTGCTCAAGGCGCAGATGTCGATCCCTGAAGTGCAGCAGTGCTACTACGTCACCGGCGATGCGGATTTCATGCTGGTGATCGTGGTGGAAACCATGAAGGCCTACGAAACCCTGGCCCGCACGCTGTTCTACGAGAACCGCAATATCAAGTGGTTTCGCAGCATTGTGGTGATGGACCGGGTCAAGGTCAGCCTGGATGTGCCGCTGGGTTGATGTGGGAGCAGGCAAACCAGCTCCCACGGGGGCTCAGGTGCGGTGAAGGCGCCCGGAGACAAAGTGCCCCACATCATTGAACCCCGCTGTCGACGCATGCCCCGGTGTCACCAGTGAGTCAATAAACGCCTCATCCTCAGCACTGATCTTCACACCGAGCGCGCCGGTATAGGCGTCCCACTGTGCTTCGGTGCGCGGCCCGACAATCGCCGAGCTGACCGCCTGGTTGTTCAAAACCCAGGCAATCGCAAACTCCACAATCCCCACGCCACGCCCCTGAGTGTACTGCTGGATCTGCTGGGCAATGCGCAGCGACTCAACGCGCCATTCGGTTTCCAGGATGCGTTTGTCCTGACGTGCGGCGCGGCTGCCGGCTTCGGGGGCGATGTCCGGCGCGTACTTGCCACTGAGCACGCCACGGGCCAGCGGGCTGTAGGGCACCACGCCCAGGCCATAGGCGGCTGCGGCGGTGATCTGTTCCACCTCGGCCTGGCGGTTGACGATGTTGTACAGCGGCTGGCTGATGATTGGCCGGTCGACCCCCAGGCGTTCGGCCACGCGCACCACTTCGGCGATGCGCCAGCCGCGGTAGTTGGACAGCCCCCAGTAACGGATCTTGCCCTGGCGGATCAGGTCGCCGATCGCCGAAACCGTGACCTCCAGTGGGGTGTCGTGGTCTTCGCGGTGCAGGTAGTAGATGTCCAGGTAGTCGGTGTCGAGCCGGGTGAGGCTGGCTTCCAGCGCGTTGAACAGGCGCTTGCGGTTCAGGCCGCTGCGGTTGGGCAGGCCGTCCGGCGGGCCGAAGCCGACTTTGGAGGCCACGACCCAGTCGGCGCGATGGCGGCTGATGGCTTCGCCGACAATCTCTTCCGAGCGCCCGCCGGTGTAGACATCGGCGGTGTCGATAAAGTTGATGCCCTGGTCCCAGGCCTTGTCGATGATGCGCAGCGAGTCTTCGGTGTGGGTCTGTTCGCCAAACATCATGGTGCCCAGGGTCAGTGCGCTGACCTTGAGCCCGGACTGGCCCAGTGTGCGGTAAATCATGGTGAACTCCTCAAAAGCGCAGACAGTTGCTATGCAATACCAGAGAGCAAGGCGCTAGAACAGCTCTGGCACGGACAAAAAGCGCATGACCATCCTTATATGGCAATGGCGTAAGTAATGAAGTGGTGTGCGGGCGCCGGGGCCGGGCGGTCGATCTGCGGGATAGCATCGAGCAGGGCGCGGGTGTAGGCATGCTGGGGATGGTCAAACACCTCGCGCACAGGGCCGCTTTCCACCACTTCGCCGTCCTTCATCACCAGCACCCGCTCGCTGACCTGGTTGATCACCCCCAGGTCGTGGGAAATGAACAGGCAGGCCAGTTTCAGGCGTGACTTGAGGTCGGCCAGCAGCGCGAGGATCTGCGCCTGTACCGACACATCCAGGGCCGACACCGGCTCGTCACACACCAGCACCTGGGGGTTGGGCGCCAGGGCGCGGGCAATGGCGATGCGTTGGCGCTGGCCGCCGGAAAGTTCCAGGGGGCGGCGGTTGAGCACGCTGGCATCCAGGCGCACCAGCTCCAGCAACTCCAGGGTGCGCGCCGGCCATTCCCGGCGTGGCAGGCCGGCCACCTGCAACGCCTCGTTAAGCACGCGGGCCACGGTGTAGCGGGGGTCGAACGAGCTTTGCGGGTCCTGGAACACCACCTGGATGCGCTGGCGCAGTTGGCGGCGTTGTTGATCGTTGAGTGCGCTCCAGGGCCGCCCGTTAAGCCACACATCGCCGGCGTCCGGGCGTTCCAGCCCCAGCAGCATGCGGGTGAGGGTGGTCTTGCCGCTGCCGGACTCGCCGACAATCCCCAGGGTTTCCCCGGCCCGCAGGCTGAAGCTGGCGTTGTGCACCGCGACATGGGGCTGGCCGTCGGGGCCGATAAAGGTTTTTTGCAGGTTGCGCGCCTCGATCAGCGGCAGGTCGAAGCGCTCGACGCTGGCCACTTTCGGCACCGCCAGGGCCGGGCGCTGGAAATGCACCGCACGCCCGGCACGCAGTAGCGACTGGGTGTAGGGATGCTGCGGGTCATGCAGGATCGCCTCCACCGGACCCTGCTCGACAATCACCCCGTGATGCATCACCGCCACCCGGTCGGCCAGGCGCGACACCACCGCCAGGTCATGGCTGACCACCAGCATCGCCATGGCCTGGGAGCGCAGGGACTCCAGCAGGGCCAGGACCTGGGCCTGCACCGTGGCGTCCAGCGCCGTGGTCGGCTCATCGGCAATCAACAGGCGCGGGCCGGCGGCAATCGCCGAGGCAATCAGTGCGCGCTGGCGCAGGCCGCCCGACAGTTGATGGGGGTACTGCAAGGCGCGCAACTCAGGCTGCGGCACGCCGACCGCGCGTAGCAACTCGATCACCCGCGCCTGGCGCCCATGGCGGTCCAGCGCCGTGTGCAGGCGCAGCGGTTCGGCAATTTCCTGGCTTACCGGGCGCAGCGGGTCGAGGGAACCAAGGGCGTCCTGCATCACACAGCCGATCTGCGCACCGCGCAGGGTCTGCCAGGCGCGGTCGTCCAGTTGGCGCAGGTCGGTGCCGGCAAACGCCAGGCGCTCGGCCTGCACCCGCGAGCCGGCGCCGCTCAGGCCGCTGAGGGTGCGCGAGGTGACGGTCTTGCCCGAGCCGGACTCGCCCACCAGCGCCAGGCATTCACCGGCGGCCAGGCTGAACGAGATGCCCTTGATAATCGGCGTGTGGCCAAACTGTACCCGCAGGTCTTGTACATCCACTAACGGACTCATCGGGATTTACCCTCGCTGCGCGCCAGCCAGTCACGGCCAAGGGCGGTGATCGACACCACCGTCAGGATGATCGCCACACTCGGCCAGGCCACCAGCCACCAGGCATTGGCCAGGTAGTTGCGGCCCATGGCGAGCATCGAACCCCATTCCGGCGCGGGCGGTGAGGCGCCAAAGCCGAGAAAGCTCAATGCCGCGCCGGTAATGATGTTATGGCCGATACCGATGGTGGCGAGGATCAGGATCGGCTTGATCGCATTGGGCAGCACATGCCGCAGCACCACGGCGGCGCGATGCCGACCGAGGGTGGTGGCGGCTTCGACGTAGGGGGCATCGCGCACCACCAGGGTCTGCGCGCGCACCATCCGTGCAAAACGTGGGATGCTTGCCACGCCCACCGCGATCAGGGTGATCCACAGGCCCTGGCCCCAGAACGTGATGATCACCAGGGCCAGCAGCAAGTCGGGAAAGGCCAGCAGCACATCGATCAAGCGCATGATCGCGCCATCCACCAGGCGCGGCCCCAGCCCGGCCGCCAGGCCGAGGAGGATCCCGGCGCCCAGGCCGATGGCCGTGGACACCAGGCCCATCAACAGTGAAGGCCGCACCCCGTGGATCAAGCGGGCAAGTACATCGCGGCCGTTTTCATCGGTGCCCAGCCAATGGCTGCTGCCGGGCGGCAGGTAGGCGTTGCGGGCGGCGGCGGCCAGTGGGTCGGTACTGGTCAGCCAGTGCGGCACGAGCGCCGCGATCAGCAAGCCGAGCACGAACAGCCAGGCCAGTGACAGGCCGGGGCGAAAGGTGTTCGGCAAGGCAAGGGTAAAGTGCCAGGGAGCTGCATAGGTGCTCATGCCCGGCTCCTCGCATACTGACTCTGCGGGTACGGCAACCCCAGGTGCTCACGCAACGTGCTGCCACTGTACTCATGGCGAAATACCCCGCGCTTGCGCAGCAGCGGCACCACTTCATCGACAAACACCTCGACCCCTGAAGGAAACATGTCCGGCATGATGTTGAAGCCATCGGCGGCGCCTGCAAGAAACCAGTGTTCCAGGCTGTCGGCCACCTGTTCCGGGGTGCCCACCAGCAGGCGATGGCCGACCAGGATGCGCCGCGACAGTTCGCGCACGGTCAGGCCTTCGCGGCGGGCCAGGTTGAGCTGGGCTTCGAGAAACCCCTGGGAGCCTTTCTCATAGGTGCCGATCTCACCGATCCGCGCCCACGGCAGTGGCGCATCCAGCGCCAGTTCCTCGGCCGGAATGCCGATCCGCGTGGCCACTTGTTGAATCAGGCCCTGTTCGCCGTGGTAGGCATTGAGTTGATCAAAGCGCGCCTGGGCTTCGGCCTCGCTGCTGCCGATCACCGTGGACAGGCCCGGCATGATTTTCAGGTGCTCGGGGTTGCGTCCCCATTGCTGGGCGCGTTGTTTCATGTCGCGGTAGAAGTGCTGGCCATCTTCCAGGCTGGTCTGGGTGGTGAAAATCGCATCGGCATAGCGCGAACCCAGGGCCTTGCCGCCCTCCGACGAGCCCGCCTGCACCAGCACCGGCCGGCCCTGGGGCGAGCGCGGCAGGTTCAGCGGGCCCTTGATGGAAAAGTGCTGGCCGACAAAGTCCTGGGGGTGGATCTTGCCGGGGTGGGCATAGCGCCCGTTGACGGCATCGCCGATGACGGCGTCGTCCTCCCAGCTGTCCCAGAGCTTGCACGCGATGTCGATAAACTCTTCGGCGCGGGCATAGCGCTGTTCGTGCTGCAACTGGTTGGCCAGGCCGAAATTCTGCGCGGCGGCGTCGGTGGCGTTGGTCACCACATTCCAGGCGGCGCGGCCGCCGCTGATATGGTCCAGGGAGGCAAAGCGCCGCGCCAGGTTGTAGGGGTCGTTATAGGTGCTGGAGGCGGTGGCGATCACCCCGATGCGCTGTGTGGCCAGGGCCACGGCGGTCAGCAGGATAGTCGGCTCCAGGCGGCCCAGCGGTTGCGTGGCCACATCGCCCACCAGGGCCGGGCCGTCGGCGAGGAAGATCGCATCCAGGCAGCCCCGTTCGCAGATGCGCGCGATAGTGCGGTAGTACTCCACATCCAGGTAGGCATTGGCCGGTACTTCGCCGACCCGCCAGGCCGCCGCGTGGGCGCCGAAACCGAGGATGTTCATGCCAATGCTCATATGCTTTTTCATGCAGGTTCCTGAGTTAGACGGCGCTGGCTTCGTCACGAGCGCTGGCCTGTTCGGGGTGGTCGGCCACCGCCTGTGCCTGGGCGGCGCGCCAGGCGGCAGCGGGGCTGATATCGTTGAGGTAGAAATCGCCCAGGGCCCGTTCGCGATAGATCGCCGGGTTGTGCGAGGCCAGGGTGCGGGCATTGCGCCAATGCCGGTCGAGGCGCCGCACCTGGCTGGTGGCCGAGGCACCGCCGACCTCGAACAGCAGGCTGGTGGCTTCCAGCACCAGGGGCAGGATCACTTGCTGGGCCTGGTAGGTGCGCACATCCGCGTTGACATAGTGTGCCTCGCTAATGGAGCCGTCGAGCACGGCCTCATGGGTGGTTTGTAACACCTGCGCGGTACTCTGCACCAGACTGTCGGCGGCATAGGACAGGCTCGACAGCTTGCCGATCACCCGTTGCACCAACGGATCCAGGCGCGGGCTGGATTGCCCGGGAATGCCGAAGGCGCGGGTGCGGCCCTGGACAAATTCGACGGCATCGCGCAACGCGGCGCGGGCGATCCCGGCCAGGGTCGCCAGGTGGAACAACTGGTAGAACGCCGAGATATACGACTCGGCCCGCAGTTCGTCGGGCTTGAAGCGGCGCAGTAGCTGATGTTCGAGCACCGTCACCTGGTCGAAGCGTGTAGTACCGCTGCCACTTAGGCGCTGGCCAAAACCGTCCCAGTCATCCACGCGGGTCACGCCGGGTGCATCGGTGGGCACCACCACGCTGATAAAGTCGGCCCCGTCGGCGGCGGCCACGGCGATCCAGTCGGCATACAAGGTGCCGGTGCAGTAATACTTCTGGCCATCCAGTTGCCAGCCTTCGGCGGTGGGTTTGAGGGTTACCGAGTTGCTGGTGGTGTCACTGCGCTCGGCCATGGCCGCGCCCCACAATTGCCCGGCGACCACCTTGGGCAACCAGTATGCCTGGGACTCGGGGTCCTGGCTCACCAGCCGGCCCTCGACGAAGCCAAAATGCGCGCGCACGATTTGTGGCAGGTTTGAGTCGGCGCTGCCCAGCTCAATCAGCAAGGCGAACAGCTCCGGCAGGCTGGCGCCGAGGCCGCCCTGGCTGCGCGGTACGCGCAGGGCGCCGAAACCTGCGGTTTTCAGCCAATCGACGGCGTCGAAGGCCAGGGTGCGCTCCTGCTCACGTTGCACCGCGCCTTGGGCAATGCGCTGGAAAATCGGGGCGAAGCGTGTGTGCAGATGGGAGTGGCTCATGTTCGGTTCCTGATCTGAAATAAGTGATTCAAAGCTGTCGATGATCCCCTGTGGGAGCGGGCTTGCCCTAATGCCAGTCAGTTAAGCCTTTTTGTAGGAGCGAGCTTGCTCGCGAAGAACTTGAGAGCGCCGCGTTTACCTAGCAAACACGCGTTATCGTTGACGTCCTTCGCGAGCAAGCTCGCTCCTACAGAAAGCAGAATCCGCTTAACTGACTGGCATTAGGGCTTGCCCGCGATGACGGTGTATCAGTCAACTATTTATCAACTGACCCTCCGCTATCGCGGGCAAGCCCACTCCCACACAAGCCCACTCCCACATAAAACAGCCTGTGTGAATCAGCCGTCATCGCGATTTAACCCGTGGATCAATCAACCCGTTGAGCACATCCACCACCAGGTTCACCACCACATAAACCAGCGCCGCCAACAACGTGATCCCCAGCACCACCGGCGCATCCTTGGCCACGGCCGCATCGAGCATCATTCGCCCGATACCCTGGCGGGCAAACAGCATTTCGGTGACCACCGCGCCGCCCAGCAGGCTGGCGAAGATGAAGCCAGACAAGGTCACCAGCGGCACCAGGGCATGGCGCAGCGCGTGGCGCAGACGTACGGCGGTCTGCGACAGACCACGGGCGCGGGCCATGGCGATAAAGGGTTGTTCGAGGATGTCTTCCAGCTCCTGGCGCAGCACCTGGCTGAGCATCCCGGCAATCGGCAGCGCCAGGGCGATGGTCGGCAGGACCAGGGTTTGCCAGCCATTGGAGCCTGCCGGCGGCAGCACCGGCCACTGGAACGAAAACACCAGCAACAGCAAAATCCCCAGCACGAATGACGGCGATGACGACAACACCAGCTCGCTGGCCGAAGCCACACGGCGCACCCAGGGATTGCGCTTGGCGGTAAGCACGGCGCTGGCCAGGGCCAGGCCGATGGCCAGCAGCGCCGCACTCAGGGCCAGTTGCAGGGTGGCGCCGATTTGCTTGCCGATGGCCTCGGTGACGGGAATGCGCAAGCGGTACGACTCACCGAAATCACCGTGGGCGATCCGCCCCACGTAGCGCCCGTATTGCACCCACAACGGTTGGTCAAAGCCATATTCCTCGCGGACTTGGGCCAATTGCTGCGCAGTGGGGATGGCGTCCGGCCCGCCGAGAATCGCCAGCACCGGGTCGCCGGCACTGAAATGGATGGCGACGAAGGTCAGGGTGGCCGCGCCCCACAGCACACCCAGGCCGGCCAGTAGTCGAGCGGCAAGCCGTTTCATGGTGCCTCCTGGTCCAGCCAGACGCTGGTAAAAAATGGGGTGTTGTGCACGGTGTCGAAGATCAGCCCCTTGACCGCCGTGCGATAGGCAATCAGCACCTGGCTCTCGAAGTCCGGCACCGCCGGCACCATTTCGGTCAGGCGTTGTTGCGCGGCGCTGTACAGGGCCTGCAATTGCACCGGGTCATGGGCGCGGCGGGCGGCGCTGAGCAGTTGGTCCAGGTGCGGGTCGCTGAGGTTGCTGAGGTTGTTGCCGCTTTTGCCTGGCGAGGCGCGCGAGTCGCTGTGGTACAGGATGTACAGGCCGTCGGGGGTGTTGGTGTGCCAATAGCCGCCGCCGATGGAGTCGTAGTTGCCCGCCGTGCGGCGGTCGCTGAGCTGGGCCAGGGGCAGCATCTGAATGAGCAGTTGCATGCCGACTTTCTTCACGTCCGCCTGCACGGCAACCGCGACGTTGCTGGGGAATGACGGGCTTTCAAAGCCCAGCAGTTGCGCCGCCAGGCGCCGGCCGTCCTTGAGCCGATAGCCCTGGGCATCGCGCTGGGTCCAGCCGGCTTCGTCCAGTTGGCGGTTGGCGGCGTCAACGTCGTATTTCAAGACATCGCGGTAGGCCGGGTCGTAGAACGGCGTGTTCACCGCCAGGTAGTCGCTCTTGGGCAAGAACTCACCGAACCCGGCGATCCAGGCCAGGCCGTCACGGTCGATGGCCTGGGCGATGGCCTTGCGCACCCGCACATCGTCGAACGGAAAGCGCAGGGTGTTGAAGGTGAGGCTGCGATAAGGGCTGGCCATGCGGATCCGATTGCGCACCACCAGGTTCTGCGAGGCGCGCATCGCCGCCGTATTCTGCGCCGGGGCATCCAGGGTGAAGTCCGAGCGTTTGGATTGCAGGGTGCTGTAGCGGGTCATGGCCTCGGGGACGATGCTCAGCTCGATACGGTCCAGGTAGGCCGGGCCGACGTGCCGGGTGACCGGTGGTGCCCAGTGGTAATCGGCGCGCTTGCTAAAGGTCGCGCCTTGTTCGCGGGTATAGCTTTGCAGTACGAACGGCCCGGATCCGATGGGGTGCTCGGCGATGCTCCTGGGCGCTTCGCGGATCTGTTTGGGCGAGACCATGCTCAGCCACGACTGCGCCAGCACATACAAAAACGGCGAGTAAGGCTCGCGCAGGTGCGCCTCAAAGGTGTAGTCGTCGATGATCCGGCCATCGACGTAGGGCGCGATGTACGCCGCCGCCAGCGGTGATTTGGTGGCCGGGTCGCGCATATGCTCCAGGTTGACCCGCAGCGCCTCGGCATTGAATTTTTCGCCGTCGCTGAAGGTTACGTCGTCACGCAGGTGGAAGGTGTAGGTCTTGCCATCTTGCGAGACGTCCCAGGACTTGGCCAGCCAGGGCGAGATTTTGCCGTGCTCGTCCTGATACAGCAGGCAGTCATAGACGATGCGCGCCAGCCATTGCACGTTGCCGTGGTAGCTGGAATGCACATCGAAGGTGCCGGTATCCAACGCGGCTGACATGCGCAGGGTGCCTCCCGGCGTGCCCTGGCGGGTTTGGTGGTAGTCGCTGGGGTCGTAGCTGAGCAGGCCCTGGGCGTCCAGGTGCCCGTCCACCCGTTGCACCGAGCTGGGCGGTGGGGTGTCCGGCGAGCAGGCGCCCACCAGCAGCAACCCCAGGAGCAGGCCAAACCTGCTCCAGTGATTGATCGGCATCGTCAAGGCTCCCACCTTAGAAGTTGAACGCCACACCGGTGAAGGCGCCAAAGCCGTCCCCCGGATACAGCGCGGCAACGTCCTTGCCCTGGGCGTCATAGATCGGCTGGATGGCGGTGACGTAGTTCTGGTCGGTGAGGTTTTTCACGTCCAGGTACACCTGCCATTTCTTGCTCGGGGCCTCATACCCCAGCTTGGCGCCGAAAATCGTGTAGGAGGGCGCATACAGGGTGTTGGCGTAGTCCACGGCGGTACTCGATACCGAGCGCACATTGACCCCTGCATAGAACCCGTCGGGATGGCGGTATTGCAGCTCGGCCTGGTACACGTGCTTGGGCAGCCCCGGCAGCTCGTTGGCGCCAAAGCGCGCGTCGTTGCGGTAGTAGAAGTCGTTGAGGGTATAGGCCTGGCGCAGGTTGACGGTTTCACCGCGTGCGCTCTGCCACAGCTGGGTGTCCAGGCCGGCTTCGATGCCCTGGTGGATAGTCGGGCTGGC
The DNA here is from genome assembly GCF_002699915.1 of Pseudomonas sp. ICMP 8385. NCBI lineage: Bacteria > Pseudomonadati > Pseudomonadota > Gammaproteobacteria > Pseudomonadales > Pseudomonadaceae > Pseudomonas > Pseudomonas sp. ICMP 8385. Next base: position 2,845 of record NZ_LKBY01000078.1, on the reverse strand, counting down.
GTTGGACGTGGAGTTGACCGCCGCCGTGGTACGGGTGGCCGGAATCACTTCGACGGTGAGCAGTTCGTCCTTGATCCACGAGCGATACACCGCGAGGCTGCCGTCGAAAATCCCAGCTTTGCCGCGCACGCCAAACTCCACGGTATTGGCCTTTTGCTCGGTGAGGGTCTTGGCGTAGTTGCTGGCCACCCCGGAGCCCGACGACGACCAACTGCTGGGCGGGTCGATAGAGCGGCTGACGTTGCCGAATACCTGGAAGTTCGGCGTGATTTCGTAGCGCAAGCCCAGGCGCGGCGCGACGTTCCAGCTGTCGTAGTTATAGTGGTCGGGGTAGGGCGAGGTGTTGGCGCGGTCTGAGTAGCGCACCTCGATATCGCGCTTGATCTGGCTCAGCGACAGGCCGGTGGACAGCCACAGGCGGTCGGTCAGTTGCAGGTCATTGCCGGCGGCAAACACGCGGTCGAACGAGCCGGTGTAGCGCGCCTGTTTCTGCAAGGCGCCGTAGGTGCTGGCGGCCGGGTTGCCGTTGTAGGTCTTGACCCCGGCCTGCAGGTGCTGGGTGCTGGTCAGGCTCAGGGACGTATTGCTGGTATGGCCCTGGATCTGGTCGCTGCGGTTATAGGTCAGCGACAGGTTCAGGTCGCGCCAGTCCCAGTAGTTGGGGTTGACCGTGCTCTTGCGGTACAGCACCTGCGGGTAGTTGTGATAGACCAGGCCAAAATCCAGGGTAGCGTCATCGTCGAAGGTATAGGTGGTCTTGCTGCCGACCCAGGTCGAGCCGCGCTTGGTCGAATCATCGCGACTGGCCAGGGCCACCGGGTTGGTGTGCGACGAGTTGTGCTTGAGCTGGGCCTTGGTCAGGGTGCCGGAGCTTTCGTGGTATTCCTCGCGGTAGCGTACGAACAGGCGGGTCTCCAACTTGGGGTTGAAGCGGTAGCCGAAGTTGGTGACCACGCCCTTGGCCTTGGTGAAGGTCCAGTCCTGGTAACCGTCGCGTTCGGAGTTGCTCAGGCTGACGTAGTAGTCGCCATCGCCGACCACACCGCCGGTGCTCAGTTGCTGCTTGCGCCAGCCAAAGCTGCCGGCCTCCAAGCGCGCGTGATTGCCCGGCGCAGTCAGGCCGGAGTTGGTCACCAGATTGATCGCGCCCCCCAACGACAGTGCGCCGTACTGGAAGGCATTGGCCCCGCGCAGCACTTCGGTGTAGTCCAGGCCCTGGGTTTCCAGCAACTCATAGGGCGTACCGCCGGAACCGGTCAGGGCCAGGCCGTCGAACAGGAACTTGGTGCCTTCGCGAAAATACCCCGGCGAGGTATTGGCCCCGGAGCCGCGGATGGAAATCTTGATTGCATCGTTGCCACCCGCCGACTGCGCATACACGCCGGGCTGATAGGCGAGGGTGTCTTCCAGGGTTGCCGAGCGGCCGCGTTCGACCTCGGCGGCCTTGACCAGGCTGACGCCGCCGGCCACCTCGTCGAGCTTGAGCTGGGCTTCTTCGCTGGCGGTGATCTTGCTGGCTTGCACCGTCACGGTCTGTAGGCGTGAATCCTCGGCGTGGGCCCATTGGGTGGCGAGGATCAAGGTCAGGGCGCTGGCGGTTTTAAACGAGTGGGAGGCGAGTGGAGGCAGAGGCCTTGAGATCAACTTCAATTGTGCATTCCCTGTGATTGGCTACGAGTGGAGGCGAGTTTCTATTCGTATAGTCAATCTCTGGCAGGGATAGAGCAGAAAGCATGCCAAGAGCAGCGGGGCGTTTTTGTGGGGGATTTGGTTTTAACCAAAGGGCCACTTATGCCAAAAAAATACACCTGTGTTGAACGGCTGTTGGATTTTGAACAGTGCTGGAGAGCCCGTGCTAGAGCCCAGCGGTTGCTATGGCCTGGGAGGTGAGGCGTCCATGGGACGACTCACCTCCGGCCAGGGGAGTTCAGCCATCATGCGGGAGTGTCTTTTGGTATACGGGCCCCGTCACGTCAAAGGTTCCTGTCGCGGTAAAGGGAGGGATGCCCTTTTCTGCGAACTCGCATTTGAAGTGGCCTTTGGTATGGCCGGTGCCTGGAAGTGAGTCGAAAAACAGTTTGCCGCTGGTTGCCCGATGTATGCCAATGAGCGGCAGGCTGGAGCAGAAAATCCTCACTTAATCGTTGTCTTTCAGATCGTATTCTAAAGCTGGAACGCTGCGTCAACAACGCGTCAGGCCTCCAGTGGCGTATGTAACGCAATATGCTGTGCGTCAGTTTGAATTTCACGTTAAGTCATCAAAATTTTAATGTGTAGTAATGGTTTCCCTGCGGGTCGGTCGTGGTGAGATAAGTTACGTTATCTCCTGGCTTATATGATGCATTAAGGTTGTGTCCTATTATTGTTATGTCCGAGCCTCCGCTGTCTGGAGTTACAATGGCTGTATACTCGGAGCCTACAGGGGAATATTCAATATTGAAACTTTTGATTTTACCTGTCCGCTTTTCCATTTTTAATATCCTTTTCGTTTTGTTGGGCTTTAGTGTTATGTCGGGTTTTTGGTTTGTCCTGGTCAATGGCTTGTTTGGCCAGGGCTGTTATTGATTTTGGAGGGTTTTGGTGATGTTGCAGCTGTAAGAAATAACAGTTTTTAAGAATGATTTGTTATGTTTTAGATAACGCAAAGTAATTATATGAATTGTTTTGTTCTGAACTTGTATGGGCTTTAGCGGGAATTGTTTTAAGGATGTATTTGGTTTGTGAAAGGTATGGCGGCGCCAATAGACCCCTGAATTCATAGAATAAGCGCAACGCTTGAAACGAGAGGCAGAGAGCCAGCCACCGGTAGAATCCAGGCTCTCACACCGAAGGATTCAAGCGCAGA
>NZ_LKBY01000077.1:0-201 GCF_002699915.1 Pseudomonas sp. ICMP 8385 | reverse complement strand
CCCTAGATGATCGGTGTCACCACGTTGCTAGGTCCGACTCATCCGAGTTCGAGGGAGTTGGGGCAGGGCCGATCAACATGGCTTGTCTCGTGCTTGGGCGATTCGTTCCTGCATCGCCTGCATGACTTCTCGTGGGTGTACGACTTGGCGTTGGGGTCGTCGGCCTCACGGAGAGCTTCTTCGACCTCGCGGGTCATCCGC
>NZ_LKBY01000076.1:0-202 GCF_002699915.1 Pseudomonas sp. ICMP 8385 | reverse complement strand
TCAACCCAGCGGCGCAATGCCGATTCACCAATGCCGAGTGAACGGCTGGCTTCGATGTAGCTGTAGTTTTGTTTGAGCACAAGGTCGGCAGCCTCGCGCTTGAATTCAGGAGTAAAGGAGCGGCGTTGTTTGGTCATCTGACACCTCGATCTGGCGAGCATTCTCGCCTAAATGGGTGTCCGGTTTCATTAGACCACTACAG
>NZ_LKBY01000075.1:0-208 GCF_002699915.1 Pseudomonas sp. ICMP 8385 | reverse complement strand
CCCCGCCGGCGAGCGGCTTTCTCGCGCAACAAATTGTTCGGAGCTCAAGGTCCTTCTCTACGTTTCGGCTGCATTGGCAGTGCGTTCGGCCCTCCCCCGCCGATCGGCTCACAACAAGGACGCGATGGGCGCGACCATGAATCCGAAAGGAGAACACCATGGCCATCATCGGCATCTTTACCACCTCTAAAGACGGGGCTAGTTGCAG
>NZ_LKBY01000074.1:0-208 GCF_002699915.1 Pseudomonas sp. ICMP 8385 | reverse complement strand
AGTAAGCGGACCAAAGGAGCCTCTAGGCGCTGGCGGCGAACTTCTCATAATAGAAATTGGCCGGCTGGATGCCCTGTGCGCGAATGTACTGACTGACCGCCTCGACCATCGGTGGCGGACCGCAAAGGTAGACATCTACCTCACCGCCGTTGAGGTGTTTGGGCTCGATGTACTGGGTCACATAGCCCTTTTGCGGATAGGCGCTGTC
>NZ_LKBY01000073.1:0-209 GCF_002699915.1 Pseudomonas sp. ICMP 8385 | reverse complement strand
CGCGACATTCTGATTCGCGATTACTAGCGATTCCGACTTCACGCAGTCGAGTTGCAGACTGCGATCCGGACTACGATCGGTTTTGTGGGATTAGCTCCCCCTCGCGGCTTGGCAACCCTCTGTACCGACCATTGTAGCACGTGTGTAGCCCAGGCCGTAAGGGCCATGATGACTTGACGTCATCCCCACCTTCCTCCGGTTTGTCACCG
>NZ_LKBY01000072.1:0-209 GCF_002699915.1 Pseudomonas sp. ICMP 8385 | reverse complement strand
CGGATCGCCGATCAGTGCATGCCATTTGTCCACGGGCATCTGGCTGGTGACCAGCGTCGAGCGGTTGCCGTAGCGGTCGTCCAATAGCTCAAGCATGTCGCGCCGTTGCGGGGCGGTAAACGGCGCCAGGCCCCAGTCGTCCAGGATCAGCAAGTCGGTCTTGGCATAGCCCGCCATCAGTTTCGCGAATCGACCGTCTCCGTGGGCCA
>NZ_LKBY01000071.1:0-210 GCF_002699915.1 Pseudomonas sp. ICMP 8385 | reverse complement strand
GAGCCACATTATCCGAAAGGTGAAGGTGGCCGTCCGGCCTACCCGTTGATGGCGATGCTGCGTGTGCATCTGCTGCAGAACTGGGTCGGCTACAGCGATCCAGCGATGGAGGAAGCGCTGTACGAAACCACGATCCTGCGCCAGTTTGCCGGGCTGAACCTGGAGCGCATCCCCGACGAAACCACCATTCTCAACTTCCGCCGCTTGCTG
>NZ_LKBY01000070.1:0-213 GCF_002699915.1 Pseudomonas sp. ICMP 8385 | reverse complement strand
CCTTGGCGCGCACCTGAGCCTTGGCCTTTTCAATCTTGCGCTTGGCTTTGTACAGCACGCTGCGCTTATCGAGTTTTTTGTAGGTGCTGCGGCGTGCCGCCCCCTGCCAGATAACTTCACGTCCTTCATGCTCGGGCCGCTTTTCGACACCGGTGTAGCCTGCATCGGCGCAGACCACGTTTTCGTCGCCATGCAGCAATTTGTCCACCTGGG
>NZ_LKBY01000069.1:0-214 GCF_002699915.1 Pseudomonas sp. ICMP 8385 | reverse complement strand
CCTAGCGCAACTTTTAAACTCGCCAAATGATCAAAAAACAATCAATTCGACGAGTATTTCTTACGTTTTCGCCACCCGGACCCCACTCCGGTGGCCATTTCCCGCATTACAGGCGCACCTCCCCTGCATTCGTCAGTAAATGTCGGCGCGCCATCCACAGGTTCGACAGAGCGAACAGTGTCACCAGTTGCGCCGTGTTTTTGGCCAAGCCGCG
>NZ_LKBY01000068.1:0-216 GCF_002699915.1 Pseudomonas sp. ICMP 8385 | reverse complement strand
CCGAGTTTCCCGATGAAGCAGATGACCTTCGCCGACGCCGAGTACGCTGGCAAGCGCAAGCAAACCCGCAAGGAGTTGTTCCTGATCGAGATGGATCGGGTGGTGCCGGGGAAGGGCTTGATTGCTTTGATCGAGCCACATTATCCGAAAGGTGAAGGTGGCCGTCCGGCCTACCCGTTGATGGCGATGCTGCGTGTGCATCTGCTGCAGAACTGG
>NZ_LKBY01000067.1:0-121280 GCF_002699915.1 Pseudomonas sp. ICMP 8385 | reverse complement strand
CTCGGCGTCGGCGAAGGTCATCTGCTTCATCGGGAAACTCGGTGGGTGGGGTCGCGGTATTTTGCCAAATCAGAAAGTCTTTTTCAGAGTTTCCCTAGGGATTCTATTCAGACTGGCGGATGCCTTGATCAGTACTGGCCCGACCTGATAGTCCCGCCAGGCGGGACTGGCACTTTGCCACAACTCAGGGCATGCTAACCGCCCTCCGGGCGTCCGGCCTATAGTGCACGTCGCGCGCCAGTCCAGCCAAACCGCAGGATCACAGCTTGACCAACGTAACAAAGCCAAGCCCCTTGCGCGCAGCCCATATTGCGCCGGGTGCCCCCCTGCACGGAACTCTCAAGGGCGCGTTGGCGACGCTGGTCCTGCTGTTGCTTGCGCTATTGTTCTGGCAACTGCTGGACCAACTGCAGCAAAACCAGAAGAACCAGCAGCAATACACCATCGACTACAGCGCCGACCTGGCCGAACAGATCAGCCTGAACATGGCCCTGAGCGCGCAAATCGCCCTCAACCTGCTGCCGATCATCGAGCCGCCGCGCAACGCAGAACAACACCAGGCCTTGATGCGCAGCCTGCAGCGCTCATTGCCGGAGCTGCGCAGCGTCGCCCTGCTCGCCCCCAGCGGCGCAATCATCAGTGACACGGCCGACAACAGCCAGGACAGTGCCTGGCTCGAAGAGCTGGTCAAGCACAGCCATGCCCAGTCCTATTACCTAAGCAATAACAGCGATGGCTCGGTCATCTACCTGCTACTGCACCAACCCAGCGGCGGCACCAAGCTCTATTGGGCGTTGCGCCTGGCCCCCAATTACCTGGCCAACCTGACCCGCCAGGACGGCCAGGGCCCACGGCCGATGTGGGTGATTGAAAACCAGTTGAACCATCAGGTTGTCAGCCGCGACAGCGGCATGCCCAGCCAGTGGTCGGCCGGGCTGACCCCCGAAGAGCTGAACAAGACCGTCCTGGTCACCCCCTTGAGCAAAAGCGACTGGCAACTGCGCGGCCTGTTCGATCGCGCCGCCGTGCTGGAGCAACTGCTGCCGGCGTTTATCGGCAAGTGCCTGCTGGGCCTGGCCTTTTCGCTGATCCCGGTGCTGGTGCTGCTGAACATGCGGCGCCGCCAGCGCCAGGTCAACGAGGGCCGGCGCCGCTACCAGGATATTTTCGACGGCACCGGTGTGGCTTTGTGCGTGCTCGACCTGTCGGGCCTGCGCGGTTTCTTCGACAAAGCCCAGTTGCACACCCGCGAGCAATTGCAGGACTGGTTGCAAAACAGCCCCGAGCAACGCCAGCAACTGCTCAAGGAGCTGCGTATCACCGAGGTCAACCAGGTCGCCGTGCGCCTGCTGAACGTGGCGTCCTGCGAACAGGCCTGGGAGCGCTTGATCGACGGTTGCCCGCTGAACACCAGCGCCATTGGCTACCAGGTGCTTGAGGCGGTGTTGACCGAGCACAAACAGCTGGAGCTGGAGATTCAAATCAGCGACATCCAGGGCAACGACCAGTACCTGTGGCTGGTCATGCGCCTGCCGGAAGAACAGCACGACTATAAGGCGGTGATCCTCAGCATCAGCGATATCACCAGCCGCAAACTGGTGGAGCTGTCGCTGGTGGAGCGCGAGGCCTTCTGGTCGGACGTGGTGCGCACCGTGCCTGACCACCTGTATGTGCAGGATGTGATCAGCCAGCGCATGATCTTCAGCAACCACCACCTGGGCCACACCCTGGGCTACAACAAGCACGAACTGCAGCAGATGGGCGAGTATTTCTGGGAGATCCTGCTGCACCCCGAAGACGCCGAGCACTATCACGACCTGCGCCAGCAACAACGCACTGCCGGTTACCTGGCGCAGTTGCAATGCCAGTTGCGCTTTCGGCACCGCAACAACCAGTGGCGGCGCTTCGAGATCCGCGAACAGGCCCTGGCCCGGGACAAGACCGACCAGGTCACACGGATTATCGGCGTGGCCAAGGACATCACCGACCAAATCGAAGCCAGCGAATCCCTGCGCGACAGCGAGCAGCGCTACCGCATGCTGGCCGAAAGCATCAGCGACGTGATTTTCTCCACCGACAGCAAACTGGCCCTCAACTACGTGAGCCCGTCGGTGAATGCGGTGCTGGGCTATGAAGTCGACTGGATTTTCAAGAACGGCTGGCAATCGACCATCGCCAACCCGCAGCAACTGACCGGCATCTACACCCTGGTCGAACGGGTCAGCCGCGCCCTGGACCAGCCCGAAGCCCTGGCCCTGCTGCGCGATGATGTGCAGACCCAGCTGTTCCTGTTCGATTGCCTGCGGGCCGACGGGCGCAAGGTGCCGATCGAGCTGCGCCTGGTGCTGGTGTGGGACGAGCACGGCGCGTTCGAGGGCATCCTCGGCGTGGGCCGCGATATCAGCCAGCAACGCCGCGCCGAGAAGGACCTGCGCATGGCGGCCACGGTATTCGAGCACTCAACGTCGGCGATCCTGATCACCGACCCGGCCGGCTATATCGTGCAGGCCAACGAAGCCTTCAGCCGGGTCAGCGGTTATGCCGTGGCCGATGTGCTCGACCAGTTGCCGAACATGCTCACAGTCGACGAACAACAGGAAGCCCACCTGCGCTACGTGCTCAAGCAGTTGCACCAGCACAGCACCTGGGAAGGCGAAGTGTGGCTCAAGCGCCGCAGCGGCGAGCATTACCCGGCCTGGGTCGGCATTACGGCGGTGCTCGATGACGAAGGCGACCTGGCCAGCTACGTGTGCTTTTTCAGCGATATCAGCGAGCGCAAGGCCAGCGAGCAACGCATCCACCGCCTGGCCTACTACGACGCCCTGACCCACCTACCCAACCGCACGCTGTTCCAGGACCGCCTGCACACCGCCTTGCAGTCGGCCGAACGGCAGAAGTCGTGGGTGGTGCTGATGTTCCTCGACCTCGACCGCTTCAAGCCGATCAACGACTCCCTGGGCCACGCCGCCGGCGATCGCATGCTCAAGGAAATGGCCACCCGCCTGCTCGGCTGCGTGGCCGAGGACGATACCGTGGCGCGCATGGGCGGTGACGAGTTCACCCTGCTTTTGCAACCACGGGTCAGCCGCGAAATGGCACTGAACCGGGCGATTCATGTGGCCGAGCAAATCCTCGCCAGCCTGGTGAGGCCGTTTGTGCTGGAAGGTCGCGAGTTTTTTGTCACCGCCAGTATCGGTATCGCCCTGAGCCCCCAGGACGGCAACGAGCTGAGCCAACTGATGAAAAACGCCGACACGGCGATGTACCACGCCAAGGAACGCGGCAAGAACAACTTCCAGTTCTACCAGGCCGACATGAACGCCAGCGCCCTGGAGCGCCTGGAGCTGGAAAGCGACCTGCGCCATGCCCTGGACCAGAACGAATTCGTGCTCTATTACCAGCCGCAGTTCAGTGGCGATGGCAAACGTTTGACCGGCGCCGAAGCCCTGCTGCGCTGGCGTCACCCACGCCGTGGCCTGGTGCCGCCGGGGGATTTCATCCCAGTGCTCGAAGAGTTGGGCCTGGTGGTGGATGTGGGCGACTGGGTGATCGACGAGGCCTGCCGCCAACTCAAGACCTGGCACCAGAACAAGGTGCGGGTGCCCAAGGTCTCGGTGAATATTTCGGCGCGGCAGTTCTCCGACGGGCAGTTGGGCACGCGGATCGCCACCATCCTCAAGGAAACCGGCCTGCCGCCGGCGTGCCTGGAGCTGGAGCTGACCGAAAGCATCCTGATGCGCGAGGTCAACGAGGCCCTGCAGATCCTCGCCAGCCTGAAAAACCTCGGCCTGAGCATCGCCGTGGACGACTTCGGCACCGGCTACTCATCGCTCAACTACCTCAAGCAATTCCCCATCGACGTGCTGAAGATCGACCGCACCTTCGTCGACGGCCTGCCGTCCGGCGAACAGGACGCGCAGATTGCCCGGGCAATCATTGCCATGGCCCACAGCCTGAACCTGGCGGTGATCGCCGAGGGCGTGGAAACCCATGAGCAACTGGACTTCCTGCGCGAGCATGGCTGTGACGAGGTGCAGGGCTACCTGTTCGGGCGGCCGATGCCGGCCAATCGGTTTGAGGCGCAGTTCTGTAACGATGCGCTTTTCATGTTCGACTGAAAATCATGTGGTGGGGCAGATGGCCTCATCGCGGCATAGGTATCTACACAAAACTGATTGCTCCCACGCTCTGCGTGGGAGCGCCACCCTGGACGCTCCGCGTCCGCTTTTAAGCCCTGACGCAGAGCATCACTGGATGCATTTCCACGCAGAGCGTGGGAACGATCTGGCTACCATGAACGCCACTTGTCTGCGACATGATGTCCTTTCATATGCCATCTAAAACCCATTGGGTTAGAATGCCCCTCTTTTCTGCCCCCGATCCTTGAGGACCGCCATGTTCAGCCGTGATTTGACTATTGCCAAGTACGACGCCGATCTCTTTGCCGCCATGGAGCAAGAAGCCGTGCGCCAGGAAGAGCACATTGAGCTGATCGCTTCGGAAAACTACACCAGCCCTGCGGTGATGGAGGCTCAAGGTTCGGTTCTGACCAACAAGTACGCCGAAGGTTATCCGGGCAAGCGTTACTACGGCGGTTGCGAATTCGTCGATATCGTCGAGCAACTGGCCATCGACCGTGCCAAGGAACTGTTCGCCGCCGACTACGCCAACGTCCAGCCACACGCTGGCTCCCAAGCCAACAGCGCCGTTTACCTGGCCCTGCTGCAAGGCGGCGACACCATCCTGGGCATGAGCCTGGCCCACGGCGGTCACCTGACCCACGGCGCTGGCGTATCCTCCTCCGGCAAGCTGTACAACGCCGTGCAGTACGGCATCGACGGCAACGGCCTGATCGACTACGACGAAGTCGAGCGCCTGGCGGTCGAGCACAAGCCAAAAATGATCGTGGCCGGGTTCTCTGCCTACTCGCAGATCCTCGACTTCCCACGTTTCCGTGAAATCGCCGACAAAGTGGGTGCCTACCTGTTCGTCGACATGGCCCACGTGGCCGGTCTGGTCGCCGCAGGCATCTACCCGAACCCGGTGCCTTACGCTGACGTCGTGACCACCACCACCCACAAGACCCTGCGCGGTCCACGTGGCGGCCTGATCCTGGCGCGCGCCAACGCCGAGATCGAGAAGAAGCTGAACTCCGCAGTCTTCCCGGGCGCCCAGGGCGGCCCGCTGGAGCACGTGATCGCGGCCAAGGCCATCTGCTTCAAGGAAGCGTTGCAGCCTGAGTTCAAGACTTACCAGCAACAAGTGGTGAAAAACGCCAAGGCCATGGCCACTGTGTTCATCGAGCGCGGTTTTGACGTGGTGTCCGGCGGCACCGAGAACCACCTGTTCCTGCTGTCGCTGATCAAGCAGGACATCTCCGGTAAAGATGCTGACGCGGCCCTGGGCAAAGCCTTCATCACCGTGAACAAGAACTCGGTCCCGAACGACCCACGTTCGCCATTCGTCACCTCGGGCCTGCGCTTCGGCACCCCGGCCGTGACCACTCGTGGCTTCAAGGAAGCAGAGTGCAAGGAACTGGCTGGCTGGATCTGCGACATCCTGGCTGACCTTTCCAACGAAGCCGTGATTGACGCGGTACGTGAGAAGGTCAAGGCCATCTGCAAGAAGCTGCCGGTATACGGCGCTTGATTGCAGTTGCTTGAATGAAAAGCCCGGCGCTTGAGCCGGGCTTTTTTATGCCTGTTGGAACGCGGTCAACATGTGGGAGCTGGCTTGCCTGCGATAGCGGTGGGTCTGCCAACTCATCATTGACTGGTCTACCGCTATCGCAGGCAAGCCAGCTCCTACACTGGTCGCGTTTCAAGTCAGGATTGGTAAACCCGCGCAAAGCCCGCGCGAATCTTCTCTTGCGGCAACTCATCGGCAATAAACACAATCACGCTTTCCCGCAGCTCACCCTCGGCCCATTCGGTGTCCCAATCGAACCCGTAGAGCTTGAGCACGCCTTGGAACACCATGCGCCGGTCTTCCCCGGCGATGTTCAGCACGCCCTTGTAGCGCAGCAGTTGCTTGCCATGTTCTTCCAGCAGTTCATTCATGAACTCACTGAGACGGTCGATATCCAGTGGCTGCTCGGTGCGCAGTACCAGGCTGGAAATACGGTCGATGGACGGCGCCTGGCTGACCGGGCGCAAGGTCATGCCGGCGTTGAGGTTGAAGCCGCGCACATCCAGCAGTTCCGCCAAATCGATCTTGCCATGTTCCACCACACGGATCGGCGCACGGCGGTTGATGCGGGTCAGGCGCTGGCTGAGGGCCTCGAAGCTGGCGTCATCCACCAGGTCGCGCTTGCTCACCAGCAGGCGGTCAGCAAAGCCGATCTGCGCCTGGGCGATGGTCTGGCTCAGGTGGTGTTCGGCGTGGGCCGCGTCCACCAGGGTGATGATGCCGTCAAGCAGATAGCGCTCGCGCAGTTCCTCGTCGATGAAAAAGGTCTGGGCCACCGGCGCCGGGTCGGCCAGGCCGGTGCATTCGATCACCAGGCGGTCGAAGGCGATCTCGCCGCTGTCCAGGCGTTCGAGCAGCAGGTACAGGGCCTTGGTCAGGTCGGTGTGGATGGTGCAGCACACGCAGCCGTTGGACAGGGTCATGACCTGGACCGGTTCATCGCCCAGCAGTTGGGTGTCGATGCCAGCGTCGCTGAATTCGTTTTCGATCACGGCAATTTTCAAGCCGTGCTCGGCCTTGAGCAGGTGGCGCAACAAGGTGGTCTTGCCAGCGCCGAGGAAGCCGCTGAGGACGGTGACGGGGATGGGAGAGGACAAAATATTCTCCTTGAGGAAACACAAAACAAATGTGGGAGCGGGCTTGCCCGCGATTGCGATCTCACATTCAACATCTCTGTTGACTGACAGTCCGCCATCGCGGGCAAGCCCGCTCCCACAGGGGGTTACATAGGCCCAACGCTATTGGATCAACAGCACTTGGGCCCGCCCTTGCCGCCGTAACGGGCTTCCTGGCGCTCGCGGAAGAACGCCTTGTAGTCCATCACCGGCTTGTCCGGGTGTTTGGTTTGCATATGCTCGACGTAGGTGTCGTAGTCGGGCATGCCGACCATCAGGCGCGCAGCCTGACCGAGGTATTTACCGAGGCGACCGATGTCATTGAACATGCTTGCAACCCTCTATCACGCATCCGGCATGGCTTGGAATGGTGCTTCTTTATCCGTACGTTCCTTGGTGCCCCAGGCGGCCACGCCGACCTTGATGGCATAGAACAGGATGCTGAAGACCACGAACAGGAACAACACCGTCAACGTCGCGTTGGTGTAGGCGTTCCAGATCACGTGCTGCATCTGGTCGATGCTCTTGGCCGGGGCCAGGATCTGCCCGTTGGCCAGCGCATCGCTGTACTTCTTGGCCAGCGACAGGAAGCCGATCGCCGGGTTGGCGTCGAACAGCTTGATGAAACCTGCGGTGGTGGTGCAGATCAGCAGCCAGACCGCCGGCAGCAGGGTCACCCAGATATAGCGCTGGCGCTTCATTTTGATCAGCACCACGGTGGCGAGCATCAGCGCGATACCGGCCAGCATCTGGTTGGAGATGCCGAACAGCGGCCACAAGGTGTTGATGCCACCCAGCGGGTCGATCACACCCTGGTACAGCAAGTAGCCCCACATCGCCACGCAGCCTGCGGTGGCGATCAGGTTGGCGGTCCAGGATTCGGTACGCTTGAGCGCCGGCACGAAGGAGCCGAGCAGGTCCTGGAGCATGAAGCGCCCGGCACGGGTCCCGGCGTCAACGGCGGTCAGGATGAACAGCGCTTCAAACAGGATCGCAAAGTGGTACCAGAACGCCATGGTGTTTTCACCCGGCAGCACACTGTGCAGGATCTGCGCAATACCGACCGCCAGGGTCGGCGCACCGCCGGCACGGGCCAGGATGGTGGTTTCACCGATATCGTTGGCCACCGCCTGCAGTGCTTCGGGGGTAATCGCAAAGCCCCAGCTGCTGACGGTTTGCGCCACGGTCACCACATCAGTGCCGACAATCGCCGCTGGGCTGTTCATGGCGAAGTACACGCCTGGCTCGATCACCGAGGCGGCAACCATGGCCATGATCGCCACGAACGACTCCATCAACATGCCGCCATAACCGATATAGCGCGAGTGGGCTTCATTGGCCAACAGCTTGGGCGTGGTGCCCGAGGAAATCAGCGCATGGAAACCCGATACCGCGCCACAGGCGATGGTGATGAACAGGAACGGGAACAGGCCGCCCTTCCACACCGGGCCCGTGCCATCGATAAACTGGGTCAGCGCCGGCATTTTCAGGTCGGGCATGGTGACCAGGATGCCAATCGCCAGGGCGATGATGGTGCCGATTTTCAGGAAGGTAGACAGGTAGTCCCGCGGCGCCAGGATCAGCCACACCGGCAAGACCGCCGCCACAAAGCCGTAGCCGACCAGCATCCAGGTGATCTGGATCCCGGTGAAGGTGAAGGCCTTGGCCCATACCGGATCAGCGGCAATCTGCCCGCCGAGCCAGATCGACCCCAGCAGCAACAGCACGCCGATGACCGAGATCTCGCCGATGCGGCCCGGGCGGATGTAGCGCATGTACACGCCCATGAACATCGCGATCGGGATGGTCGCCATCACCGTAAAGATGCCCCACGGGCTTTCGGCCAGGGCCTTGACCACGATCAGCGACAGCACCGCGAGAATGATGATCATGATCAGGAAGCAGCCAAACAGCGCGATGGTCCCGGGAATGCGACCCATCTCTTCGCGGACCATGTCCCCCAGGGAACGGCCGTTGCGACGGGTGGAGAGGAACAGGATCATGAAATCCTGCACCGCACCCGCCAACACCACGCCGGCAATCAGCCACAAGGTACCTGGCAGGTAGCCCATCTGCGCCGCCAGTACCGGGCCGACCAAAGGCCCCGCGCCAGCAATGGCGGCAAAGTGGTGACCAAAAAGAATATGTTTGTTGGTCGGCACATAGTCCAGACCGTCGTTGTTGATCACTGCGGGGGTGGCCCGCCGTGGATCGAGTTGCATCACGTTATTGGCGATGAACAGGCTGTAGTAACGATAAGCCACCAGATAAATGGCGACTGCCGCGACTACAATCCACAAGGCGTTGATCGCCTCGCCGCGCCGCAAAGCCACGACGCCCAGGGCGCACGCGCCTACGATTGCCAGCAACAGCCAGGGTAGGTGGCGGAGCAGGCTATTATTATTTTTCATTTTTATATTCCAGCCAGGTTGGACAGAAAGACAGCCAGTCCGAGTTTAGCGCGCTGGGCCCTAAAGACCAGCCCCCTACGTTGGTCTAGAGCCTTGCCGGGGCGAAAAAAACGAAATAAACGCCCGATAATGCGGTAAGGCTACAATCCTTGTATCTCCAGAGGGCTTCACCATGAGCGACCAGCCGTCAGATCGCCGCCGTTTTCGGCGGATTGCCTTCAATGCCAAGACCGAGCTTAAGCAAGGCGGCCAGCAATGGCAGGTGCAACTGGTGGATTTATCGCTCAAGGGGCTGCTGGTGCAAAAGCCTGCGCCCTGGTTGGGCAAGGACGACGAGCCCTTTGAGGTGGACATTCACCTGGACGCCGACACGGACGTGAGCATGCAAGTGCGGCTGACCCATGACGACAAGGGGCAACTGGGGTTTGTGTGCACGCATATCGACCTGGATTCGATCAGCCATTTGCGCAGGTTGATCGAGCTGAACCTGGGAGATGAGGAAGAGCTGCATCGGGAGCTGGGCGAGCTGCTGATCCTCTGACCGCCCAACCACATTGGTTTTCTAGTGTTGCGGGCTATTCAAACAAGGCATCCAGTGCCTGCTCCAGCCGCGTCACCGCAATCACCTGCAACCCCGGCGGCGCCTCCTTCGGCGCATTGCCCTTGGGCACGATGGCGCGCTTGAAGCCATGCTTGGCGGCTTCCTTGAGCCGCTCCTGGCCACTGGGCACCGGGCGCACTTCACCCGACAGGCCCACCTCGCCAAAGACCAGCAGGTCATGGGGCAGCGGCCGATTGCGCAGGCTCGACATCACGGCCGCCATCAAGGCCAGGTCCGACGCGGTTTCCAGCACCTTGACCCCGCCGACCACGTTGAGGAACACGTCCTGGTCATGGGTCGGAATCCCGCCGTGGCGATGCAGCACCGCCAGCAGCATCGCCAGGCGGTTCTGATCCAGGCCCAGGGTCACCCGGCGCGGGTTGGCCAGATGGCTGTCGTCCACCAGGGCCTGGACTTCCACGAGCATCGGCCGGGTGCCCTCCCACGTTGCCATCACCACACTGCCCGGCACTTCTTCCTGGGCGCGGGTCAGAAAGATCGCCGAAGGATTGGAGACTTCTTTCAGCCCCCGGTCCGTCATGGCGAACACCCCCAGCTCGTTGACCGCGCCAAACCGGTTTTTTACCGCCCGCAACAGGCGCAGGCGTCCATCGGACTCACCCTCGAAATACAGCACCGTATCGACCATATGCTCCAGCACCCGCGGGCCGGCCAGCGCGCCTTCCTTGGTGACATGGCCCACCAGGAAAATCGCCGTGCCGCTCTGCTTCGCGTAGCGCACCAGCAACGCTGCACTCTCACGCACCTGGGACACCCCGCCCGGCGCCGATTGCAGTTGCTCGGTGAAGATTGTCTGGATCGAGTCGATCACCATCACCTTGGGTTTTTCCACACGGGCGGTGGCGATGATGCTTTCGATGCAGGTTTCGGTCATGACCCGCAGTTGGTCCTGGGGCAAGCCCAGGCGACGGGCGCGCATGGCCACCTGTTGCTGGGACTCTTCGCCGGTGACGTACAAGGCCGGCATGCGACTGGCGATGCTGCACAGGGTCTGCAGGAGGATGGTTGACTTGCCGATGCCCGGATCGCCGCCGATCAGTACCACCGAGCCGTCCACCAGACCACCGCCGAGTACCCGGTCGAGCTCGCCGGATGCCGTGGAAAAACGCGGGATTTCTTCGACGCTGACTTCTGCCAGGGTCTTGATCTGGGCTTGTTGCCCGGTCCAGCCGGAGCGACCGCTGGGCGCCGCAGCCCCGCCGCTTTCAATCATGGTTTCAGTGAGGGTGTTCCACGCCCCGCATTCGCCACACTGGCCCGCCCATTTGGGAAAGGTCGCGCCGCACTCCGTGCAGCCGTACATGCGCTTGGCCTTTGCCATCTGAGAACCTCCAACCGAAAAACCGCGATGATAGCTCAGCGTGGCGCTGCGGTACGGATTTCACCGTTGGCCAATCGTGTGGCGCTGTTGCCCAGCGGGTCTTCGGCGTCCAGGTCGGCGCCCTGGGCCTTGAGT
Source organism: Pseudomonas sp. ICMP 8385 (assembly GCF_002699915.1). NCBI lineage: Bacteria > Pseudomonadati > Pseudomonadota > Gammaproteobacteria > Pseudomonadales > Pseudomonadaceae > Pseudomonas > Pseudomonas sp. ICMP 8385. The sequence goes on along the minus strand of NZ_LKBY01000067.1, from coordinate 109,988 downwards.
GCATCGAGCAATTCGACGCGCTTGAACAGCCCGGCGTACATGGCCGCCGTCTGTCCGGCGCCGTTGCGCTGGTCGGGGTTGCAGGCGGTGCCCAGCAAGCGTCGGGCAATGCTCAGCTCGCCCTTGAAGATCGCGCCCATCAGCGCCGTATTGCCACGTTTGTCCTGGACACAGGCATCGGCACCAGCGGCCAGCAGTTGCTCCACGACCGGTTCGTGCCCGTGATAGGCGGCCAGGATCAGCGCGGTGTAGCCCTTGTCATCGACGGTATTCAAGGAATAGCCCGATTCGATAAAGGTCGTGAGCATTTCCACGTCGCCACGCCGGGCGGCGTCGAAGTAGTAATCCTGTAACTGCGCCTTGAGGGCCTGCGGGTCGGCGAACACACTCAAGGACCAGCAGGTCAATAGTGCCCCTATAAAGCTACGCATCTTCAACCTCCTCTACGGCTTCTGTAGGCGCGAGCGTGCTCGCGCCTACAGAAGGGCTGGATCAGTCCGTCAGTTTTTCCGCCAGGGCCTTGACCCGCGCCAGGTCGCCCTTGGCCACCTTGGCCACGCCCGTGCCGTACTCCGGGTCGGCCTTGTAGAGGAACGACAGGATGATGTGCTTGCTGACGTCATCCGAGGTCGCCAGGGAACCACCGAAGTTCTCGATCAAGTCCTGGCGTTCCTTCTTGCTGAAGGAGCGGTACAGATCGCCTGCTTGCTTGAAGTTCTGCTCGCGCTGGATCTTCGCCTGCTGGGTGCTACCGGCCAGGGGCATCTGGCTGTAGCGCGCGCCTTGCGGCTCTTGCCGGGGTTCCAGGCGGCTTGGCTGGTAGTTCACGCCCGTGCTGGTCTTGCCCACGTTCATTGCACCATCCTGGTTACCGTTGTTGACGGTGACCCGTGGCGCGTTGATGGGCAGTTGCAGGGCATTGGCGCCCAGACGGTATATTTGCGTATCGGCATAGGAGAATAACCGGCCTTGCAGCATACGGTCTTCCGACGGTTCGATACCCGGTATCAGGTTGGACGGGGCCATGGCGACTTGCTCGACTTCCTGGAATACATTGCCCGGGTTGCGGTTCAACACCATTTGCCCGACTTTGCGCTCGGGAACATCGGGCCAGATCTTGGTGGAGTCCAACGGGTCGAAATCGAACTTGGCCAGTTCTTCGGGCTTGAGTACTTGCACGTACAAGTCCCACTTGGGGAAGTCGCCCTGGTTGATATGGGTCACCAGGTCGTTTGTCATATGGCTGTAATCACGGCCCTGGACGTCGATAACTTGTTTGGGATCCAGGTTCTTGATGCCTTGCAGGCTCTTCCAGCGAAACTTGACGTAGTGCGCTTCGCCCTTGGCGTTGATCAACTTGTAGGCATGTACGCTATTGCCGTCCATCTCGCGATAGCTGGCCGGGGTGCCGGAGTCCGAATACAACTCGGTGAGGGTACGGGTGGACTCTGGAACATGGGAGAAGAAGTCGAAGCGACGGGAGTCGTCATCCAGGTTAGTGCGCGGGTCCGGCTTGAAGGCATGCACCATGTCCGGGAACTTGATGGCATCGCGGATAAAGAACGTCGGGAAGTTATTGCCCACCAAGTCCCAGTTACCTTCGGTGGTATAGAACTTGGTGGCGAAACCACGGGGGTCACGCAGGGTTTCCGGGGAGTGGTTGCCGTGGACTACAGCGGAGAAACGTACAAACACCGGCGTGGTCTCGCCGGCGGCAAACACTTTGGCCTTGGTCAGGTCGCTGAGGTTATCGGTGACGGTGAAGGTGCCGTGGGCGCCGGTGCCACGGGCATGCACCACACGCTCGGGGATGCGTTCACGGTCAAAGCGCTGCAACTTCTGGATCAGTTGCACATCCTGCAGCAGGACCGGGCCGTTGGCGCCGGCGGTTTGTGAGTTCTGGTTGTCGCCTACGGCCGCGCCATTATCGCGGGTCAGGTTGGCGGCGCTGACCGACAACGACAATAGGCTGGTACTGGCAATCAACAGCAGATTGCGCGCAGCAATAGACCTGCGGCTAGTAAGGTTTTTCATCAAGCAATCCTCTGGTTTTTTGTAATGCACTTTTACAGGTGCTTGCCAGAGGCTAGTGATCCTGGCGCCAGAAGATAAATAGAAAACACATACCAAGCCGATTGAAAAAATAGTGTGGTAAAGCGTTGAAATGCCGGCTATTTCGCGCGCGATTGATGGCACTTTGCAAACTATTTGCGATTTAATGTGTCGATTACAACGAACAGTGTTAGCAGTTGTATCAAGCAGGCCACTGCAGACTGACTTACACTGACTTCCTCTCCTCTCAACTGTAACAAGGAATAACCTATGGGCGTGATCAGTGAGTTCAAGGCCTTCGCGGTCAAAGGTAATGTGGTCGACATGGCCGTCGGTATTATCATCGGCGCAGCCTTCGGCAAAATTGTTTCATCCTTTGTAGGCGACGTGGTGATGCCTCCCATCGGCCTGTTGATCGGTGGTGTGGACTTCGGTGATCTGGCGGTAACGCTCAAGGCAGCCCAGGGCGACGTCCCGGCGGTGGTCCTGGCCTACGGCAAATTCATCCAGAGCATCATCGACTTTGTGATCGTCGCGTTCGCGATCTTCATGGGCGTCAAGGCCATCAACCGTCTCAAGCGTGAAGAAGCTGCCGCGCCAAGCCTGCCACCGGTGCCCACCAAGGAAGAGGAACTGCTGGGAGAGATCCGCGATCTGCTCAAGGCCCAGAACAACAAGCCCCTGTAGCCGGCCCGCAACCCCTGTCGGCCGTTGAATCAAAAAGGCGCCTCTCACCGGGCGCCTTTTTTTACCAGTAGTTTTCTACCGCCACCTGCCCTGGCCGACGCGTCAGGCTCAACTGCATATCGCGCTGCTTGAGCAATTGCCGGGTGTCATCAATCATCTGCGGGTTGCCGCAAATCATCACCCGCGAATGCTCCGGCGTCAGTGCCACGCCTGCTGCACGCTCCAGTTCGCCATTCTCGATCAGGGTGGTGATCCGCCCATTCAATGCACCTGGATGCTGCTCACGGGTCACGAGGGGCAGGTAGGTGAGTTTATGGGCGTATTCGCTCAGGTACTCACGCTCGCCCAATTGCTTGATAAGGCTCTGGTAGGCCAGCTCCCGGGCTTCCCTGGCGCTGTAGACCAGGATGATGCGCTCGAATTTTTCCCAGACTTCAAAGTCCTGCAGAATCGACAGAAACGGCGCGATCCCCGTGCCGGTGCCCAGCAACCACAGGTCGCGGCCATCGACAAATCGATTGAGGGTCAAGAAGCCGGTGGCCTGGCGCTCCACCAGCAACTCATCGCCCACGCGCAAGCGGCTCAGCTCACTGGTGAACTCCCCGCCGGGAACCACGATGGAGAAAAACTCCAGGAACTCATCGAAGGGCGACGACACCACCGAATAGGCACGCCATACCAGGCTGCCATCGGGCTTGGTCACGCCCAGGCGCACGAACTGCCCGGCGGTGAAACGAAAACCCGGATCACGGGTAGTGCGCAGGGTAAACAGGCTGGGGGTCAATGACTGCACATCGATCAGGGTCTGGCGTGTGAATTTTTCCGCACTGGCCGTCATGGGGGGCTCCGCTCTACAGGTAACCCCTAGTGTCCCCCAAAGCGTCGCCCGGAAACACCGCTGGTTTGTAGTGACATCCAGCCAGGCGTGCCATTGAGGTTGTTTAGGGGGGGTAAAAAACCAGATTCGCGGTAGGGTCAATATGTTGAATATAAAGAGATAGCAATATGACACCAACTAAAACTATTTAGCTATTAGCTCCTGTCCATCGGCGTTACCTCCAACTATCCCTCATGCGCCACATGCGTTAGCAACTATCAATAAGCTTATGAAAAATATAAAAACCTCTACCTTGCGCACCCTCCCAACCACATTTTTCCAACAAGACGCCAACGATCATTTCCACTAAGAAACGCCCTGCTAAGTGCGAAAATTCCCACCCTGGATTTGGATGCTGTCCTACACTCGATTCGGTAACGCTATGAGGACGTGCGTTACGGACAATCAGGATATGACTCATGGAGTGTGATCGATGGTCAACTGGCGAAACACACGCGTACCCAAACTTGAAGGTGAGGATGAGGTGACCACGATGTTTGACGCCGCTCTGAACATTACATATGAGCTAGGCTTTGAATATTGCGGTTTTATAATGGGCTCCAATGCTCTTTACCGGCCGAACAGGAACATCCACCTCAACAACTATCCAGATGAATGGAACAGAATCTACAAAGCAGAAAACTACTTTGAAATAGATCCCTTGGTCTCTCACTGTAGACGCGATGTGCTACCGCTCGTCTGGGAAGAGAAGACCTTTTCAGCAGTACCTGACATGTGGGTTCACGTACAAACCCAAGGGCTGAGTTATGGCTGGGCCCAGTCGGTGCATGACTTCCGGGGTTTTTTCAGCATGATCCGCCTGGGGCGGCGCGAGCGTCCGGTGTGCGCCCATGAACTCTACGAGAAAGCGGGCCAGGTCCTGTGGATATGCCATGCCCTGCATACCGTGGTCGCCCAGACCTATGCCAAGGAGCCGGTGTTCCAGTGCCCCAATAAACTCACCAACCGCGAAACCGAGATCCTGCAATGGTCGGCCATGGGCAAGACCGCAGCCGATATCGCAACGATCCTGTGCCTTTCAGAGCGTACCGTCGGCTTTCATATCAGCAGCGCCATGAGAAAGCTGGGGGTCACCAACAAGATTGCCGCCGTGTTCACGGCCATGAGGCATGGCCTTTTCTAGTGCCACCTGCATCGATCCGACTGAAAACACCGAATGTAATACCCGTGAAAAAAACGTAACATTTACGACCAGCTCTGAGTGATGACGCCGCCCGTCAAAGCCCGCGTCGCAGTCCACTCAGAAGGTTCCTCGCCCAGGCCCGGAACACCCGTCGATTATCCAGAGTTTCCCCCGCCATGCCCCTGCTCGATAGCCCCTTCGCCCAACTCGACCTGATCCGCCAGCCCGAGCAGCAAAACGAACCACTGCAAGCCTTCGATGCGGCCGACGAATATATGCTCGCCTACCTGGCCGAGCAGCAACCGGCCAGCAGTACCCGCGTGCTGGTGCTCAATGACAGTTTCGGCGCACTGGCGGCCAGCCTTGAGGGGCATGTGCGTGTCACCACTAGCGGCGATTCGTTCCTGGGCACCCAGGCCCTGCAAAAAAACCTGGTGCGCAACCACAAGACCTTCGATGCCGTGTCGATCGTGCCTGCCAGCCAGGTGCCGCGCGGGCCCTTCGATCGTGTGCTGATCCGGGTGCCAAAAACCCTGGCGTTGCTGGAAGAACAGCTGATCCGCCTGCAAGGCCAACTGGCACCCGGTGCCGAAGTGATCGCCGGCGCGATGGTCAAGCATCTGCCGCGCGCCGCCGGTGAACTGCTGGAGCGCTACATTGGGCCGATGCACGCGTCGCTGGCGGTGAAAAAGGCACGACTGCTGATTGCCACCCTGGCCGACCGGCCCCAGGCGGTATCGCCCTACCCCACGCGTTACCGCCTGGACACCCCGGCCATCGAGTTGCTCAACCACGCCAATGTGTTCTGCCGCGAGGGCCTGGACATCGGCACTCGGGCGTTTCTCCCGCACCTGCCGCACAACCTGGGCAGCGCACGCGTGGCAGACCTGGGTTGCGGCAATGGCGTATTGGCGATTGCCAGCGCCCTGCAAAACCCCGAGGCGCAGTACACCCTGGTGGACGAGTCCTACATGGCCGTGCAATCGGCCGCCGAGAACTGGCACACGGCCCTGGGTGATCGCCCCGTGACCATTCGCCCCGGCGACGGCCTGGCGGACCAGGCGCCGCAATCGTTGGACGTGGTGCTGTGTAACCCACCGTTCCACCAGCAGCAGGTGGTGGGGGATTTCCTTGCCTGGCGCATGTTCCAGCAGGCCCGCGAAGCGCTGGTAGTTGGCGGCGCGATGTATATCGTCGGCAACCGTCACCTGGGTTATCACAGCAAGCTGGCGCGGCTGTTCCGCGGGGTGGAGCAGGTGGCGGCAACCCCTAAATTCGTGATTCTCAAGGCCCGCAAATAAGCCACGCAAAAAAAACCCTCCGTGAGGAGGGTCAAGACTGCATGGGATGTCAGGGAGTACTCAGGCCCGCGGCGTTCATAAACATGCGCATCAGGCTGGCCACCACGAACAGGGCCAATACGCTACCGGCCCAGATCATTGCCAGCCAGCCCAGGCGCTGCCAGAGCGGCTTTTTCTCGGCCTGTTCGATATCGTCCAGTGAAGGTTTACCGGTCATGGTCCAAGCCTCCTAGTGATAGCCGTCTTCATGGGTCACCTTGCCGCGGAACACGTAGTAGCTCCAGAAGGTGTAGCCCAGGATGAACGGGATGATGAACAGCGTGCCCACCAGCATAAAGCCCTGGCTTTGCGGCGGCGCGGCGGCATCCCAGATCGAGACCGACGGCGGGATGATGTTGGGCCACAGGCTGATGCCCAGGCCGCTGTAGCCGAGGAAGATCAACACCAGCGTCAGCAGGAACGGCGTGTAATGGGCGTTGCGGGCCACGGCACGCACCAGCGCATACAGGGTCACCAGGACCAGGATCGGCACCGGCAGGAACCAGAACAGGTTCGGCAGGGTGAACCAGCGCGAGGCGATTTCCGGGTGAGCCAGGGGTGTCCAGATACTGACGATGCCAATCACCGCCAACAACACGAACGCCAGGGGCCGCGCCAGGTTATGCATCTGCTCCTGCAACTTGCCTTCGGTCTTCATGATCAACCATGTGCAGCCCAGCAGCGCATAGGCCACGATCAGGGCCACGCCACAGAACAGGGTGAACGGGGTAAACCAGTCCAGTGAGCCACCGGCGAACTGGCGGTCGACCACCGGAAAGCCTTCGATAAACGCCCCCAGCGCCACGCCCTGGAAGAACGTCGCCGTCAGCGAGCCGCCGATAAACGCCTTGTCCCACAGGTGGCGCTTGTCATCCTTGGCCTTGAAGCGGAACTCAAAGGCCACGCCACGGAAGATCAAGCCGATCAACATCAGGACCAGGGGCAGGTACAAGGCCGAGAGCACCACCGAGTAGGCCAGCGGGAACGCGCCGAACAACGCCGCGCCCCCCAGTACCAGCCAGGTCTCGTTGCCGTCCCAGACGGGGGCGACGGTGTTCATCATCACGTCACGGTCGGTCTTGCCCGGGATAAAGGGGAAGAGAATGCCGATCCCCAGGTCAAAGCCGTCCATGATCACGTACATCATGATGCCGAAGATGATGATCACAGCCCAGATCAGCGGAAGATCAATACCCATGATTCAATTCCCCTTGTTCAGAGTGTCGCCGTGATCAGCGTCGCCGCTGTCATCGGCTGCCGACAATGGACGCGCCGGGGTACGTTGCTGCCCGGGGCCGCCATGGGCCGGTTCGGTACTGTCGTGGGCGATCGGGCCTTTGCGCACCAGGCGCATCATGTAGCCCAGGCCAGCGCCGAACAGGGCGAAATACACCACCACAAACAGCACCAGGGTGATGCTCATCTGCATCAGGCTGTGGTTGGAAGAGGCATCCGCCGTGCGCATCAAGCCGTAGACCACCCAGGGCTGGCGCCCGATTTCCGTGGTGAACCAGCCGGCCAGGATCGCAATCAACCCCGACGGCCCCATCCACAGTGCCAGGTACAGGAACGGCCGGTTGGTGTACATCTTGTCGCCCTTGCGCAGCCAGAGGCTGAACAGACCGGTGAAGATCATCAGCATGCCCAGGCCGACCATGATCCGGAATGACCAGAACACGATGGTCGAGTTGGCGCGATCCTCAGGCGGGAACTCCTTGAGGGCCGGCACTTGCTTGTCCAGGGAATGGGTGAGGATCAGGCTGCCCAGGTACGGGATTTCCACCTTGTACTTGGTTCTTTCCTCTTTCATGTCCGGCCAGCCGAACAGGATCAACGGGGTCGGTTCATTACCGATGTTTTCCCAGTGGCCTTCGATGGCGGCAATTTTTGCCGGCTGGTGCTTCAAGGTGTTGAGACCGTGGAAGTCACCGATGACCGCCTGGATCGGCGCAACGATCAGCGCCATCCACATGGCCATCGACAGCATGGTACGGATCGCCGGGTTGTCCTTGCCCCGCAGCAAGTGCCAGGCCGCCGAGGAGCCGACAAAGAATGCCGTGGCAACAAACGCCGCCGTGGCCATATGCGCCAGGCGATAGGGGAACGAGGGGTTGAAAATCACCGCCATCCAATCGGTTGGAATGACCTGGCCATTGACGATTTCAAAACCTTGCGGCGTCTGCATCCAACTGTTGGAGGCCAGGATCCAGAAAGTCGAGATCAAGGTACCGACGGCCACCATCACCGTGGCAAAGAAGTGCAGCTTGCGCCCGACCTTGTTCCAGCCGAACAGCATCACCCCAAGAAAACCGGCTTCAAGGAAGAACGCCGTGAGCACTTCATAAGTCAGCAGCGGCCCGGTGACGGAACCGGCGAAGTCCGAGAAGCGACTCCAGTTGGTGCCGAACTGGTAGGCCATGACCAGGCCGGAGACCACACCCATGCCGAAGTTGACGGCAAAGATCTTCGACCAGAAGTGGTAGAGGTCACGGTAGGTATCATTGCGGGTCTTGAGCCACAGGCCTTCCAGTACCGCGAGGTAACTGGCCAGGCCAATGGTGATGGCCGGGAACAGGATGTGGAACGAGATGGTGAATGCGAATTGAATTCGGGCGAGATCTAGCGCCTCCAAACCGAACATAAGTCTTCCTCTGTCAGGTAATACCAGCTGCAGGCGGGGAGGCCTGCACCCACTGCCCCCACGGATATGGAGTGTGGCGAATTGCAATTCGTTCTTTTTATAACCGACCACGTAGGGATTCTGGCCTTTCGGCCACCATGCCAACGCTGCAATCAGCATTGATCTGGATCAAACAACGCTGAAAGAATAGTCCCATTTTTCGGACGGGATGGTGTGGTCTTTTGCCGCGCGACAGGCTGCCCCGGTAAAATGGATGTCTTGCTAAGGATATCTGTATGACAGCAACTATTTGTTACAGGTTGATGCTAATCTCGCCGTTCCCCACGCTCAGTCCAGTCCTCGCCGATGCCCAGTGAAACCCCGCTGCTGTTACGTCATCACCGCCCTTTTATCGCGTTCTGGCTGGCACGGATCTTTACCGCCAGCGGCTTCCAGATGCTCACCGTGGCCATCGGCTGGAACCTCTACCAACTGACCGGTAACGTGCTCGACCTGGGGTTGGTGGGCCTGGTGGAGTTTGTGCCACGGGTGCTGTTCATGCTGCACACCGGGCATGTGGCCGACCGCTACGAGCGGCGCAAGGTCGCCGCTCTTTGCCAGACGCTGCAGGCCTTGATTGCCTTGGCGCTGGTGATTGGCAGCCTGACGGACCATATCACCCGCGAGATGATCTTTATCCTCGCCTTCCTGCTGGGCTCGGCCCGCTCCTTTGAAATGCCCACCACCCAGGCCCTGCTGCCGAGCATCGTGCCCAGCGCCCTGTTCCCGCGGGCGGTGGCGGCGGCACAATCGGCCCAGCAATCGGCCACCATCGTCGCGCCGGCCCTGGGCGGTTTGCTCTATGCCTTCGGCAGCGCCTGGGTGTATGGCCCGACCGTGTTGTTGTACCTGATAGCCTGCGGGCTGACCCTCAACCTGCCGGCACGGCAGACCCCGTTGAACAAGGGCAAGGCCACCCTGGATTCGCTGCTCGCAGGGATCCGTTTTATCCGCAGCCGACCGGACATCCTCGGGGCGATTTCCCTGGACCTGTTCGCCGTGTTGCTGGGCGGGGCCACCGCGTTGCTGCCGGTGTTTGCCAAGGACATCCTGCTAACCGGCCCCTGGGGCCTGGGGCTGCTGCGTTCGGCGCCGGCAGTCGGTGCGCTGCTGATGTCGTTGTGGCTGGCGCGGTTCGCCGTGGACCGGCACGTGGGCCGCGTCATGTTTACCGCCGTCGGTGTGTTTGGCGTGGCGACCATTGCCTTCGGCCTGTCCACCTCGTTCTGGTTCTCGCTGGCGGTACTGGTGGTGTTGGGGGCGGCCGACATGATCAGCATGGTGATCCGCGCCTCATTCGTGCAACTGGAAACCCCCGATGAAATGCGCGGGCGGGTCAGTGCGGTCAATGGCTTGTTTATTGGGGCGTCCAATCAGTTGGGCGAGTTTGAATCCGGGGTGACGGCGCATTGGCTGGGCACAGTGCCCGCCGTGGTGCTGGGCGGGGTTGGCACGCTGGTGGTGACTGGGGTGTGGATCAAGTTGTTTCCGACGCTGGCCAAGCGGGACCGCATGCATACGCCGTAAGTTGCCTCACTGGATACGCAACTGGCTCACCAGGGTATTGCGGGGCGCATTGATCGACGTGTTGCTGTACTCGAACCAGCCTGCAGCGCGGATATCCACGTCAAATATATAGATGTAGCCCATCAATGTACCCGCGCCATTGCAGGCCTGGCTGACGGCGCCGACCTGGCAGATCGCCGTCTTTTGCCCCGCAAGCCGCGCCCCATCAAAGGTGGCGATGGAATTATTGCCCAGCCCCGCTTCCATCACCGAGATCCGCGTCGGCCCACGGTGCTGGCACTGCCGGGTGCTGTCGACGCCCTCGGCGATGGACTCGTTGCACACCTGGGACTGCACCTGGAATACCCGCACCTCGCTCAAGGCCGGTGCAGGCGCGCCCCACGCTGGTGCCGCCGCCAGCCACAGGCCGATACAGGCGAACGGAGCTAGACTCCACGCGATGGCTTTTTTCATGCTTTCGATGACCCTGGACTGAACGTCGACGGAGTATGCCTCAAGGCCACACTCAACAAAACCGAGGCTGGGCGCCACAGGCCGTCGACCTGCTGGTATGATGCGCCGCTTTTTCCGATCCTCTGTAGAAAACACGCAGCGCCTGGCGCAGTTTGTGCTTTGACTTTGAGGTCAACAAATCACGGCGCCAAGCGCGCCACAGGGAGCAGGCATGCTGGAAAAGCTGTTTCAACTCAAGGCACACAACACCAACGTGCGTACCGAGATTCTGGCCGGTATCACGACATTCCTGGCCATGGCCTACATCCTGTTCGTCAACCCGAGCATTCTCGGCGAGACCGGCATGGACAAGGGCGCGCTGTTTGTCGCCACCTGCCTGGCGGCGGCCATCGGTTCGACGATCATGGGCCTGATCGCCAACTACCCGATTGCCCTGGCACCGGGCATGGGCCTGAACGCCTTCTTTACCTACACCGTGGTCCTGCACCTGGGCCATACCTGGCAAGTGGCGCTCGGTGCGGTCTTCATCTCCGCCGTGCTGTTTTTCCTGCTGTCGATCTTCCGTATCCGTGAATGGATCATCAATGCCATCCCCTTGCCCCTGCGCTCGGCGATTGCCGCCGGTATCGGCCTGTTCCTGGCGCTGATCGCCCTGCATAACGCCGGCATCGTGGTCAGCAACCCGGCGACCATGCTGGGCATGGGCGACCTGGCCAAGCCTGCACCGATCCTGGCCACCCTGGGCTTTTTCCTGATTGTGGCCCTGGAAGCCCTGAAGGTGCGCGGCGCCGTATTGATCGGCATCCTGGCCGTGACCATCGCCGCCATCGCGCTTGGCGTCACCCCGTTCGGTGGCGTGGTTTCGATGCCACCTTCCCTGGCCCCGACTTTCCTGCAACTGGATATCGCCGGCGCCCTGGACGTGGGCTTGATCAGCGTGATCTTCGCCTTCCTGTTCGTTGACCTGTTCGACAACTCCGGCACCCTGATCGGCGTCGCCAAGCGCGCCGGCCTGATGGGCAAGGACGGCCACATGCCGAAAATGGGCCGCGCCCTGATCGCCGACAGCACCGCGGCCATGGCCGGTTCGCTGCTGGGCACCTCGACCACCACCAGCTACATCGAGTCGGCTGCTGGCGTGAGTGCCGGTGGCCGCACCGGTTTGACCGCCATCGTGGTGGCGATCCTGTTCCTGCTGGCACTGTTCTTTTCGCCGCTGGCCGCCAGCGTCCCGGCGTTTGCCACCGCCCCCGCCCTGCTGTTTGTCGCGGTACTGATGACCTCCGGCCTGGCGGAAATCGACTGGGACGATATTACGGTTGCCGCCCCGGTGGTGATCACCGCCCTGGCGATGCCCTTCACTTACTCCATCGCCAACGGCATCGCCTTCGGCTTCATCGCCTGGACCGGTATCAAGCTGCTTACGGGCCGCTACCGTGAACTCAACCCAGCGCTGGTGATCCTGTCGATCCTGTTCGTGATCAAGCTAGGCTGGTTCCCCGCATGACTTTTGACGCAGCAAGTTACGCCCAGCAACTGCAAGAAAAGGTCACGCGCTTGCGTGACCTGCTCGCGCCGTTCGACGCGCCCGAGCCGCAGGTGTTCGATTCGCCCCTGCAGAACTTCCGCCTGCGCGCCGAGTTCCGCCTGTGGCGCGAAGACGGCCAGCGCCACTACGCGATGTTCTCCCAGGACGACAAGCGCACGCCGATCCTGATTGAGGAATTCCCCATTGCCAGCCTGCGCATCAACCAGTTGATGCCGCAGCTCAAGGCCGCCTGGCAAGCCAGCGCCGCCCTGAGCCACAAGCTGTTCCAGGTAGAGTTCCTCACCACCCTGGCTGGCGACGCGATGATCACGCTGTGCTATCACCGCCCGCTGGACGAACATTGGCACACCGCGGCCAACAAGCTGGCGGCCGAGCTGAACGTCAGCATCATCGGCCGCTCCAAGGGCAAGCGCGATGTGATCGGCCACGACTATGTAGTCGAGAAGCTCGAGGTTGGCGGTCGCACCTTCAGCTATCGCCAGCCCGAAGGCGCCTTCACCCAGCCCAACGGTACGGTGAACCAGAAGATGCTCAACTGGGCCTATGAAGCCCTGGGCGATCGCAGCGATGACCTGTTGGAGCTGTATTGCGGCAACGGCAACTTCACCCTGCCCCTGGCCACCCGCGTGCGCAAGGTACTGGCCACCGAGATCAGCAAGACGTCGGTCAACGCCGCCCTGAGCAACCTCGATGAAAACGCCGTGGGTAACGTCACCCTGGTGCGCCTGTCTGCCGAAGAACTGACCGAAGCCCTGAACGAGGTGCGGCCGTTCCGACGCCTGCACGGTATCGACCTCAAGAGCTACGCGTTCGGCAGCGTATTCGTCGACCCGCCCCGCGCCGGCATGGACCCGGACACCTGCGAGTTGACCCGACGTTTCGAGAACATCCTGTACATCTCCTGCAACCCGGAGACGTTGGCGGCGAACATTGCGCAACTGCATGACACCCACCGCATCACCCGTTGTGCGATGTTCGACCAGTTCCCGTGGACCCACCATATGGAATCGGGTGTGCTGCTGACCCGGCGCTAACCCCTTAGTGGATGTGGTGAGTATCCACCGGCTCATTCCTCCTTGCGTGGCCGCCCGCCCTTCTTGCCATTGGTACGGGCGGCTTCGGACTTGGCGGCACTGGTCTTACGGCCATTGCGCGATGCCACCATGCTCGCCGCCAGGTCCATCAAGGGCTGGCTCGTGGCGATCAGGCCGGCGATGGACACATGCAGGTCGCGGGCCTCACAGCACAGCGCCTTGCCGCCAAACCCGAGCTCCAGCTGCTGGAAGTCCTGCACAGAAAACCCTTCAAACTCCGCAAGGCCAGCCACCGGCAACAGAATGCGGCTGCCGTCGCTGAAGCCGATGCAGATGCAGTCGTCTTCATAGCCCACGGAGCTGGCATTGGCGTACACCCGCTTGAGCTTGCGCCCACGGGCCACCGCCTTATCGATGGCGGCCTCAGTGAGCGGGACATCGGGCCGTACCTTGGCTTTTACAATTTTCATAACTCAATCTCCACGGATCCTGGCGCCCTCACCAGGTTCAAAATGGTTCGCCGCCCCGCCACATCGTGCCGGGCCTTGGCGATCACGTAGACACCCCGCCGGATGACCAACCCCGGCACGACCTCATCGGCCTCCCAATCCCAGGAATGGTTCTCCAGGCAGACCGTGTGCAGCTTCTCCCACCAGATCCTTCGCGCCCGCGCCAGATAATGCGGCTGCTTCAATGCCTGGCGGATGCCTTCCAGCACCCCACTGGGTGGCCGCCGCCGCTCGGGATCCACATCCCACAACGCCACGTCCCCATGCAGAAAGCTGAAGCAAAAACGCGCATCCCAGTCCTTGCCCCCGACATGTACGTGTGGCGGGCAATGCTCATCCCTGAGCAACACTGCAATCACATGTCCTTTGTAAGTGCCTACTTTCATCGTAACCCATCCGTTAGGTTATTTATCACCGATCGGCGCTTTAACGAGCATCAACCGACAGCCGGCTCCTTCCAATCGCCAGAGCTGCCTCACAGCCTAGTAACGATTGGCACCGCTTCAAATGCCGGGTTGTAACCGCGCGTGCCCCAGCCAATACAGCCCTCACCCACAATTGATCGTTCGTTAATCGAACACTTCCCCTGCGCAGGAGCCCACGCCAATTGACCAAATTAACTATTCAGTACATTTTATTCCCATCCATAAAAACAACACCGGAGACACCCCCATGCCACCTATCGTGCTGGTCCTCAACGGCCCCAACCTGAACCTGCTCGGCACCCGCGAACCGGCCACCTATGGCCACGAAACCCTGGCTGATGTCGCCGCGCTCTGTGGACGCAGCGCTGAACAGCTCGGGCTGAAACTGGAGTTTCGCCAGACCAACCACGAGGGCGAGCTGCTGGACTGGATCCACGGCGCCCGCGCCCGCTGTGCCGGGATTGTGATCAACCCGGCGGCCTGGACCCACACCAGCGTGGCCATCCGCGACGCCCTGGTGGCCAGTGAACTGCCAGTGATCGAAGTGCATCTGTCCAACGTGCATGCCCGCGACCCCTTTCGTCATCACTCCTTCGTCTCGCCCATCGCCAAGGCTGTGCTCGCCGGATTTGGCAGCCACGGCTACCACCTGGCCCTTGAGCATTTGGGGCGGGTGCTCAAATGAAACCATCCATCCTCGCCGGCCTGATCGGCGCCGGCATCCAGGCGTCCCGCACGCCGGCCCTGCATGAGCAGGAAGGCGATGCCCAAGGCTTGCGCTACCTGTATCGCCTGATCGACCTGGATCAGTTGCACCTGGACAGCAACGCCCTGCCCGAGCTGCTCAAGGCTGCCGAGCAGATGAACTTCACCGGGCTGAACATCACCTACCCGTGCAAGCAGGCGATCCTGCCGCTGCTCGATGAACTCTCGCCCGAAGCCCGGGGCATCGGCGCGGTCAACACCGTGGTCTGGCGCGAGGGCAAGCGTATCGGCCACAACACCGACTGCCTGGGTTTTGCCGAAGGGTTTCGCCGTGGCCTGCCGGATGCGGCGCGCCAGCGTGTGGTGCAGATGGGCGCCGGTGGCGCGGGCGCGGCGGTGGCCCATGCGCTGTTGGCCGAGGGGGTCGGCCAGTTGAGTGTGTTCGATGTGGATAACGACCGCGCCCAAAGCCTGGCCGCCAACCTCAACCAGCACTTCGGCCCAGACCGGGCGTACGCCGGCAGCGACCTGGATAGCGCGATGGCGGCAGCCGACGGCCTGGTCAACACCACGCCCATGGGCATGGCCAAGCTGCCGGGCATGCCCGTGCCAGCGGGGTTGTTGCGTGCGGATTTGTGGGTCGCGGAAATCGTCTACTTCCCGCTGGAAACCGAGCTGCTGCGCAGCGCCCGGGCCTTGGGCTGTCGCACGCTGGATGGGGGCAATATGGCGGTGTTCCAGGCGGTGAAGGCCTTTGAGTTGTTCAGTGGTGAGAAAGCAGATGCACAAAGGATGCTCGATCATTTCCAGAGCATGAATACTTCACTGTAGAAGCCAGCTCCCACACAAGCACACCCACATTGAATTCGGCGGTGGATCAGGCCTGTAGGTAACGCAGCACCGATTCGCAAATCATCGCGCGATGCCGCTGCTTGATTGCTTCATCCGACAATTCGATCTGAAAAATCTCACTGAAGGTATGGCGGTTGGACACCCGGTAAAAGCTGAACGAATTGATCAGCAAATGCACATCCAGCGGCTCCAGCCCCGCGCGGAACAGCCCCTGCTCCGCCCCCCGGCGCAAGGTCGCCCCGAGCGCCTCAAGGATATTGCTGTTCATCGCCTTGATCGCATCCGACTGCTTTACGTACTCAGCGTTGTGAATATTCTCGATGCTGACAATCCGCACAAAATCCACATTCTGGTCATGGTGGTCGAAGGTGAACTCCACCAGGCGCCGGATCGCTTCACGGGGTTCCAGCGCGGTGAGGTTCATCCGGGTTTCGGTGTTGCGGATATCCCCGTAGAGCTTTTCCAGGACCTCGACGTACAGTTGCTCCTTACTGCCGAAGTAGTAATAGATCATGCGCTTGGAGGTGTGGATGCGCTCGGCGATGGCATCCACCCGCGCCCCGGAAAGGCCCTGCTGCACGAACTCGACAATGGCCTCTTGCAGAATGTTCTCGCGGGTCTTTTCCGGGTTGTTCTTGCGGCTCTTGCGCGGCGCCAGGGGGGCGTCGGGCAGTTCGGAGGTCGGGGTCATGGTGCGCTCACGGCCATTGATGCAGGTGCCGATTATGGGCCGCCACGTCGTACGAAGGAAGCGCCAGCGCCCTACAACTTGGCCTGACGCAACGCCCCGCTGCGTGACTTGGCCATCGCGGCCAGGCGTACCGCCACATTGGCGGCGCCATAGCCCGCATAACCGTTTTTGCGCTGGATGATCTCGAAGAAAAACCGCCCCTCGAAGGGTTCGGTGTACACATGAAACAACTCACCGCCCTGGGCATCACGGTCGTACAACACGTTGTAGTACGCCAGCTCGCTGAGGAACTGATCGTCGAAATCAAAACGCGCCGCCAGGTCATCGTAGTAGTTGAGCGGGATATCCAGCAGTGGCACGCCCGCCTCTTTGGCCCGGCTGACCTCGGCAAAAATATCCGCACAATCGAAGGCTATGTGATGCACACCGGAGCCACGATAACTGGATAAGGCGTGGGAAATCGCCGTGTTGCGGTTCTCGGAAATATTCAGCGGCAGGCGGATAGAACTGCAGCGGCTGCGCAGCGCCCGGCTCTTGACCAGGCCGTAAGGGTCCGGCAGCACCACTTCATCGTCGGCCTCGAAATCCAGCAGGCTCTTGTAGAACAGCACCCAACTGTCAAGGCTGTCGGCCGGCAGCGCCATGGCCATATGGTCGATGCGCAGCAGGCCGCCGCCACGGGTGCTGGCGGCCTGCAGGTTGAAATCGGTGTCGTAGAACCCGCCGGCATGCGGGTCCACCAGGTAGATCAGGCTGCCATCCGGCGCGCGCACCGCCGCCAGCTCCAGCTCATTGGGCCCGACCAGGCCACGATAAGGCTGGCCCTTGTAAGCCACCGCCCGCTCCAGGGCCTTGGCGCTGTCCTTGACGCGAATCGCCGTGGCGCACAACGACGGGCCATGGGCCTCGAAAAAGTTGTGGGCAAAGGAGTACGGCTCGCAGTTGAGGATCAAGTTGATATCGCCCTGGCGCAGCAGGCTCACGCTCTTGGAACGGTGCTGCCCGGCCTTGACGAAGCCCAGGCGTTGCAGCCATTGGGTCAGCCGGGCGCCGAGGTTTTCATCCACCGCAAACTCGAGGAATTCGATGCCGTCGTACTCGCTGGCGACCGGGGTCTCAAACAGGATGTCCACCGGCGTGGCCTGCTGCGCCAGGCGTTGGCGGGTCTTCTCTTCCAGGTACAGCAATGAGCGCAAACCATCCGCCGCGTTGGCCCGGGTGGGCGCAGCGCGAAAGCCATCGTTGAAAATCTCCAGGGACAGCGGCCCGGTGTAGCCACTCTGGATGATCGGCGCGAGAAAACCCGGCAGGTCGAACTCGCCCTGACCGGGGAAGCAGCGGAAATGCCGGCTCCACTCCAGCACATCCATGGCCAGGAGCGGCGCGTCGGCCATTTGCACGAAGAAGATCTTGTCGCCAGGGATCCGGGCGATCGCCGTCGGGTCGCCCTTGAGTGACAAAGTATGAAAACTGTCCAGCAACACCCCGAGGCTGGGATGATCGATCTCGCGTACCAGTTGCCAGACCTGTTGCCAGGTGTTGACGTGCCGGCCCCAGGCCAGGGCCTCGTAGCCAATGCGCAAGCCACGCCGGCCGGCGTGTTCGGCCAAAAGGCTCAAGTCATCACGCAGGATCGAATGTTCGCCCGTGGAGTCCGCCGAGGCATTGCTGCACACCAGCACCAGGTCGGTGCCCAGTTCCTGCATCAGGTCGAACTTGCGCTCGGCCCGTTCCAGGTTGCGCGCCAGGCGCTCGCGGCGGCACCCTTCAAAGTCGCGAAACGGCTGGAACAAGGTGATGGCAATGCCCAGGTCGGCACACATCTGCCGCACTTCGCGGGGGCTGCCGTCGTAATACAGCAAATCGTTCTCGAAGATTTCCACCCCATCGAACCCGGCCGCCGCAATGGCTTCGAGCTTTTCCGGCAGGGTGCAGCTCAGGGAAACAGTGGCGATGGAACGCTGCATGGGGTGACTCCCGGCAATGAAAGCTGGTGTTGTTTGCGGCAAATTATTGGCCCCCGGCGATAAAGCGGCAATTTAAAATGTACCAACCGGTTAGTTTTATGGGCGATTATCGAACACAATGGCGATTGGCGAATTGACGATTTTTTAGCCGCTGCGCACCATCGAATGCGCATCCAGGGCCGCTTTTTCAAGGCGCAAACCTGTGATCAAGACCCAGAACACACCCTAACAATTTTAAAAAACGGGTACTTCTCATGCCTTCGCAAAACTCCGCCGTAGCCCCGCGCCCCGGCAACCCGCAAGCGGCCATTGGCGACAAGATTCGCGGCGCCCTCGCCGTTGGCAAAACCCGCTGGGGCATGCTGGCCCTGGTATTTTTTGCCACCACCCTGAACTACATCGACCGTGCTGCCCTGGGTGTGATGCAGCCGATCCTGGCCAAGGAGATGAGCTGGACGGCGATGGACTACGCCAACATCAACTTCTGGTTCCAGGTGGGTTATGCCATTGGTTTCGTGCTGCAAGGCCGGCTGATCGACCGGGTCGGCGTCAAGCGCGTGTTCTTCTGCGCAGTGCTGCTGTGGAGCATCGCCACCGGCGCCCACGGCCTGGCCACCTCGGCGCTGGGTTTTATGGTCTGCCGCTTTATCCTCGGCCTGACCGAAGCGGCCAACTACCCCGCTTGCGTCAAGACCACCCGCCTGTGGTTCCCCGCCGGCGAGCGGGCGGTGGCTACCGGGATCTTCAACGCCGGCACCAACGTCGGCGCCATGCTCACACCAATGCTGCTGCCACTGGTGCTGCATGTATGGGGCTGGCAGGCCGCCTTTTTGTGCATGGCGGCACTGGGTGGGATCTGGCTGGTGTTCTGGGGCCTGAAGTACTACAACCCCGAAGAGCATCCGAGCGTGAAGCAATCGGAACTGGACTACGTGCTACAGGAAGTCGAGCCGGAACAACCTCGCGTGCCGTTCAGCCGCATCCTGCGCATGCGTGGCACCTGGGCCTTCGCCATTGCCTACGCCCTGACCGCGCCGGTGTTCTGGTTCTACCTGTACTGGCTGCCGCCGTTCCTCAACCAGCAATATAACCTGGGGATCAACGTGACGCAGATGGGTATCCCGCTGATCATCATTTACCTGACGGCCGACTTCGGCAGCGTGGGCGGTGGGGTTCTGTCCTCGTTCCTGATCGGCCGTGGCATGCCGCCGATCAAGGCGCGCTTGCTGTCGATGCTGCTGTTTGCCTGCTGCATCGTCGGCGTGATCATGGCCGCCGGCGCAAGCCAGCTGTGGGTCGCGGTGTTGGCCATCTCCCTGGCCATCGGCGCGCACCAGGCCTGGACCGCCAATATCTGGAGCCTGGTGATGGACTACACGCCCAAGCACATGATGAGCACAGTGTTTGGCTTTGGCGGGATGTGCGCGGCTATCGGCGGAATGTTCATGACCCAGATCGTCGGCCATATCCTGACCGTGACCCACAACAATTACACCGTGCTGTTCACCCTGATCCCGGCGATGTACTTCATCGCCCTGGCCTGGATGTACTTCATGGCACCGCGCAAGATCCCCACCGTCGTGACCTGATTCAACGCCGCCGCTGCTGCCAGGCTGCGGCCAGGCCGCTCAGACAGATCACCCCGATCCCGACCACCGTGGTCAGGTCCGGGGTGTGATTGAACACCAGCCAGCCCAACAACCCCGCAAACACGATCTGGCAATAGCCGAACGGCGCCAGCAAGGCCGGCGCGGCGAAGCGGAAGGCCTGGGTCAGCATCAAGTGCGCAGTCATCCCACAGGTGCCCAGGGCCAGCATCAACAGGCCATGGCCCAGGGTCGGCACCTGCCAGA
Source organism: Pseudomonas sp. ICMP 8385 (assembly GCF_002699915.1). NCBI lineage: Bacteria > Pseudomonadati > Pseudomonadota > Gammaproteobacteria > Pseudomonadales > Pseudomonadaceae > Pseudomonas > Pseudomonas sp. ICMP 8385. The sequence continues at coordinate 89,643 of NZ_LKBY01000067.1, read as the reverse complement.
AGAACGGCACCAACGCGCTCATCACCAGGGTGTTGCACAGGCCGGCGAAGAAGTTGCTGGTGGTCGGGCTGTCGTACTGGCTGAGGATGCGGGTCAGCAGTTGGTAGAAACAGAAGAACAACGCCGAGACCAATGGCAACAACACCGCCGGGGTGAACAACTCACCGCCCGGATGCACGATGATGATCACCCCGACAAACCCACAGATCACCGCCAGCCACTGGCCCCGCGTCACATGCTCGCCCAGCAGCGGCACCGACAGGGCCGTCACCAGGATCGGCGCGAGGAAGTTCACCGCCGTGGCTTCCGCCAGCGGGATGTAATGCAGGGCGGCGGTGAAAAACAGGCTGGTGCCCAGCAGGCACAAGGCTCTGGCCACTTGCCATAACGGGCGCTTGCTGCGCAGCACGCGCAAGCCCGATTGCGGCAGGAAAATCCCCGCCATCAGCAGTGTATGCACCATGTAGCGGGCCCACACCACCATCACGATCGGATAGAACCCGGCCAGGTATTTGGACAAGGCGTCGTGGCTGGAAAACAGGAACGTGGCCAGCACAATCAGCACGATGCCCTTGAAGGGATGGTTGACGCCGGAAAGTGGGGTGCTGAGAGTCATTGAATTCTCGTGCGTGACAGGCTGAAATGACCGCCGCAAGCAGTGGCACTCAACGCGCTAATCTAGAGCGGGTGGTGCATCGGTCTCAAGAGCATAACCAAACAGCGGGCGATCAGCGCACTAATTCGCCCAAACCCAGTCCAACCCTGCACGCCAGCCTGCCATTGCAGGCTTTTTAACCAAGGCCAATCCCCGATGAAAAAAACCCTGTTGCTGCTTTCGACCCTCGCCCTGCTCAGTGCCTGCGATAAAGCCCCCCAGGCGCCCAAGCCGGCGCCGCCTTCGGTACAGGCGAGCCTGGTGCCAGAAACCCTGCCCACCGACAAATGGGTCGGCAAATGGATCGGCGTCGAAGGCCTGCACCTGACCGTCAGCAAGGACGACAGCATCGGGCGCGGGCATTACCTGCTGACCATGCAATACGGCCTGGATGCCGATGCGGCCGGCACCTTCAAGGGTCAGGCTGGCGAAGACGGCATCCTCTTCAACCGCCCGGACGGCCCACAGGTGCTGCGCGCCGGCAATGGTGCCGCCACCGGTTTGAAATGGCTGGCGGATAAAAAAGACTGCCTGGTGGTCAACACGGGCGAAGGGTATTGCCGCGAATAACGGCCATACTCAATCACGGCGCTAACAACACGATCATCAAGAGGATTGCCCCATGCTATGGAAAAAGGGTCGACGCAGCGACAACGTGGTCGACGCGCGCAATGACGGCGGCGATGGCGGCGGCATGCGCTTTGGGGGTGGCAAGGGCCTGAGCCTGACCGCCATTGTGCTGATCGTCGGAATCGGCCTGCTGACCGGCCAGGACCCGATGCAGATCCTCGGGCAACTGAGCGGCCAGATGACCGAGCAGGCCCCTTCGGTCAGCCCGCAAACGCGCCAGGCGCCGCCGGCCAATGATGAGCAGGCGGATTTCGTGCGCGCGGTGCTGGGCGACACTGAAGACACCTGGGGCCAGGTGTTCCAGGAAAACGGCCTGGCCTACAAGAACCCCAAGCTGATCCTGTTCCGTGGCCGGGTGAATTCCGCCTGTGGCGGCGCGACCTCGGCCAGTGGCCCGTTCTATTGCCCGGCCGACCAGCAGGTCTACCTGGACCTGGATTTCTTCCGGGAAATGTCCCAGCGCTTCCAGGCGGCCGGCGATTTTGCCCAGGCCTATGTGATCGCCCACGAAGTCGGCCATCACGTGCAAACCCTGCTGGGGATTTCGTCAAAAATCCAGGTGGCGCGCCAGCAAGGCCGGCAGATGCAAGGCGATGGTGGCCTGCTGGTCCGCCAGGAGCTGCAAGCCGACTGCTTCGCCGGGGTCTGGGCCAACCGTGCGCAAAAGCGCCTGAACTGGCTGGAACCGGGCGATATCGAAGAAGCGCTGAACGCCGCCAACGCCATCGGCGATGACCGCTTGCAGCAACAGGGCCAGGGGCGTGTGGTCCCCGACTCGTTCACCCACGGCACCTCGCAACAGCGGGTTCGCTGGTTCAAGACCGGGTTTGCCCAAGGCCAGATCTCCCAATGCGACACGTTTACGGCCAAGAGCCTGTAAATGAATAAACGCTGCGGATGGCTGCTGGGCGTGATGATCACCAGCGCTACCCAGGCCGCCGGGCAGGCGGTCAAGGTGGTCAGCCCCGAGCGCTTTTCTCTGCAAGCCGGCGACCTGAGCCTGGGCCTGAGCCAGGACTGGCGCCAGCCGCTGCCACAAATCACTCGCGCGTTGATTATCGTGCATGGCCGGCTGCGCAACGCCCAGACCTACCTCAACAGTGCCGAAGATGCAGCGGCCCACGCCGGGCAAGGTGCCAATACCCTGGTAATCGCGCCGCAGTTTCTCAACGAGGCCGATAGCCAGCGCCATCATCTGGGCGATAGCGTTTTACGCTGGCACGGCAATGGGTGGATGGCTGGCGAGGCGTCAATCGGCCATGACCAGATCAGCTCCTACGGGGCCCTGGACCAGATCATCCAGCACCTGGGCAACCGCACACTGTTCCCGGCCCTCAAGGCAATAGTGGTCGCCGGGCATTCCGGCGGCGGCCAGGTGGTGCAGCGCTTTGCCCTGACCGGCCATGCCCACCCGGCCCTGCAAACCGCCGGGATCAGCCTGCGCTATGTGATCGCCAACCCGTCGTCCTACGCCTACTTCAGCCCGCAACGCCCGGTGCCGTTTACCCCGGCCAGTTGCCCGGACTTCAATGCCTGGAAATACGGCCTGCAAAAGCTGCCGGCCTATGCCAATGGCCAAAGCCCCCAGCAACTGGAAAAAGCCTACGTCGCGCGCGATATCACCTACCTGCTGGGCCAGCAGGACACCGACCCCAACCACCCGGCCCTGGACAAGAGCTGCGCGGCCGAGGCCCAGGGCGCCTACCGGCTGATTCGTGGGCACAACTATTTTGACTACCTCAAGCTGCGGCATCCGCAGTTGAGCCAAAGGTTGGTTGAAGTGCCTGGGGTTGGGCATGATGGCGACAAGATGTTTACCTCGCCGCAGGGGCAGGAAGCCTTGTTTCACTAACCGCCCTGGAAAAACCCAATCAAAAATGTGGTGCCTGGGCTAGATCATCTGGCGCAATGCCGCGCAGTCCTTGGCATGCCAGTCAGCCAGCCCGGGCCAGGGGTTTTCAGGCTGGTTGACCAACACCGTCCGCGTCCCCGCCGCCCGCCCGCAATCCAGGTCAAAGCGATAGTCACCCACCATCACCATCTTGGCCGGCGCCACATCCCAGGCCCGGGCCAGTTTCAACAGGCCTCCGGGGGCCGGCTTGGGCGGTGCATCGTCACGTCCCAACACATCCTCCACGGCAAAGCAGTCCGCCAGGCCGATGGCCTGCAAGGTGATGTGCGCCAACGCCTGCGCATTGCGCGTCAGGATCCCGAGGCGATAGCCCCGTGCCGCCAAGTCCCGAACCAGCTCCACCGCGCCCGTGGCCGCCACCGACCCCAGCGCCAGTTCACGCTCATGCTCCAGCAACCAGGCATGCTTGGCCGCCGCTTCAGCCGCGGGCAATGTCGCCAGGTGAGTGAGGATGTCGTCGGCAGGCGGAACATCCAGGGCCACGCGGATTGCCGCAAAGTCATGCACGGCCACGGTCAGGGTGCCGTCCATATCAAACACCCAGTGCTTAACGTCGGCCAGGCTCATGCCCAATCCTTGCGATGGCGGATCAAACCCTCCTGGGTCACCGAGGCCACCAGTTGGCCGGCGCGGTTGTACACGCTGCCACGGGAGAACCCACGGGAATTGCCGGACCATGGGCTGTCCATGGCGTACAACAACCAGTCATCGGCCCGCAGGTCGGCGTGGAACCACAACGCATGGTCCAGGCTGGCCACTTGCATGTCCTTCTGCCACACGGTCTTGCCATGGGGTAGCAACGAGGTGGTCAGCAGGCCAAAGTCCGAGGCGTAGGCCAGCAGGTACTTATGCAAGGCCGGCAAGTCGGCCAGGGCGCCATCGGCGCGGAACCACACATACTTGACCGGATCGCCCGGCTGCGGGTTGTACGGGTCTTTCTCGGTCACCGGGCGCACTTCGATCGGCTTGGGGCACAGCAGTTTTTCGCGCATGGGTTCGGGGATCAAGTGGGCGCGCTGCCGGGTCAGCTCCAGCTCCGACGGCAGGTTCTCCGGGCCTACCACCACCGGCATGGTGGTCTGGTGCTCGAAGCCTTCTTCGTCGTACTGGAACGAGGCGCTGCAGGTGAAGATCGGGTTGCCCTTCTGGATCGCCGTCACCCGGCGCGTGCTGAAGCTACCGCCATCGCGCACCCGGTCCACTTGATAGACCACCGGCAGCCCGGCATCCCCCGGACGCAGGAAATAGCCGTGCAACGAATGCACATGCCGCGCCTCTTCAACGGTCTGGCTGGCCGCCGACAGCGACTGGCCCAAGACCTGGCCGCCGAACAGTTGGCGAAAGCCCAAGTCCTGGCTGCGACCACGGAAGAGGTTTTCTTCAATCGGTTCCAGGGTCAGCAAGTCGACCAGATCTTCCAACACTTGGCTCATTCAAACTCTCCTCACACAGGGCAAAACCGCGCAGTCTTGGCTGCGGCGGGGAATCACATCGGGCGGCCTGCTTATCCGTGCAGCGTATCCAACCATTGGGCGCGGGTGATGCGGTACAACACATGATGGCGCAGCGGATCATCCGCCGCGAGCCTGGGGTGCTGAAAATCTGCCGCCGGATCGTAATGCATGCCGATGGCCTGCATGACTTTCTGCGACGCCAGGTTGGCCTCGGTGGTAAAGGCCACGATCTCCTCCAGTAGCAAACGATCAAACCCACCACGCAACGCGGTCCAGGCCGCCTCACTGGCAAAGCCCAGGCCCCAGTGCTCGCGGGCCAGACGCCAGCCGATCTCCACCGCCGGGGTGAAGTCGGCCTCAAAGCCGACATGCATCAACCCCGTGAGGCCGATAAACTCGCCGCTGTCCTTGCGTGCCAGGGCCCACAGGCCAAACCCGAACTCGGCAAAATGCCCGCGTACCCGCCCGATCAGGGCGGCGCTTTCCAGGCGGTCCAGGGGGGCCGGGAAATAGCGCATCACCTGCGGGTCGGCGCACATGCGGGCAAACGCCGGCAGATCGCTGTCGCGCCATTGGCGCAGCACCAGGCGCGCGCTTTCCAACTCCAGTATCGGCTCCATCGTTCCCCTCCCCGGCCATGTGCGTGAGTGTACAGCGCTGTTAAGATCCGTCGCTGGTTCCTGTCAGAAATTGCCATGCCTTTGCCACTGATCTACCACGACGACTACAGCCCCGAGTTCCCGGCGGATCATCGCTTCCCCATGGACAAGTTCCGGCTGCTGCGCGATCACCTGGTCGACAGCGGCCTGGCCCAGGACAGCCAACTGCTGCGCCCCCAGTTGTGCCCGGCCGACGTCCTCGCCCTGGCCCATGACCCTGGCTATATCGAACGCTATATGAGCGGCGACTTGTCCCGCGAAGACCAACGGCGCCTCGGCCTGCCCTGGAGCGAAGCCCTGGCCCGGCGTACGGTGCGGGCGGTCGGCGGTTCGTTACTGGCGGCCGAACAGGCCCTGGAACACGGCCTGGCCTGCCACCTGGCCGGTGGCACCCACCACGCCCATTACGATTACCCGGCGGGCTTTTGCATCTTCAATGACCTGGCGGTGATCAGCCACTTCCTGCTGGCCAGCGGGCGGGTCAACCGGGTGCTGATCTTCGACTGTGATGTGCATCAGGGCGATGGCACCGCACGCATCCTCCACGACACCCCCGATGCCATTACCGTGTCCCTGCACTGCGAAAAAAACTTCCCCGCACGCAAGGCCACCAGCGACTGGGATATCCCGCTGCCCATGGGCATGGGGGATGCCGATTACCTCAAGGTGGTGGACGATGCCCTCAACTACCTGCTGCCGTTGTACCAGCCTGACCTGGTGCTGTATGACGCCGGCGTCGATGTGCATAAGGATGACGCCCTCGGCTACCTCAAGCTGACAGACGAAGGCGTCGCCGCCCGTGACGAAAGCGTGATGCGCCACTGCCTGGGCCGCGACATCCCAGTGATGGGGGTGATTGGTGGCGGCTACAGCAAGGACCGCCCTGCCCTGGCCCGCCGCCATGGCATCCTGCACCACAGTGCGCAGCGGGTGTGGACGTCATCAGGTTGTCATTGAAGTATGAGCGCGTTACCCACAATGCCTGTGGAACGGCCTGTGGATAACTTGAGCGTAAACGCCTGTAAGGCAGGAACCGTATAGCATGTAGGAAGATGTACGTTTTTTGATCAGGCAGTTTCGCGGTCCTCGGGTAGAATGCTCGGCCTACTTCGCCGAACCGCAGCCACCGCCATGCCGCAAATCCCAGCCCAGCCTTATCACGTCACGATCATCGGCGGCGGCCCCGCCGGGCTGATGGCCGCCGAAGTCCTGAGCCAGGCCGGGGTCCGGGTGGACCTGTATGACGGCATGCCCTCGGTGGGGCGCAAGTTCCTGCTGGCGGGCGTGGGTGGCATGAATATCACCCACTCCGAAGCCTACCCGGCGTTCCTCGCCCGCTATGCCGAACGCGCGCCAGATATCGCCCCGCTGCTGCGCCAGTTTGGTGCCGAGGCGTTGTGCGAATGGATTCATGGCCTGGGTATCGAAACCTTTGTCGGCAGCTCCGGCCGGGTGTTTCCGACCGATATGAAAGCCGCACCGCTGCTGCGGGCCTGGCTCAAGCGCCTGCGCGACCAAGGGGTGGTTATCCACACCCGGCATCGCTGGCTGGGCTGGCATGCCGACGGCGGCTTAATTATCCACAGCCCCGATGGCGAGAAAACGGTCCACAGCGATGCCGTGCTCCTGGCCCTCGGTGGCGGCAGCTGGTCGCGACTGGGGTCCGACGGCGCCTGGCTGAAGTTGCTGGAAGACCAAGGCGTACCCTGCGCCCCGCTGCAACCGAGCAATTGTGGCTTCGAGGTGTCAGCCTGGAGCGAATTGATGGTGAGCAAATTCGCCGGCGCGCCACTGAAAAATGTCGCGATAGGCCTGGCAGATGACAAGCCTCGCCTGGGCGAATGCGTCATCACCGCGACGGGTATCGAAGGCAGCCTGATTTACGCGCTGTCGGCGCCGCTTCGCGAAGCCATCAACCGCGAAGGCTCTGCCACCGTGCACATCGACCTGCTGCCGGGCAAGCCGCTGGACAAGGTGCAGGCGGCGCTGGCCAAGCCCCGTGGCTCACGCTCGATGAGCAAGCATTTGCACAGCCAGTTGGGCCTGGATGGGGTAAAGGCCGCGCTGTTGCGCGAGTTGGCGCCCGCCGAACACTTCAACGACCCGCAGCAATTGGCCGGCGATATCAAGGCTCTGCCGTTGACCCTGGTGAAAACCCGGCCAATGGACGAAGCCATCAGCACCGCAGGCGGCGTGCCGTTTGAAGCTTTGGATGAGCGTTTGATGCTCAAGCAATTGCCGGGGGTGTTTTGTGCCGGCGAGATGCTGGACTGGGAGGCGCCGACGGGCGGATATCTGCTGACGGGGTGTTTTGCCAGCGGGCGGGCGGCGGGGTGGGGCATGCTGGAGTGGCTCCAGCGCCGATAGTTGCGGTGAGTTCCAGTCCGCCATCGCAGGCAAGCCAGCTCCCACATTTTGATCTGTGAACACCTTCAAATGCGGGAGCTGGCTTGCCTGCGATGAGGCCCTGACAGACGCCAAGGAAGTTACTTCTTCTTACGCGGCCCGGTATTAAACACAGGCACCTTGCGCACCGGCTTGATCGATGGCTCCGCCGCCACTTCCCCGCTTTCCACCCATTTGCCCAGGTTACGCTTACCGCCCCCGCCAGACGTCTTAGGCTTCTTCGGTTTTTTCGGCTTCTTCACCACTTGCCCGCTGGCATCGGTGTCCGGCACCCGGTGCTCGGGTTCAAAGTCCTGCTCCATATGGCGAGCCAAGGTCTGGCGGGTCAGCATTTCGATAGCCGAAAGCATGTTCACTTCATCGGCACACACCAGGGAAATCGCCTCACCGGTATTGCCGGCCCGGCCGGTGCGGCCGATGCGGTGGATGTAATCCTCGGCGACAATCGGCAGGTCAAAGTTGACCACCATCGGCAAGTCCTCGATATCCAGGCCACGGGCCGCCACATCGGTGGCCACCAGGATCTGCACATCACTGGCCTTGAAACGGTCCAGGGCACGTTGGCGCGTAGCTTGTGGCTTGTCACCGTGGATACCGTCGGCATTGATCCCCAGGCCTTGTAGCTTATCGACCAATGCATCCACGCCATTACGGGTCTTGGCGAATACCAGCACCTGCTTCCACTTGCCCTTGCGCATCAAGTGCACAAACAGTTCGGCCTTGCGCTTCTTGTCCACCGGCACCACCCACTGCTTGACGGTGTTGGCGGCGACGTTGCGCGGGCTGACTTCAATGCTCAAAGGGTCATTGAGCATCTGCCCGGCCAGCAGGCGGATGTCATCGGAGAAGGTCGCGGAAAACAGCAGGGTCTGGCGCTTTTTCGGCAACATGCGGTAAATGTTCGCCAGCTCTTCCGAGAAGCCCAGGTCGAGCATGCGGTCGGCTTCATCCAGCACCAGGGTTTGCAGCTGATTGAGTTTCAGCGCGTTCTGGCGGAACAGGTCGATCAGGCGGCCAGGGGTGGCCACCAGCACATCGACCCCCTTGCGCAGCTTCATCATTTGCGGGTTGATGCTGACGCCGCCGTACACCGCGTAGGTCGTCAGCGGCAGGTGTTCGGCGTACTGGGCGACGCTGGCGTGAACCTGCTCGGCCAACTCGCGGGTCGGGCAGAGGATCAGCGAGCGCACCGAGTTGGCGCTGACTTTTGGCCCTTCCAGGGTTAGCAATTGCAGGAGCGGCACGGCGAAACCGGCGGTCTTGCCGGTGCCGGTCTGGGCCGCGGCCATCAGGTCGCGGCCGGCCAGCACGGCCGGGATGGCTTGCGCCTGCACCGGCGTCGGGGTCTGGTAGCCAAGCGTCTCAAGGGCGCGCAGCAAGGGTTCGATCAGGCCAAGTGTGGCGAAAGTCATGTGTTTACCGTAGGAAAAATTCAGCGCAAGGGCGTAATGCGCGGCAGTTTACCTTATTTCCGGCTTCGGCTTGCGCCACTGGGGCAGGCTGATCAACAGCACCGCGCTGATAATCACCAGCATCGCCAGGGCTTCCTCCAGGCCGATGGTCTCACCCACGAACACAATCCCCAGCAACACCGCCACCGCCGGGTTGACGTAGGCATAACTGGTGGCCGCCGCCGGACGCACATGCTTGAGCAGGTACATATAAGCGTTGAAGGCGATGATCGAGCCAAACACGGTCAGGTAGGCCAGGGCCAGCCAGCCTTCCACTGGGGGCATGGCTTCCAGGTGTTCGCCCTTGAGTGCGCTGCCGATCAACAACACCACCCCGGCGACCAGCATTTCAGCGGCGCTGGCCATGGCGCCCTGGGGCAACGGCAAGTGCCGGCTCCAGACCGAACCAAACGCCCAGGAGGCAGCAGCGAACAACAGCAACCCTGCACCCAGCGGGCTCGACTGCAGGTTGGAGCCCATATTGAGCATGGCAATGCCGATCATCCCCAGAATCACCCCGGCCCATTCCAGACGGGTATTACGCGCGCCCCAAAAATAGCCACAGAGCAAGGTAAACAGCGGCACCGTCGCCACGGCCAGCGCCGCAACCCCGGAGGTAACACCGGTGTGTTCAGCCACACTCACCGCGCCATTGCCGAAGGTCAGCAGCAAGATGCCGATCATGCCGGCGGCTTTCCACTGCGCCCAGGTCGGCGCTGGCACCCCGCGCCAACGCAGGTAGCCATACATCAGTGCCCCCGCCACACAGAAGCGAATGCCCGCCAACAGCAACGGCGGCCAGTACTCCACGCCAATGCGGATCACCAGGTAGGTAGACCCCCAGATCACATACAGTGCAAAAAAAGCGGCGATCAACGGTAAGGGAAAACGGCGTGGGCCAGGCATGGGCAGCTCTGCGGCAAGACAAGGGATGGCTATTTTAGAAATCCACACCAATAAACATAAGTTACAAAACCTGTTTAAAGTGCCCATACACTTTTCAAATTATGGTTATCAGGGCTATAAGCCTTGTATTCAAAAGCCCCTCACTGCCAGAGCCTTATTCATGGACAAATACGACCGCATGCTCCTCAGCGCCCTGCTGGAGGATGGCCGCGCCACCTACGCGCAACTGGCCCGCACCGTAAACCTCTCCGCCCCCGCCGTGGCCGAACGCGTGGCCAAGCTGGAAGCCAGCGGCGTGATCACCGGCTACCAGGCCAAGGTCGACCTGTCCAAGATCGGCTTGCCGATCCAGTGCACGATCGAACTGCGCTTGACCAACAACGGCAGCCAGAAAGTGTACGACGCGCTGGCAGAAATCCCCGAGCTGACCGAGTGCCACCGGGTCACCGGCGACCCGTGCGTGATCATGCAGGCGGCGGTGGGCTCGATGCCGGAGCTGGAAAACCTGATCAACCGCGTGGCGAAATTCGGGTTCAGCAAGACCTCGATCATCTTGTCGAGCGCCATAGAACGACGGGTGCCATTGGGGCATCTGGAGAGGAAGAATGGCGGCGCCTGAGCGGGCGCCATCGCGGGCAAGCCCGGCTCCCACAGTTTGGTCTTGGTTGTTCTCAGGATCGAGATCAGAACCCGCGATGCTTCTTCAGGTGATCCGTGATCTTCGCCGCCGGCACTTTCTGCAAGCTGCACAGCAGATCGTGGGACAGTTCGCGCAAGCCGTGGGCACGGCGCAGTTCCTGGGCCAGGTGGGCGGTGAGGTTGGCCGCCATTTCGGCGTCGGCCATTGCCCGGTGAGCCTTGCCGGTGTGGGGCAACTGGGCGTAGGCGGTCAGGGTGCCAAGCTTGTGGTTCGGTGCAGCGGGCATCAGCCGGCGGGCCAGGAGTAGCGAGCAGGCGAATTTTTGCAGGCGGGTGCGGCGGATCAGGCCCAGCTCGAAGTCCCAGAACTTCTGGTCGAACGCGGCGTTGTGCGCCAGCAGCGGTGTGGTGCCGACAAATTCATTGACCTCGTTCATCACCCGCTCGGCCGGCGGTGCGCTGCGCAGCATGGCGTTGCTGATGCCGGTCAGTTGCTCGATAAACCCTGGCACGCGTACGCCGGCGTTCATCAGGCTCTGGTAGCGGTCCACGATCTGGCCCTGCTCCAGGATGACCACGGCGATTTCCGTGGCCCGGCAACTGCTGCTCGGCGAGATGCCGGTGGTTTCAAAGTCGATGACCGCTATCCGTTCCAAACCTGTTCCAACCCCATCTGAAAATCTATTTGAGCAACAACGCGCCTTCGATAGGCACGTAGCGGCTGGCCGCGCGGATCAACGAGTTGGCCGTCAGCCCCGGCACGCCGTAGGCCACGGCTTCGACGCCATGTTTATGGATGATGCGGTCGAGCAACATATCGAAATCGCCATCCCCCGAGGCCAGCACCACTTCGTCGACCTGGGCGGCGGCGTCCATGATGTCGATGGTGATGCCCACGTCCCAGTCGCCCTTGGCCGAGCCATCGCTGCGCTGGATGTACGGCTTGAGCTTCACGGTAAAGCCCAGGTTGCGCAGGATCTGCTGGAATTGCTGCTGCTTGCTGTCGCCACGGTCGATGGCATAGGCATACGCCTCGACGATCTGCCCGCGCTGGCTGATATCGGCCCACAGGGCGGCGTAGTTGAAGTGGCAGCCGTAGGCCTGGCGCACGGTGTAGTAGAGGTTCTGGACATCGGCGAACACTGCTATTTTTTTCACCGCATATCCTCATGGCACCGGGGACGTGATGGCCCGCAAAGGTCGTCAGTATGCCAGCCAAGAGGCGCTTTCCGAGAAAAATCAGACCGGGACGACAATGCGCCCCGGTTCAGTGTGTGTCAGACGAAAGAATCGTCGTCGCCAAGGAAGGAGGAATCGTCGGTATAACCACTGTCGGCGTAGGTGTCCGCGCTGTCGTTGCCCCAGCCACTGTTGTCGCTGGCCGGCGCCGGTTCTTCGCGGACAATCTCTTCCACCACTTGCGGCTGCTGGTTATGGCTGAACAGGCTGCTGATGCCTTGGGCCAGCATCACACCACCGGCCACGCCGGCTGCGGTTTTCAGGGCGCCGCCGAGAAAGCCGCCGCCCATGGGCGCTGCCTGCTGGGGTTGCTGATAGTTCTGTTGCGGCGCCGGCGCGCTGTTGAAGCCCGGCCGGGTCGGTTCGCGCCAACCGCCCGCGTTTGATGCCGGCGCACTGGGCGCAGGCTGCGGCTCGCGGGAGCTGCCACCAAAGATGCTCGACAGGAACCCACCGCCGCCCGCCGCCGGCTGCGCGCTCCTGGCCCGTTGCAGTTCATCCTGCAATTGCTGGATCTGTTGCGCCTGCTGCTGGTTCTGCGCATCCAGGCTCTTGATCGCGGCTTCCTGCACCAGAATCGCCTGGGTCATGAAATACCCGGCGGCCGGTTGGCGAGTGATGTGCTCCTTGATCCGCGCTTCTGCCTGGGCGTCGCGGGGGGCTGAGTCCGTTTCGGCTTGCTGCAACCGTGAAAACAGTCCATCGATCAGGGTTTGCTCTTCGCTGTTCATGGCGACCTCGTTAGATTGCCGGTAAAAATCTGTGTCCCGCCCGCAATGGGCAAGGTACGACACCAGTAATGGGGCTGGGCCGTGACGTTTCAATGATCTTTACCCAAGGTTTACGTTTGTCGGTGATCGGTTAAAGTGTCCGCTGCTTTTTCCGCCTGTGATGACCTTGATGAATCCGTTGACTGTTCTGCGCGACTCTTTCTACTTTTTCCAGCGCAACCTGGGCGCCATCGTGCAGTTGTGCCTGCCCTTGGTGATCCTGGAGGCCGTGCTGCAACAAGTGCTCGATCACACCCTGGGCCCGGAGGCGTTTACCGGCTACAGCATGATCGTGGGCCTGCTGGTGTATCCGCTGTACACCGCCGCCCTGATCCTGTTCCTCGACGCCCGCAGCCGTGGCGAGTCGCCGCGCACCGCCGACGTGCTGGCCATGGCGCTGACCCTGTGGCCACGCTATGCGCTGCTGACCGCCATGAGCACCCTGTTGATCCTGCTGGGGTTGTCGCTGTATTTCCTGCCGGGGCTGTGGCTGATGGTCACCCTGGCCTTCGCCGAATATCTGCTGGTACTGCGTGGTATGACGGCGCTGGCGGCGATGAAGGAAAGTTTTCGCCTGACCCGAGGGCATTTCCTGCGCATCCTGGTCTGCCTGTTGTGCGTGATGACCCCGCTGTGGCTGCTCAAGGGCGCCAGCGTCGCGGCCTGGCCCGACCTGCAGAACCCGCTGCTGGCGGTGCTGATCGACAGCGCCCATAGCTTCTTGCAGCTGTTTACCAGCGTGGTGCTGTTCCGCCTGTTCATGCTGATCGCCGGCGATGCCGACGCCCGCTAACGTGGCCCTTGGGCTCCCGGCCGCCGGTCGGGTATGCTCGGGGCCTGTCCTGCAGCGCCCTAAGGCGAGCCGATGACCCGTTTACTGCGTATAACCCTGGTGGGCCTGCTGATCCTCGCAGGCTTGCTGACCGCCCTGGTCTACAGCCTGACCTGGCGCCCCGACGACAAGCAGATCCTGCCCGTACACTGCGGCGTGCCGCGCGCGCCCACCCTGCTACCCGGCCAGGCGCTCAAGGTGATGACCTGGAACGTGCAATACCTGGCGGGCAAGAACTACGTGTTCTGGTACGACACCCCGGACGGCAGTGGCCCAGACGAACGGCCCACGGTGGAAGACATGGCCTCCAGCCTGGATGAAGTAGCGCGGGTGATCCGTGACGAACAACCGGACGTGCTGTTGCTGCAGGAACTGGACGAAGGCGCCAAGCCGTCCCATTACCAGGATCAACTGGCGCTGCTCCAGGAGCGGCTGGTGGACCTCTACCCGTGCAGCGTCCAGGCCTTCGACTGGAAAGCCGATTTTGTGCCCGACTGGCATATCTTCGGCAGCGTCGGCCGCAAGCTGGTGACCCTCAGCCGCTACCAGATCGAACATGCCGAACGCCTGCAACTGCCGGTGGCCTCGGCCAACCTGATCAGCCGACAGTTCCAGCCCAAGCCGGCGTTGCTGCTCAGTTACCTGCCATTGAGCGATGGCGGCCAACTGGCAGTGCTCAACACCCGCCTGGACAACGGCGCACCCGGCCATAGCGCGGTGCGCGAACAAGTGCAGGCGACCATCAAGCTGCTGGATAAATTCGAAAGCCGCGGCACGCCGTGGCTGATCGGCGGGGATTTCAACCTGCTGCCGCTCGGGCAATTCCTGCGCCTGGACGCCGGCAAGCGTGGGCAGTATTCGCCAGACAGCGAACTGCATCTGTTGTGGGACAAATACCCGATGGTGCCCAGCAACAGCCAGTCCAGCGGGATCGACCGGGCCCAGTGGCTGACCCACTTTCCCAACGACCCAAGCCTCAATGGGCCGGATCGCACGGTGGATTATCTGTTCTATAGCCCCAGGCTGAAGAAGGTCGAAGCGCGGGTGCGGCAGGACGATACATTGCGTATTTCCAACCACCTGCCGGTGATTGCGCGGTTCCTGCTGCCTGCGGCGCAATAACACCAAGCCCAATGTGAAATAGGGTTTGTGTGGGAGCTGGCGTCTCCGGGATTACTTGCGCGGCTTGATCCGCGCAGTCGCCTCTGCCACCAGCGGGTCATCCGGCCAGTAATGCTTGGGATACCGCCCCTTCAGATCCTTCTTCACCTCGGCGTAGGTACTGCGCCAGAAGTTCGCCAGATCCTGGGTCACCTGCACCGGCCGCCGCGCGGGCGACAGCAGGTGCAACTTCACCACCTGCCGCCCACCGGCAATGCGCGGGGTATCGGCAAGGCCAAACAATTCCTGCAAGCGCACCGCAAGAATCGGCGGTTGCTCACTGTAGTCCAGGCGCACCGATGAGCCCGAGGGTACTTTCAAATGATGGGGCGCCAGTTCGTCCAGGCGCTGGGGCAGCGGCCAGGGCAACAGGTTATGCAGGAAGCTGGAGATATCCAGGTGGGCGAAATGGCTCAAGCGCGAGACCTTGCCCAGGTACGGCATCAGCCACTGCTCCAGGCTGGCGAGCAAGGCGCTGTCGCTGACGTCGGGCCATTGGCCGGGTTGGCCGGCGTCCAACTGGCGCAGCAGCATGACACGGGCCTGCCACTGGCGCAGTTCCGGGGTCCAGGGCAGCAGTTCCAGGCCTTTGCGCCGCACCAGGTTGACCAGCGCCTGGCTGCGGGCAGATTCGTCGAGGCCGGTCAGCGCCTCGCGGCTGAGTACCAGTTCACCGACCTTGCGCTGGCGTTCGGCGCGCAACACGCCTTCGCGCTCGTCCCAATCCAAGTGGTCGAAACTACGCACCTGTTCGGCCAACACCGAGTCGAACAGCGCCGGGTCGAAGTCGGCGGCCAGGTAGATCCGCTCTTCACGCTGGCCCTGACGGCTGCCCAGGTCGGCGATCACCAGCCACGGTTGCTTCATCAGGCTGTCGGCTTCGGCAAACAGCGCTGCACGCCCGTTGGCCAGGCGATATTCAGCGCCCCCGGCGCGACGCTGCTGGGCCACCCGGTCCGGGTAAGCCAGCGCCAGCAAGGCCCCCAGCCAGCGCGGATGCTCGGGATCGGCCACCGGTTGCGCAGCCTGCCCCCTTAGATAACCGCGATATTGCCGAGCCAATTGCCTGGCCCGCTGTACGCCGCCTTGAGTGCCACGGGCGCGCTCTTCGCCAGACAACAACGCCAGGCGACTGTGCAAGTCCGCGCCCGCACCGCGCAAGATGTCGCGCTCACCCAGTAGCGCGGCGACATCACTCGCCATGCTCGCCAGCCCCAGGTCCTGCCCGCGCAACAACAAATGGGCGATGCGCGGGTGCGCCGGCAGGCTGGCCATTTTCTGCCCGTGGGCGGTCAGGCTCCCGTCCTTCAGCGCGCCCAAACGTTCGAGCAAGTCCTGGGCCTGGGCATAGGCGGCGGCGGGCGGCACATCGAGCCACACCAGTTGCGTCGGCGTCACGCCCCAGCGCGCCAGCTGCAGGGCCAGGCCGGCCAGGTCCGCCGAGAGGATCTCTGCGCTGCTATAGGCCGCCAGCCCTTCATGCTGGTCCTCGGACCACAACCGATAGCACACGCCCGGCTCCAACCGCCCGGCCCGCCCCGCGCGTTGCGTGGCACTGGCGCGGGAGATGCGCTGGGTGTCGAGGCGGCTCATGCCGCTGCCGGGGTCGAAACGCGGGACCCGCGCCAGCCCGGCATCGATCACCACCCGCACGCCATTGATGGTCAGGCTGGTCTCGGCAATGTTGGTGGCCAGCACCACCTTGCGCTTGCCCGCCGGCGCCGGGTCGATGGCCGCCCGCTGGGCGGCCAGGTCGAGTTCGCCATGCAACGGGCACAGCAGCACATCGCCGCGCTCACCCAGGGCATCCGCCAACTGTTGATGGACCCGGCGAATCTCCGCCTGCCCCGGCAGGAACACCAGCACGCTGCCGGTTTCGTCGTGCAGGGCTTCGAGGATGGTCTGCAGCACCCGCGGCTCGATAAATTCACCGGGCTGGAACGGCCGGCCCCAGCGCATCTGCACCGGGTACATGCGCCCTTCACTGCGCAGGATCGGCGCGTCGTCCAGCAGACCCGACAGGCGTTCGCCCTCAAGGGTGGCGGACATCAGGAGGATTTTCAGCGGCTGCTCGTCACGCAACAGCTCGCGGCCGTTGAGGCTCAGGGCCAGCGCCAGGTCGGCGTCGAGGCTGCGTTCGTGGAATTCGTCGAAGATCAGCAGGCTCACGCCCTCCAGCGCCGGGTCGTCCTGCAAACGGCGGGTGAGGATGCCTTCGGTGACCACTTCGATACGGGTGTTAGGGCCGACCTTGCTGTCCAGGCGGATGCGGTAGCCGACGGTTTCGCCGACCTTTTCCCCCAGCTCACTGGCCAGGCGTTCGGCAGCGGCGCGGGCGGCAAGCCGGCGCGGTTCAAGCATCAGGATGGTTTGCCCGGCCAGCCAGGTTTCCTGCAACAGCGCCAATGGCACCCGCGTGGTTTTACCGGCGCCGGGCGGTGCTTCGAGCACCGCTTCATGGCGCGTCGCCAAGGCTTCACGCAAGGCGGGTAAAACATCATCGATTGGCAACGAATTCATACTGGCTCCAAGGCAGAGCGGCGAGTATAACGGCGAACGGTTGGATATCGGTGGCCTCTCAGGCGATGCCGTGTCCCGTTGGGAATGCGCGGTAGATCTGCTTTATAGTCACACCCTACAAGTATTCAGGAGAGTCCCATGCGTAATGCTTCCCGTGTCATCGGCGGTGTTCTGGCCGTCACCCTGTTGAGCCAGCTGACAGCCTGCGGTTCGATTTTCTATCCTGATCGCCGTGGCCAGATCGACGGCAAGATCGACCCGGCGATTGCCGTGCTCGATGCGGTCGGCCTGCTGTTCTATGTGATCCCCGGCCTGATCGCCTTCGGTGTCGATTTCGCCACCGGCGCCATTTATTTCGAGCCCGGCAAAAGCGCACAAGTGGCCCCCGAGAAGCTGCAGCAAGCCATCGGCGCCGACGGCAAGGTGGACAACACCAAGCTGCAAACCATCATCGAGCACGAAACCGGCCGCAGCCTGCCGCTGGACGACCCGCGCCTGATCCAGTTCAAGGGCAGCGTGCAGCAACTGGCCATGCTCGGTCTGCAACCTGCTGCGTAAGGATTCGATTGCCCCATGAGCACCTGCACCGAACACGCCCGGCTCTTGCGCCTGGCGACCCGCGCCTCGGTCGGCGTGGCCAGTATCCTGATTATCGGCAAGGCCGTCGCCTGGTGGTTCAGTGGTTCGGTAAGCATGCTCGCCGGGCTGACCGACTCGCTGCTCGACGGCGTGACGTCGCTGCTCAACCTGCTGGCGGTGCATTACGCGCTGCGCCCGGCGGATGACGATCACCGTTACGGGCATGGCAAGGCGGAATCCCTGGCGGGTATGGCCCAGGCGCTGTTTATCGCCGGCAGCGCGGTGTTGATTGCCTTCCAGGCGTACCAGCGCCTGCTACACCCGGAACCGGTGGGCGCGCCCTGGCTGAGTATCGCGGTGATTGTGCTGTCGCTGGCGCTGACCGTGGCACTGTTGACCCTGCAACACCGGGTGATCCGCGAAACCGGCTCGAACGCCGTGCGCGCCGACTCACTGCATTACCGTTCGGACCTGTTGCTCAATGGCAGCATTCTATTGGCCCTGGTGCTGGCGGCCTTCGGCTTGCATCAAGTCGATGCCTGGTTTGGCCTGGGGATTGCCGCCTACATCTTGTGGAGCGCGATCCAGATTGCCCGGGAAAGTTTTGCGGTGCTGATGGACGAGGAGCTGCCAGCCGAAGTCAGCCTGCACATGCTGGAACTGGCCTGTAGCGTGCCCGGCGTACTGGGCGCCCATGATTTGCGCACGCGGATTTCCGGCAACCACTGGTTTGTGCAGTTGCACCTGGAGTTACCGGGGGAGTTGAGCCTGTCGGTGGCCCACGGCATCAGCGACCAGGCCGCCGATGCCATCCATCAGGCCTACCCACGGGCCGAAGTGCTGGTGCACGCCGACCCACAGGAAGTGGTCACAGGCCACAAGGCCTAGTAGGTCACCTGATACCCGCGACTGCCCAGGCAGTTGCCCTGAGCCTGGCGGTAGGTTTGCACCACCGCCGGCGCCGGCGCGTAGGTGCCGGTCTGGGGGTCGAAGCCACTCTGCTGCACCGCCCAGCGATAGCAATCGTAGCCATCCTGCTGCACCTGGGCAGGCGATTGGCCGTTGGCGGGATAGGCCACCACGTCATAGCCATTGCCCTGGGGCGCCGGCGGTGGCGGCAGGCTGGCCACCGGCGGTTGTACCACCACGTACTGCCGGGTGCTGGCCTCGTAGCTGTAGTAGGCGCCAGCGGCGAGGAAAAACAGCGTGTTGCCCACCCACACTTCCCGCGCATAGTCCGGCAGGTCATGCACGCCGATCCCATAGGGCGGCGTGACCACCACATAACGCGGCCCCTGGGGCCGGTACCAATAGCCGCCCGCGAAGAAGTAATCCTGGCCACGATAGGGCACGCGGTCATGACGCTCGGGGAAGCGGTCTACCGTGTAGCCGGGGCGATACTGCGGGCCGGGGCCCCAGCCATTGCCATGCCCATCGGGGCGACCCGGCCAGCGGTTGTCATCGGGGCGGCCATTGTAGCCAGGGCCATCGGCTTGCCAATGCGGGTTGCCATCATTGCGCCGGGGAATATCACGGTAGTTGCCCTGGCGCGGCTCCTGGGTCTGGCCCACGGAGTCGGGCCGGGCCTGGATCGGCAGACTGCTCCCCGCCTGCGCTGAATAGCCACGTTCGTCGGCCATCACCGGCGTGCCCAAGGTAACCATCAACACACCTGCACCTGCCAAACGCCAGATGGGCTTCATGCTATTCCTCACTGCGGATTAGGGCCTATGCATAAGACTGGAAAGTTCTGCAACAGGTTATCAGCCGCCCGGACAATTTTCGCCGGCAAAAGAAAAGGGGCGACCCGTCGGTCGCCCCTTGAGAACTTCGTCCTGGCTCAACGCTTTTGACGTTGGCTCACCTCACGCCGTCTTGTGGACAGTGTGCAGCCCGGGGGCCGGCGCAACCCGGTGGGGTTGGCGGGCCGCAGCCGGCCTGGTTGGGCGGGCTGCAGTGGACTCTATGTCCGGGCAGTGATTCTGTTGGTAATCATAGGCGTGAGGCGCCGGCAGATGATTGCGAAGATTGCGTCAATAAACAGTGCTTGCGCAATTTTTAACCCTGGATAGATAATTCGCAGCAATAGTTACGACAAAGGCCAGCCCCATGAGCAAACTTGACCGATACGACCTGAGTATTTTGGCGGAATTACAGCGCGACGCGAGGATCTCCAACCAGGAGCTGGCCGAGCGGATCGGCCTGTCGCCGTCACCCTGCTCGCGCCGGGTCAAGCAATTGGAGGACGACGGCTATATCTCGCGCCAGGTCGCCCTGCTCGACCGCAAGATGCTTGGCCTGAGCCTCACGGCCTACGTGTTGATCGGCATGGACCGACACACGCCCGAACGTTTCGAGAACTTTGAAGCGGCGATCCGCACCTTGCCGCAAGTGCTGGAATGCAGCCTGGTCACCGGGATGGATGCCGACTATCAGCTGAAGGTGGTGGTGCCGGATATGGATCACTATCAAAAACTGCTGCTGGGGCACCTGACCCGGATTGAGGGCGTGACCAGCGTGCGCTCCAGCTTTGTGCTCAACCAGGTGCTCAACAGCACCGAGTTGCCGTTGACTCACCTGCGCACCTAAGACTCACCACCAACCCCATGTGTGGGGCTTGCTCGCGATAGCTGTGTGTCAGTCAATGCATTCGGAGACAGGCACACCGCTATCGCGAGCAAGCCCGCTCCCACATTTTTTACCGTGTTCAACCTGCGACGCACCGACGCAGGTCAACGCTGCACCGGCCACATTGCCTTATACTTCGCGCCTGCCTTTGTCGGAACCTGCCCAATGAATTCGATTGACCCCGTGCTGTTTGAAGAATGGATGATGACCGGCCTGGTCACCATCCTGATCATTTTCATGGGCTTTATCGTCTGGGACCTGGCGAAGAAGTCCAAGGCCGGGCGCTTTGGCTCGCTGATTCTGTTCTTCGTGCTGGGCCTGGGCGTGGCCGCGTTTATCATCAAGAGCGTGGTGATCGGCCTGATCGAATCCGGGGCTTTATAAGCGCGCCGGCACTTCGCGGTACTGGCCTTGGCCCAGGCCGTCAATCGACCACTCGCCGATTTTTACTCGCACCAGGCGCAAGGTCGGCAAACCCACGGCGGCGGTCATGCGCCGCACCTGACGGTTGCGCCCCTCGCGAATCACCAGCTCCAGCCAATAGGTCGGCACGTTTTTACGAAAACGCACCGGCGGGTTGCGTGGCCATAGCGCCGGCTCATCCAGTCGACGGGCTTCAGCCGGCAAGGTCATGCCATCGTTCAGTTCCACCCCTGCGCGCAGGCGTTGCAGATGCTCCTCGGTGGGCTCGCCTTCCACCTGTACCCAGTAGGTCTTTGCCAGTTTGTGCTTGGGGTCGGCAATCCGCGCCTGCAACTGGCCATCGTTGGTCAGCAGCAGCAGGCCCTCACTGTCCCGATCCAGGCGCCCGGCCGGGTAGATGCCCGGGATATCGATAAAATCCTTGAGGGTCGCCCGCCCGCCTTCGTCGCTGAACTGGGTCAGCACATCGAAAGGTTTATTGAACAGGATCAATTTCGGCTCGGCCGGTGGCGCCTTGGCGACACGGCGCGCAGCGGCATGGGGAGGTTTCACGCCAGGGCGGCGCGAGTCGGGACGGGCAGGACGGGACATGGCAACGGAATATCTAACGGTCAGGACCGACCATGCTAGTGGCCCGACCGTTAAATAACCACCCCGCTATGTTAGCGGAACGGCGGCTCGTCAAAGCTGCGCAGCTTGCGCGAGTGCAGCGAGTTGAGCTCGGTGCGCAGCAGGTCCACCGCCTCGATGCCGATCTTCAAGTGCTGGCTCACGGCCCGTTCATAGAACGCGTTGGCCGAACCTGGCAACTTGATTTCACTGTGCAGCGGCTTGTCCGACACACACAGCAAGGTGCCGTACGGTACGCGCAAGCGGTAGCCTTGGGCGGCGATGGTGCCGCTTTCCATGTCCACCGCCACGGCGCGGGACAGGTTGATCAGCGGCCGTTCCTGGGCCCAGCGCAGCTCCCAGTTGCGGTCGTCGTAAGTCAACACGGTGCCGGTGCGCAGGCGCTTTTTCAGCTCTTCGCCCTTCTCGCCGGTGACATTGGCCGCCGCTTGCTGCAACGCCATCTGTACTTCGGCCAGGGCCGGGATCGGGATGTTCGGCGGTACTACGCGGTCGAGAATGCCGTCGCGCCGCATATAAGCGTGGGCCAGCACATAGTCGCCGATGGTCTGGGATTGGCGCAGGCCACCACAGTGGCCGATCATCAGCCAGCAATGGGGACGCAATACCGCCAGGTGGTCGGTGATGTTCTTGGCATTGGAGGGGCCGACGCCGATGTTGACCAGGGTCACGCCGTGGCCGTCGCTGGCCTGCAAGTGGTAGGCCGGCATCTGGTAACGGTGCCAGACCACGCCTGCGGCAATGGCAGAGGCTTCGCCATGGTCCATGTTTTTGTCGATGATGACGTTGCCCGGCAACACCATGCGGATAAAACGTGGGTCGCTGCGCAACTGTTCCAGGCCATGCACGATGAACTGGTCGACATAGCGGTGGTAGTTGGTCAGCAGAATCCACGGCTGCACATGGCGCCAGTCGCTGCCGGTGTAGTGCACCAGGCGGCGCAGAGAGAAATCCACACGGGCCGCATCGAACAGCGCCAGGGGCAGTGGGTCGGTGTTCTCCCAATCGTACAGGCCATCGGCGATGCCATCGGTGGCGGCCGACAGGTCGGTGCTGGGGAACACCCGCGCCAGGGTCGCGGCGGTCACGCCGGAACCGGCCAGTTCATCGCCCTGCTCCACCACGTAGGGGTAAGGGATATTCTGCTGGCTGGCGCCCACCTCCACCGTCACGGTGAAGTCGTGCATCAGCGGCACCAACTGTTCCAGCAGGTATTTACGGAACGCCGACGGATGGGTGACGGTGACGCTGTAGGTGCCCGGCAACTGCACCTTGGCATACGCGCGGGTGGTCTGTGGGACTTCGCCGTGGCAGTGGTAGGTCAGGCGCAGTTCCGGGTAGCGAAACAGTGCACGTTGTGCAGCGTCGGGTTCGACGCGATCCTTGAGGTATTGCTTGAGGGCCTGGTTGAGCGCGCCGGTAGCACGCTCATGCAGAGCCGCCAGCCGGTCCACGGCCTCTTCGGCGGTTTGAACGACAACAAAAGCTTCGGTCACGGTAGGCTTCCTGTTTTCTTACATGCAGGAGGTCATCTTGCCTGCATCGCTGCCAGACGCAAACTCTGAATTGGAATGCCCACTGAAGATCAATGCAACCGCTGTGGGAGCTGGCTTGCCTGCGATGGCAGCGGGTCAGCCAATATAGAGGTAGCTGACCCACCGCTATCGCAGGCAAGCCAGCTCCCACATTGTTTACCGGGTTTATTCAGAGCGATGGGGTTGAGCGGGCGACAATGGCCTGCACCTCCACCCCCCGTGGCAAGGTGCCATATACCCGCCCCGATGACTCGCCCAGGCGGCTGGCCATAAACCCATCGCTGACACTGGCATTGCCCGCCTCCAGCAGCAACTTGGCCTGCAACGCCACGGCGATGTCTTCGGTCAATTGCCGCGCCCGGTACTGAATGTCCTGGGTGTCCATAAACGCCAATTTCAACTGCTCGATATGCCGGGCCAGGCGTTTATCGCCATGCCCGTTCCCCAGTTCGACAAACAATGTCTCCAGCACGCCCGGCTCTTTCGACAAGGCCCGCAGCACGTCCAGGCATTGCACGTTACCGGAACCTTCCCACGTCGAATTGACCGGTGCCTCACGGTACAGGCGCGGCAGGATGCTGTCCTCGACATACCCGGCGCCGCCCATGCATTCAGCGGCTTCGTTGATCATCGCCGGCGCGCGCTTGCAGATCCAATACTTGCCCACCGCTGTCACCAGCCGCGCGAACTTGGCTTCCTGCTCATCGTCCAGATGGTCCAGCGCCCGGCCCATGCGCAGGCTCAGGGCCAGGGCCGCCTCGCTTTCCAGGGCCAGGTCGGCCAGCACGTTTTGCATCAACGGTTGCTCACTGAGCACGCGGCCACCGACTGAGCGATGAGCGCAATGATGACTGGCCTGGGTCAGCGCCTGACGCATCAGGGAACTGGAACCGACCATGCAATCGAAACGGGTCATGGCCACCATCTCGATGATGGTCGGTACGCCACGGCCTTCTTCGCCGACCATCCACGCCAGGGCACCGCGGAATTCGACTTCGCTGGAGGCGTTGGAACAGTTGCCGAGTTTGTTTTTCAGGCGCTGGATATAGAACGGGTTGCGTGTGTCATCCGGGCGGTGCCGGGGCAGCAGGAAACAAGTCAGACCCTTGTCCGTCTGGGCCAGGGTCAGGAAGGCATCGCACATCGGCGCCGAGCAGAACCACTTGTGCCCCACCAGTTCATAGGCCTGGCCAGGGCCGCCGGCACCCACGGGATAGGCACGGGTGGTGTTGGCACGCACATCGGTGCCGCCCTGTTTCTCGGTCATGGCCATGCCGATGGTTGCACCGGCCTTGTGGGCGATGCCGACATTGCGCGGGTCATATTCGGTGTTGAGGATTTTCGGCAGCCAGCTATCAGCCAGGTCTGGCTGCAGGCGCAGGGCCGGCACGCAGGCGAAGGTCATGGTCAGCGGGCAACCGGTGCCGGCTTCGGCCTGGCTGTGCAGGTAGCCCAGGGCCGCGCGGGCGACATGGGCGCCAGGCTGGGGATGGGCCCAGGGCAACGACGGCAGGCCATGCTCGACGGCGGTGCGCATCAACTCATGATAGGCCGGATGAAACTCCACCAGGTCAATGCGGTGCCCATAGCGATCATGGCTGTTGAACACCGGTTTGTTCTGGTTGGCCAGGAACCCCGCCGCCATCAGCGGCCCGCCCGCCAAGGCGCCGTAGGCATCGATACGCGCCTCGGCCCAACCCGCGCCAAAGCGCCGCGACCACTCCTGCAGGGGCAGGTCGAGGCGATACAGGTTGGCGCCGTCCAATGACGGCGGCTGGTTGGTAACGTCGTGGGTTTCGGCGAACTGGTGCAGATTCATGACGGGCCTCCTGATAAAAGGCCACGTTCATTGAGGCCTTGAATTCAGTTAAGCATCGTCACCGCCCTTAAAAAAGTGGCATATACGCCTAACTGCCGGCGCTTTCACCCTCTAGCGGGCACAACAGGCGCCGTTGCAATACGCCCTGCAACAGCTCGAAACGCACCGGCTTGAGCAACTGCTCGGTCAGGCCGATGCCGTGACAATGCTGGCGTGCGCTGCCTTGCAGGGAGTCGCTCAAGGCGATCACCGGCAGCTCGCCGCAGCCTGGCAAGGCCCGGACCTGGCAACACAGGGAAAAACCATCCTCGGGCACATCCAGCAGCACCGCATCAAACGTCCCCTCCTGCAGCATCGCCAGGGCCGCCGGGCCGCTGTCCGCGACTTTTACCCGGTAACCCAGCTTGAGCAACATGCCACGCAACACCAACTGCGTGACGCTGTTGTCATCCACCAGCAGGACCGTGCAGTCCTGTGGCGCGCGGTGCAGATCAACAGCGCGGGCCGGCTCCGGTGGCACCGCAATGACCGCCACCTCCAACTGGAAGCGACTGCCTTTGCGCGGTTCGGAATGATGGGTCAGGCGCCCGCCGAGCAACTCGATCAGCTGCCGGCAGATCGCCAGGCCAATGCCCAGGCCGCCATATTCGCGGGTGGTCGAGCCATCCACCTGGAAGAAACGCTGATACAGGGTCGCCTCATCCAGCTGTGCAAACCCAATCCCGGAATCGGTGACGATAAAGGTCAGGTGCAAATGGCCATCGGCCCGGGGCACGCCCACCACACGCACGCGCACCGCGCCTTGGTGGGTGAACTTGAAGGCGTTATCCAGCAGGCATTCCAGGCACTGCATCAGTTTGCCTGCATCGCCCTCCAGGCGATCCGGCAGTTCACCCGCCACGTCGATGGAAAACGCCAGCCCCTTGCCTTGGGCATTGCCGCGAAATTGCTGGCGCAAGGTATCGAGCACCCCGCGCAGGCTGAACACTTGCGGCTGCGCGCTCAAGCGGCCGGCTTGCAACTCGGTGAGGGTGAGAATGCCGTTGACCATGCGCATCATGTCCCGCGCCGAGCCGGCGGCGGTTTGCTGGTACTGCGCCAGGTCCCCGGCCAGGGGCACGGTCTGCATCAGCTCCAATGAACCAATCACCCCATTCATCGGCGTGCGCAGCTCATGGGTCAGGGTCGCGAGGAACTCGTCTTTCAACTGGTTGCTGTGGGCCAGTTGCTGGTTGAGCACTTCCAGTTTCTGGCTGGCATCAAACAGGATTTGCGCCTGCTGTTCGCGCATCGCGTTGATCCGGTCAGCCAGGGCCAGGGACAACAGGGCGACTTCGATGGCCGAGCCGATCTGGCTGGAATACATGGTGAGAAACACGTTGGGCAGGTAGCCCAGCACCATCAGCGTATTGACCACCCCGCCGATCAGGAACGCCGACCAGGCGATGATGAAATACCGCGCCACCCGCTGGCCACAGCACCAGGCCTTGATCCCGGCGACAAAGATGGTCACGGTGAAAACCAGCGCCAGCGCGGTCGCCAGGCGCAAGGCCAGGGCATAGCTGGTCATCAGCGACAACAGCATCACCGCCCCCCCCGTGCCCACCAGCACCAGCAGCAGCCGGTCAAGCCAACGGCTGTAGAGGGCGGTGTGCAGGAAGCTGCGGGCAAACAGGCTGCCGAACAACGCCGAGGCGCCGATCAGGAACGGCGTCGCCGCATTCGCCCACCAGGGGTTGTCGGGCCAGAAATATTCCACCGCCGCGCCATTCACCGAGAGCTGGTACAGGCCGAACGAGGCGATATAGAGGATGTAATAGAGGTAACTGGTGTCACGCACACTGAGGTAGATAAACAGGTTGTACACCAGCATGCCCAGCAGCACGCCGTAGATCAGGCCCAGCACATACAGGCGCAGCGGCTGGTCTTCCAGGTAGGCGGTGCTCGACCACAGGGTCAGCGGTGCCTGGATCGAACCTTCGCTTTGCAGGCGCAGGTAGAGGGTTTTCTGCTCGCCCGCCTTGAAGTCGACAGTGAACAAGTAGTTGTTCTGGCGGACCTCGCGGCTGGCAAAGGGCAATGCGTCCCCGGTACGCCCAGCCAGGCGGTAGCCACCGACCTCATCGGGGACGTACAACTCAAGATGATCAAGGGGCGGGTAGGCCGGCTCCAGCAGCCAGGTGCGCGGGGCGTGGGGCTCCCTGGGCAGGTAATGCAGGTCGACCTTGAGCCAGAATGCCGAGCGCGAATAGCCGGCATTGAGGGTGTCTTTATCATGGTGGGTGTAGCGACTGGCCAGTGCCGCTGAACGGGCCTCGGCGATGGTGATGCCGCCACTTGGGTCTTCCAGTACTTGCATGACCCGGCCCAGGGGAAGGCTGCGGGTGGTTTCATTGAACTCGACGGCGCCGGCCAGCATCGGCAGCCCGCACAAGAGAAACATCAGCAAATAGCGCATAGAGCCCCAGCGTGGCCTGTCCGGTGATGTCAAAAGCCCCCCATTCCTTTTGAGAAGACGTACACCGGCATACATTAAGTTGTTTGGATCCACTCTAGCATAGCCGGTAAAGGCCAAAAGACACCATTGAAATAATTTTTTGAAAGGCTCTAGGACGGGGCTTTCAGCGTGCCAACGCCTGGAAATAAATGATGGCTTATAGCCATTTTTCCGCATCTTTTAGTGTGAAATACAGGCACCGCCCAACAGCCACGCAAAAAGCGTTTGGTGGTAAGCTCGCGCACCATGAATATCTACAGCTCTCGCCCCGTTGTCCTCTGTCTCTCCGGCCATGATCCCAGTGGTGGCGCCGGCTTGCAGGCAGATATCGAAGCCCTGCTCGCCCAAGGCTGTCATGCGGCCCCGGCCGTGACCGCGCTGACCGTGCAGAACACCGTGAATGTCAGCGACTTCCGCGTGCTCGACCGCGAGTGGGTATTGGCCCAGGCCAATGCCGTGCTCGGCGACTCGCAAGTTGCGGCGGTCAAGCTGGGCATGCTCGGCTCCACGGTGATGGTCGATACCGTGGTCGAACTGCTCCAGCAGCACCCACACCTGCCGGTGGTCTGCGACCCGGTGCTGCGCGCCGGTGGCGGCGGCAGCCTGGGCAAGGATGAAGTCGGCTATGCAATGCGCGAGCGGCTGTTGCCCCTGTCGCTGATTGCCACGCCCAACCTGCCTGAAGCCCGCATCCTCGCCGAACTGCCCGACGGCACGGCGGACGAATGCGCCGAGAAACTGCTGCCGTTTATCAAGCACCTGTTGATCACCGGCGGCCACGGCGACGAGCATGAAGTGCACAATCGCCTATACAGCCGCGACGGCACGCGCCGCACCTTCACCTGCCAGCGCCTGCCTGGCAGCTATCATGGCTCCGGTTGCACCCTGGCCAGCGCCCTGGCCGGTCGCCTGGCCCAGGGCGAAGGCCTGGCCAGCGCCGTGGAGTCGGCACTCAATTACACCTGGCGCACCCTGCGCGATGCCGAACAACTGGGCCACGGCCAATTTGTACCGCGTCGCCTGCCATTGGATTTCTGTGGGTAATCTCAAGGGGCCTGCTCGATGAAACTACGTGGCCTGTACGCCATTACCGACAGCCAACTATTGGCCGGTAAGTTCCTGTCCTACGTCGAGGCCGCGCTGGAAGGCGGCGTGACCTTGCTGCAGTACCGCGATAAAAGCAGCGACGAGGCCCGGCGCCTGCGCGAAGCCGAGGCGCTGCGTGAATTGTGCTCGCGCTACAAGACCCAACTGATCATCAACGACGATGCCGAGCTGGCCGCGCGCCTGGGCGTCGGCGTACATCTGGGGCAGACCGACGGCCCGCTGACCCCGGCCCGGGCGCTGCTCGGGCGCAATGCCATCATCGGTTCCACCTGCCACAGCCAGATCGAACTGGCCGAACAGGCCGCACGCGAAGGCGCCAGCTATGTTGCCTTTGGGCGCTTCTTCAATTCCACGACCAAGCCCGGCGCGCCCGCGGCCACCGTTGAACTGCTCGCCCAGGCCCGCGCCCGCTTGCAGGTGCCGATCTGCGTGATCGGCGGCATCACCCTGGAAAACGCCGCGCCCCTGGTGGAACACGGTGCCGATCTGCTGGCGGTGGTCCACGGCCTGTTCGGTGCCGACAGCCCCCAGGACGTGACGCGCCGCGCCCGCGCCTTCAACGAACTCCTTAAATCCTGAATTCAGAGAGCCTGCCCATGTCTCGTTCCGAAACCCTGTTTGCCAATGCCCAGAAACATATCCCCGGTGGTGTGAACTCCCCCGTGCGCGCATTCAAGAGCGTCGGTGGCACGCCGTTGTTCTTCAAGCACGCCGAAGGCGCCTACGTCACCGATGAAGATGACAAGCGCTATGTGGACTACGTGGGTTCCTGGGGGCCGATGATTCTTGGCCACAGCCATCCCGACGTGCTGGACGCGGTACGCAAGCAACTGGAGCACGGCCTGTCCTACGGCGCGCCCACCGCCATGGAAACCGAGATGGCAGACCTGGTGTGCTCGATCGTGCCGTCGATGGAGATGGTGCGCATGGTCAGCTCCGGCACCGAAGCGACCATGAGCGCGATTCGCCTGGCCCGTGGTTTCACCGGCCGCGACAGCATCATCAAGTTTGAAGGCTGCTACCACGGCCACTCCGACAGCCTGCTGGTCAAGGCCGGTTCCGGCCTGCTGACCCAGGGCGTACCGAGTTCGGCCGGCGTGCCGGCGGCGTTTGCCAAGCACACCCTGACCCTGCCGTTCAATGACATCGCTGCCGTCGAAACCATGCTCAGCGAAGTCGGCCAGGAGGTG
Source organism: Pseudomonas sp. ICMP 8385 (assembly GCF_002699915.1). NCBI lineage: Bacteria > Pseudomonadati > Pseudomonadota > Gammaproteobacteria > Pseudomonadales > Pseudomonadaceae > Pseudomonas > Pseudomonas sp. ICMP 8385. The sequence continues at coordinate 60,001 of NZ_LKBY01000067.1, read as the reverse complement.
GCGTGCATCATCGTCGAGCCGGTGGCCGGCAATATGAACTGCGTGCCGCCAGCGCCCGGTTTCCTGGAAGGCCTGCGCACCCTGTGCGACCAGCACGGCGTGGTGTTGATTTTCGATGAAGTGATGACCGGCTTTCGCGTCGCCCTCGGTGGCGCCCAGGCTTACTACGGCGTGACGCCAGACCTGAGCACCTTCGGCAAGATCATCGGCGGCGGCATGCCGGTGGGCTGCTTCGGCGGCAAGCGCGAAATCATGCAGCACATCGCGCCGCTGGGCCCGGTCTACCAGGCCGGCACCCTGTCCGGTAACCCGCTGGCCATGGCCGCCGGCCTGACCACCCTGCGCCTGATCAGCCGCCCGGGCTTCCATGCCGAGTTAAGCGACTACACCACGCGCATGCTCGACGGCCTGCAACAACGCGCCGATGCGGCAGGCATTCCGTTCGTCACGACCCAGGCCGGTGGCATGTTCGGCCTGTATTTCAGCGGTGCCGACGACATCGTGACCTTTGACGATGTGATGGGCAGCGATGCCAACCTGTTCAAGCGCTTCTTCCACCTGATGCTCGAAGGTGGCGTGTACCTGGCGCCGAGTGCCTTTGAGGCCGGTTTCACCTCCATCGCCCATGGCGAGACCGAGCTGAAACTGACCCTGGATGCTGCCGAACGTGCCTTCGCCGCATTGAAGTAAGCCAGCCACAACCTGACGCCGCCCCTGGCGGCGTCAGATTTGTTACCTTGCTTACAGAAATTTCCTCGTTTTTTCGAGAAATCACCTGCAATCCGGCAGATAACTTGCCCACGCAGCAGAAAAACGAGTAAAGACTTTGTAAGCAGAGGCCTGCTTATTTCATAATGCGCGCTTATTGGATCCCCACGTGGCTCCACGCGCCCCGTCAGAGGTAAGTCGATTCCCATGAAACGCACCGGCCGCACCCTGGTTCTGGGCTGCCTGTTGCTCCTTCAGCCGCTGCTTGCGCATGCACAAGCGGGCGGTAACTCATTGTTGATCCCGGCGATGGGGCGTTGCACCCTCAATACTCAGCCCGACAGCCAGGCCGAGGCGCTGAGCGCCTGCCAGGCACTGGCCGATGGCGGGGATGCGCAGGCGCAATACGAGCTGGGCGAATTCTTCTACGACGACAAAAACCCTGCCCGTGATCTCAATAAAGCCTTGAGCTTCTTTGAGAAGGCCTCGTTGCAGGGGCATGCCGAGGCGCAGTTCAAGCTGGGCAGCATGTTCTTCCATGGCGAAGGCGTACCGGCCAATAACGTGCAGGCGTATATCGTGCTGAAGATGGCGGCGGTCAATGGCGCCGAAGAGGCGCTCGACACCGCTGACGAAGTGGCCGAACACATGCAGCGCGATGAGCTGGAAGTGGCGACCCAGGTGCTGGGGCAGATTTTCCGCAATTACCTGCAGGAACTGCAGAGCGCGGATGGGCGTTCGCCTTTTTCGCCGCTGCCCTGACATTATCTAAACCCGTCTCCCCCCATCGCAGGCAAGCCAGCTCCCACATTTGAATGTATTCACAAATCAAAATGTGGGAGCTGGCTTGCCTGCGATGGGCGCGACGCGGTCTAAAAGCCTACTTCTCAGGCATCGGCATCGGAAACGGCATGACATTGCTCACACCCCGCGCCTCGCTGATCTTGGGCGTGCCCAGGCGCTCGACTTCGTCGATGCGCACAATCGAATGCATCGGCACAAAACTGCGCACCACGCCTTCAAACTGGGCCTTGAGTTTTTCCTCGCCCGGATCGACGACCAGCTGTGTGCGCTCGCCAAAGACGAACTCTTCCACTTCCAAAAAGCCCCACAGATCACTTTGATAGATCTGCTTGGCGTACATTTCGAACACCTGGCCTTGGTTAAGGAAAATCACCTTGTAGATTGGAGCTTCACGTTTGGTCATGGGGGGCGGGCAGCACATCGGCGGATATAAATGAGGGCGCGAACTATAGCATGGCACCCGATGCACAGTGCTAGGAACCAATGGGCATGCCCCCTATAATGCGCGGTTCTTTACCACCAGTTGACGATTCCCATGGCCAAGAAGCTTTACATCGAAACCCACGGTTGCCAGATGAACGAGTACGACAGCTCGCGCATGGTCGATCTGCTGGGTGAACATCAGGCCCTGGAAGTCACGGCTCGCGCCGAAGATGCCGACGTGATCCTGCTCAATACCTGCTCGATCCGCGAACGGGCCCAGGACCGGGTCTACTCGCAGCTGGGCCGCTGGCGCGAACTGAAACTGGCCAACCCGGACATGGTGATCGCCGTCGGCGGTTGCGTGGCCAGCCAGGAAGGCGCCGCCATTCGCGACCGCGCGCCCTATGTCGACGTGGTCTTCGGCCCGCAGACCCTGCACCGCCTGCCGGAAATGATCGACGCCGCGCGTATCACCAAGCTGCCGCAGGTGGACGTCTCGTTCCCGGAAATCGAAAAATTCGACCATTTGCCCGAACCACGCATCGACGGCCCCAGTGCCTATGTGTCGGTGATGGAAGGTTGCAGCAAGTACTGCACCTTCTGCGTGGTGCCGTATACCCGTGGCGAAGAAGTCAGCCGGCCGTTCGACGACGTGCTGGCGGAAATCATCCACCTGGCCGAAAACGGCGTGCGGGAAGTGACCCTGCTGGGGCAGAACGTCAACGGCTACCGGGGCCAGACCCACGATGGGCGCCTGGCGGACCTGGCCGAGCTGATTCGCGTGGTCGCGGCGGTAGACGGCATCGAGCGCATTCGCTACACCACCTCCCACCCGCTGGAGTTCTCCGACAGCCTGATCCAGGCTCACGCCGAAGTGCCGGAGCTGGTCAAGCACCTGCATTTGCCGGTGCAATCGGGTTCGGACCGCATCCTTTCGGCGATGAAGCGCAACCACACGGCCCTGGAGTACAAGTCCAAGCTGCGCAAACTGCGCGCCGCCGTGCCGGGCATCTGCATCAGTTCGGACTTTATCGTCGGCTTCCCCGGCGAGACCGAGAAAGACTTCCAGCAGACCATGAAGCTGATTGAAGACGTCGGTTTCGACTTCTCCTACTCCTTCGTCTACAGCCAGCGCCCGGGCACCCCGGCTGCCGACCTGCTGGACGAAACCCCGGAGGCGCTGAAAAAGGAGCGCCTGAACGCGCTGCAACATCGCCTCAACCAGCAGGGGTTCGAGATCAGCCGACAAATGGTCGGTTCGACCCAGCGCATCCTGGTCACCGATTACTCGAAAAAAGACCCGGGCGAGTTGCAGGGACGCACCGAGAACAATCGGATCGTCAACTTCCGTTGCGATAACCCCACGCTGATCGGCCAGTTCGCCGACGTGCACATCGACGCGGCGCAACCGCACTCGCTGCGCGGCTCGTTGATCAACTGACGCGGCGGATTCGGGACAAATGCAGATCAAATGTGGGAGCTGGCTTGCCTGCGATAGCGATGTAACAGGCGGTATCTCTTTTGAATGGACCGGCCCTATCGCAGGCAAGCCAGCTCCCACAGGGGTTCTTCGTTGCTCCTGAGAGCGAACCCAGGCCATTTAAGTGCTTTCGCACACCGGCGGCTGGCGTTATCCTCTATTTCACCTAAACAGCCAAAGGGCGGCTAAAAGCAACCTTGAACGCACCCATAGCAGAACCCCATCGTTTCCTCCTCGAGCCGTTTGAGGCTCGTCGTTTCGCCAACCTGTGCGGACAGTTCGACGAGCACCTGCGCCTGATCGAACAACGCCTGAGCATCGAGATCCGCAACCGCGGCAACCAGTTCGAGCTGATTGGCGAACCCCAGCACACCACGTCTGCAGAAAACCTGCTGCGTCGCCTCTACCGCGAAACCAAGGGTAGCGAGCTGTCGCCGGAAACCGTGCACCTGTACCTGCAGGAATCCGCCGTAGAAGACCTGGCCAACAACCCGGTGGCCGAAGCCAGCGTGGCGCTGCGCACCAAAAAAGGCATGATTCGCCCGCGCGGCTTGAATCAGCAGCGCTATGTCAAGGAAATCCTCGGCAACGACATCAACTTCGGTATCGGCCCGGCCGGCACCGGCAAGACCTACCTGGCGGTGGCCTGTGCAGTGGACGCCCTGGAGCGTGAACAGGTGCGACGCATCCTGTTGGTGCGCCCAGCAGTGGAAGCGGGCGAAAAACTGGGCTTTCTGCCCGGCGACCTGGCCCAGAAGATCGACCCGTACCTGCGCCCGCTGTACGACGCACTGTATGAAATGCTCGGTTTTGAATACGTGGCCAAGCTGATCGAGCGCCAGGTGATCGAGATCGCCCCGCTGGCCTATATGCGCGGCCGCACCCTGAACAACAGCTTCATCATCCTCGACGAAAGCCAGAACACCACCGTCGAGCAGATGAAGATGTTCCTGACCCGCATCGGCTTTGGCTCCACGGCCGTGATCACCGGCGATATCACCCAGGTCGACCTGCCCAAGGGCACCAAGTCGGGCCTGGGCCAGGTGATCGAGGTGCTCAAGGACGTACCGGGCATCAGCTTTACCCACTTCATGCCCAAGGACGTGGTGCGTCACCCGCTGGTACAGCGCATTGTCGAAGCCTACGAGCGCTTTGAACACCGCGACGACGGGCTGTCCAAGGACAACCGCCGCGATGCTTGAGCTTGATCTGCAACTGGCCACCCAAGCGCCAGCCCCCAGCGAAGAACAGTTCCGCCAATGGTGCACACTGGCCCTGCGCCAGCGCAGCGCCGACTCGGAACTGACCATTCGTCTGGTGGATGAACCTGAAGGCCGCGAACTGAATCACACCTGGCGCCAGAAAGACTACGCGACCAATGTGCTGTCGTTCCCCGCCGATGTGCCGGATGAACTGCTGGATATCCCGTTGCTGGGTGACCTGGTGATCTGCGTCGCGGTGGTGGAGCGCGAGGCAAAGGAACAAGGCAAGGCCCTGGAGGCCCACTGGGCCCATTTGGTCATGCACGGCTGCTTGCATCTGTTGGGTTACGACCATATAGATGATGAAGAAGCCGAAGAAATGGAAGCACTGGAACGAACGTTGCTTGCAGAGTTGGGGCACCCTGACCCCTATGCAGACGACGAACACTAATCGACACTCAACTGAAACAATCAAGGATTTAGAGTAATCGCTATGAGCGAAGACCGATCGAGCAACGGGCAAAAGTCATGGCTGGGTAAACTGACCCAGGCTTTTGCCCACGAGCCGAAAAACCGCCAGGAGCTGCTGGAGCTGCTGCGCGAGGCCCATCAGAACAAGTTGCTGGACAGCGAAGCGCTGGCCATCGTCGAAGGCGCCATCCAGGTGGCTGACCTGCAAGTCCGGGACATCATGGTCCCGCGCTCGCAGATGATCAGCATCAAGGCGACCCAGACCCCACGGGAATTCCTCCCGGCCGTGATCGACTCGGCGCACTCGCGCTACCCGGTGATCGGCGAAAGCCATGACGACGTCATGGGTGTCCTGCTGGCCAAGGACCTGCTGCCGCTGATCCTCAAGGAGAACGGCGACAGCTTCAACATCAAGGACCTGCTGCGGCCTGCGACCTTCGTACCCGAGTCCAAGCGCCTGAATGTGCTGCTGCGCGAGTTTCGCGCCAACCACAATCATATGGCCATCGTGATTGACGAATACGGCGGCGTCGCAGGCCTGGTGACCATCGAAGACGTGCTGGAACAGATCGTCGGCGATATCGAAGACGAACACGACGTCGAAGAAGACAGCTACATCAAGCCGCTGCCCAGCGGGGACTTCCTGGTCAAGGCACTGACGCCGATCGAGAACTTCAACGAGTTCTTCGACAGCGAATTCTCCGACGATGAGTTCGACACTGTCGGCGGCCTGGTAATGAGTGCCTTTGGCCATCTGCCCAAGCGCAACGAAACCACCGAGATCGGCGCCTACCGCTTCCGCATCCTGAATGCCGATAGCCGTCGTATCCACCTGATCCGCCTGACACCTATTGCCCGCTAAGGACTGATATGCGCCGTCTCACCGCACCCGGCTGGCCCGGTAACCTGCTGGCCGTGGTGGCCGGTGCTATCACCACCCTGGCGCTGGCGCCGTTCGATATCTGGCCGCTGGCGCTGGTGGCGGTCGGGGTGTTCTATGCCGGGATGTGCCAACTGACACCCCGCCAGGCCTTCGGGCGTGGCTGGTGTTTCGGTTTTGGCCTGTTTGGCGCGGGCACCAGCTGGATCTACTACAGCATCCATCACTTTGGCGGCGCTTCGGTATTGCTGGCCGGGCTGTTGATGCTGGCGTTCACCGCCGCGATTGCCTTGTTCTTTGCCCTGCCCGCCTGGCTCTGGGCCCGCTGGCTGCGCCGTAACGAAGCGCCCCTGGCCGATGCCCTGGCGTTTGCCGCGCTGTGGGTGGGCCAGGAAGCATTTCGCGGCTGGTTCCTGACAGGTTTCCCCTGGTTGTACTCCGGTTATAGCCAGCTCGACGGCCCGCTGGCCGGGCTCGCACCGTTGGGTGGGGTATGGCTGATTTCGTTTGCCCTGGCCTTGAGCGCAGCGTTGCTCGTCAACCTGCCGCGCTTGCTGGCGACCAGGCGCAACGCGTTTATCGGCGCGGGCCTGGTGCTGCTGGTTGCGCCCTGGGCGATTGGCCTGGCGCTCAAGCATCACGCCTGGACCAGCCCCGCTGGCGAGCCGCTAAGCGTCGCGGCGATCCAGGGCAATGTCGAGCAAAGCATGAAGTGGGACCCGGCGCAGCTCAACGCGCAACTGGCGCTGTACCGCGACATGAGCTTTGCCTCCAAGCGCGTAGACCTGCTGATCTGGCCGGAAACTGCCGTGCCGGTGCTCATGGAGTCCGTCGAGGGCTACCTGGGGATGATGGGCAAGTTCGCCGCCGACCGGAACGCGGCGATGATCACCGGCGTGCCGATCCGCCAGGAAGTGCGTCATGAAAAGCGCTACTTCAATGGCATCACCGTGGTCGGCCAGGGTGATGGCACCTATTTGAAGCAAAAGCTGGTGCCCTTTGGCGAGTACGTACCATTGCAGGATGTATTGCGCGGCCTGATTGCGTTCTTCGACCTGCCGATGTCGGACTTTGCCCGCGGTCCCGAAGACCAGGCACTGCTGCAAGCCAAGGGCTATCAGATCGCGCCGTATATCTGCTACGAAGTGGTCTACCCGGAGTTCGCCGCCGGCCTCGCCGCCCGCAGCGACTTGCTGCTGACCATCAGCAATGACACCTGGTTCGGCACCTCCATCGGCCCCTTGCAGCACCTGCAAATGGCCCAGATGCGCGCCCTGGAAGCCGGCCGCTGGATGATCCGCGCCACCAACAACGGCGTGACCGGCCTGATCAACCCGTTCGGGCAGATCACCGAGCAGATCCCGCAGTTCGAGCGCGGCATTCTCTATGGCGAGGTCGTGCCCATGCACAACCTGACGCCGTACCTGCAATGGCGTTCGTGGCCGCTGATCATCCTGTGCCTGGGGCTGTTTGGCTGGGCGCTGCTGGCCGGGCGCATGGCCAAGACCGTCTGACACCCAATGTGGGAGCGGGCTTGCCCGCGATGGAGGTGGGTCAGTCACTAAAAATTCTGACTGATACACCGCCATCGCGGGCAAGCCCGCTCCCACACAAGCCCCACATTTTGATGTGCGCCGTTAACGGTAGAACAAGCGGTAACCCACCTGCCCGACCGCCTCATTAATCAACTGCCCGCTCTGCCAGATCGACTTGAATTCCGGCATCCAACCGCCCAACGGCCGGGCATTGTCCACCCCCAGGAAGCCGACCGGCGCCGGCACCACGGTAAAGCCGGCCTTCTCGAAGCTCCACACCGAACGCGGCATATGCCAGGCCTGGGTCACGATCACCACGCGCTTGACGCCCTGGGGCAGCAGGATCTCGGCGCTCATCTGCGCATTTTCCCAGGTGGTGCGGCTGCGCTCTTCCTTCCAGCGCACGGCCACGCCAAAGTCATCCTGCATCGACACCGCCATCAACTGCGCCTCGCTGGGCGGCGTGCCGTAGTGCAGGCCGCCGCTGGTCAGCACCGGCAGCCCCGACGCCTTGGCCAATCGCGCCGCATAGCGCTGACGCTCCAGGCCGATCCCGGTCGGCTGATCAGCGCCCCAGGCCGGGTCCCCCCGCTCGCGGCCCGAGCCCAGCACCACAATGGCATCGGCCCGTTGCGCCAGGCTGTCCCAGTCTTCCACGGCCAGTGGGGGCTCGGTTTCCAGGGCGCGGGCGCCCCACTCCACCATCACCGGCAAGCTGATCAGCCACATCCCGCCAAACCCCAGGGCAAAACACACGCCGGCCAAGCGTGGACGGGTGCGGCGAAACCACCAGGCAAGGGCCAGCAGCAGCAAGAGAATGCCGGGCGGCAGCAATAATTGTTTGATGAAATAACGAATAGGCATCGAGCATCTCCAAAGATGCCCGAAGCCTAAGGTGTAACGGGGTTTAGCGACAATCTTTACCCGTGTGGAACAGGCACTGAAGTGGTTACTTGAACCGTACGGCGCGGATTTCCGGGCCGCGAGCGGCCGACAAGTCCTTGAGCCATACCACCTTGGACGATCGCACAGGCTCCCTGGCTGGCACAGGCGCCACCCATTGCGGGACTGGGCGGGCGTTCAAGTCCAGGTAGGCCTTGATCACCTCGAACTCTGCGGGGCTCAAACCGCGCAGTTCCAACTCTGCGGGCCGCTCGTCACGCAATCGGCCCGCGGTTCTTGCCGCATCCAGCGCTCGACCCAAGCGGTCGATCAGTCCTTCATACACTTCCGGTTTCGTTATCATTCGCTGCGAATCAACCATCCCCTCACCTCATTAAAGATAAGTCTCACTCCCCAATAAACAGCGTAGCTGCGCTGACGGAACCAACCGGGTGCCGCGACCAACGGCCTGCACTGCGCAATCAGGGTTTCCCTCGATAGAGCGGGGTCATGTATGCTACGGCGCTTCCTGTAACTCCACTTCCCGCAGGGTTTGGGCACGGACGCGCCGCTTTTTGGTGTCGATCAACCCGGACAATGCACCGAAGAGGATTAGGCCACCCCTATTCAGTTCAAAAGTAGCCATGCACGAACACTATCAGCCCCGTGAAATAGAAAATGCCGCCCAAACTTTCTGGGACGAGCAAAAGTCCTTTGAAGTCAGTGAACAGCCAGGCAAGGAGACTTACTACTGCCTATCGATGTTCCCTTACCCCAGCGGCAAACTACACATGGGGCACGTGCGTAACTACACCATCGGCGACGTGATTTCCCGCTACCAGCGCATGCTCGGCAAGAATGTCCTGCAACCTATGGGTTGGGACGCCTTCGGCATGCCCGCGGAAAACGCCGCGATGAAAAACAACGTAGCGCCCGCCAAGTGGACCTACGAAAACATCGCCTACATGAAGACCCAGCTGCGCAGCCTGGGCCTGGCCGTGGACTGGTCCCGCGAAGTGACCACCTGCAAGCCGGACTACTACCGCTGGGAACAATGGCTGTTCACCCGCCTGTTCGAGAAAGGCGTGATCTACAAAAAAAGCGGCACCGTGAACTGGGACCCGGTCGACCAGACCGTCCTGGCCAACGAGCAGGTGATCGACGGTCGCGGCTGGCGTTCCGGCGCGCTGATCGAGAAGCGCGAAATCCCGATGTACTACTTCAAGATCACCGCCTACGCCGATGAACTCTTGTCGAGCCTCGACGACCTGCCGGGCTGGCCTGAACAGGTCAAGACCATGCAGCGCAACTGGATCGGCAAGTCCAAGGGCATGGAAGTGCAGTTCCCGTACAACGTCGATTCCATAGGCGTTGCTGGCGCCCTGAAAGTCTTCACCACCCGCCCGGACACCCTGATGGGCGCGACCTACGTCGCCGTGGCCGCCGAACACCCGCTGGCCACCCTGGCCGCCCAGAACAACCCTGAGCTGCAGGCCTTTATCGCCGAATGCAAAGGCGGCAGCGTGGCCGAAGCCGACGTCGCCACCCAGGAGAAAAAGGGCCTGCCGACCTCGCTGTTCGTCGAGCACCCGCTGACCGGCGAAAAGCTGCCGGTCTGGGTCGCCAACTATGTGCTGATGCACTACGGCGATGGCGCAGTAATGGCCGTGCCCGCCCATGACGAGCGCGACTTTGAATTCGCCACCAAATACAACCTGCCGATCAAGTCCGTGGTGCGCACCAGCTCCGGTGAAACCAACCCGGCCCCGTGGCAGGACGCCTATAACGAACACGGCACCCTGATCAACTCCGGCGAGTTCGACGGCCTGGACTTCGCAGGCGCCTTCGACGCCATGGAAGTCGCCCTGATCAAGAAAAACCTCGGTGCCTCGCGCACCCAGTTCCGCCTGCGCGACTGGGGTATCAGCCGCCAGCGCTACTGGGGTTGCCCGATCCCGATCATCCACTGCGAAAGCTGTGGCGACGTGCCAGTACCGGAAGACCAATTGCCGGTGATACTGCCCGAAGACGTGGTGCCGGACGGCGCCGGTTCGCCATTGGCGCGCATGCCCGAGTTCTACGAGTGCAGTTGCCCGAAATGCGGCCAGCCTGCCAAGCGCGAAACCGACACCATGGACACCTTCGTCGAGTCCTCGTGGTACTACGCCCGCTACGCCTCGCCGCACTATGAAGGCGGCCTGGTGGAAAAATCCGCGGCCGACCACTGGTTGCCGGTGGACCAGTACATTGGTGGCATCGAGCACGCGATCCTGCACCTGCTGTACGCGCGCTTCTTCCACAAGCTGATGCGTGACGAAGGGCTGGTCAGTTCCAACGAGCCGTTCAAGAACCTGCTGACCCAGGGCATGGTGATCGCCGAGACGTACTATCGCCGCGAAGCCAATGGCGCCTACACCTGGTTCAACCCGGCGGACGTGGAGCTTGAGCGTGACAGCAAGGCCAAGGTCATCAGCGCCAAGCTGAAATCCGACGGCCTGCCGGTGGAAATCGGCGGCACCGAGAAGATGGCCAAGTCGAAGAACAACGGCGTCGACCCTCAGTCGATGATCGATCAGTTCGGCGCCGACACCTGCCGCCTGTTCATGATGTTCGCCTCGCCGCCCGACATGAGCGCCGAATGGTCCGACTCCGGCGTCGAAGGTTCGCACCGCTTCCTCAAGCGCGTCTGGCGCCTGGCGCACGCCCATGTCAGCCAGGGCCTGCCGGGCAAACTGGACGTGGCGTCGTTGAGCGACGAGCAAAAGCTCATTCGCCGCAGCACCCACCTGGCGATCAAGCAAGCCGGCCAGGACGTGGGCCAGCACCACAAGTTCAACACCGCCATCGCCCAGGTGATGACGCTGATGAACGTGCTGGAAAAAGCGCCACAGGCCACCGAACAGGACCGCGCCTTGGTACAGGAAGGCCTGGAAACCGTCGTCCTGCTGCTGGCGCCGATTACCCCGCACATCAGCCACGACCTGTGGAGCCAGTTGGGCCACAGCGGCGCGGTGATCGATGCCCCATGGCCCACAGCAGATGACAGCGCCCTGGTACAGGACACCCTGCAACTGGTGATTCAGGTCAACGGCAAGCTGCGCGGCCAGATCGATATGCCGGCCAGCGCCAGTCGCGAAGAAGTCGAAGCCGCCGCTCGCAGCAATGAGAACGTGCTGCGCTTCACCGAAGGCCTGACGATCCGCAAAGTGATCGTGGTGCCCGGCAAACTGGTCAATATCGTCGCAAGCTAATCGGATCGGGCGCCAGGGCAAGAGCCCCGGCGCCGAACAAAACCTCCAGGGCCTCGATAAGGCCCACATGGTTTCAAGGGGAGCAATAAAATGATCAAACGCAACCTGCTGGTGATGGGCCTTGCCGTACTGCTGAGCGCTTGCGGCTTCCAGCTGCGCGGCACCGGCACCACGGAACTGGCGATCAAGGAACTGGATGTCAGCGCACGCAACGCCTATGGCGAAACCGTGACCCAGCTGCGTCAAACCCTGGAAAACAGCGGCGTCAAAGTCTATAACGGTGCGGCTTACAAGCTGGTGTTGGTCGATGAGAAAGAGACCCAGCGCAACCTCAGCTACGCCAGTGCCGGCCGCTCTTCGGACATCGAATTGAGCAACGTGCTCATGTTCCAGATCCAGGGCCACGACCAGTTGCCGCTGATCAGCGACAAGCTGCAAGTGCAGAAAGTCGTGACCCATGACGGCAACAACCTGGTGGGTTCCGACACCGAGGTCACTCAGGTGCGTAATGAAATGCGCCGTGACCTGGTCCAGCGGATGGTCCTGCGCCTGCAGATGATCAGCCCGGCCCAGCTCGATGCCCTGCAGCAGACTGCCGACGCCAAGGCCAAGGCAGACGCCGAGGCACTGAAAGCCGCGCAGGACTATGAAAACAGCGTGCCGAAACAGTCGCCTGTTGAAGTCCCTGCCGAGTAAACCAGGCGGGGCGCGTCATGCGCCCCGTCCATCCAGCCTATGAAACTCGCCCCCGCCCAACTCGCCAAGCACCTGCAAGGCAACCTCGCGCCTGTGTACATCGTCAGTGGCGATGATCCGCTGCTGTGCCAGGAAGCCGCCGACACCATCCGCCAGGCTGCGCGCCAGCAAGGCTTTGATGAACGCCAGGTGTTCAGCGCCGACGCCAGCTTCGACTGGGGCACCCTGCTCCAGGCCGGGGCCAGCATGTCGCTGTTTGCCGAAAAACGCCTGCTGGAGCTGCGCCTGCCCTCGGGCAAGCCCGGCGACAAAGGCGCGGCGGCCCTGATGGAATATTGCGCCCGCCCCGCCGAGGACACGCTGCTGCTGATCAGCCTGCCCAAGCTCGATGGCAGCGCGCAGAAAACCAAATGGGGCAAGGCGCTGGTGGAAGGGCCGCAGACCCAGTTCATCCAGATCTGGCCGGTCGACAGCAGTCAGTTGCCGCAATGGATCCGCCAGCGCCTGTCCCAGGCCGGGTTGTCTGCCAGCCAGGACGCGGTCGAGCTGATCGCCGCCCGGGTTGAAGGCAACTTGCTGGCCGCAGCCCAAGAGATCGAAAAGCTCAAGCTGATGGCCGAAGACGGGCAGATTACCGTCGAAACCGTGCAAGGTGCGGTGGCCGACAGTGCGCGTTTTGACGTATTCGGGTTGGTGGACGCGATACTCAATGGCGAACCAGCCCATGCACTGCGTATGCTCGAAGGGCTACGCGGCGAAGGCGTGGAACCGCCAGTGATTCTCTGGGCCCTGGCCCGGGAGTTGCGCCTGCTGGCCAATATTGCCCTGCAATACAGCCAGGGTACGCCGCTGGACAAGGCTTTCAGCCAAGCCCGCCCTCCAGTATGGGACAAGCGCAAGCCCCTGATGAGCAAGGCCCTGCAACGGCACTCGGCGCAACGCTGGGCGCAATTGTTGCTCGAAGCCCAGCGCATCGACGCGCAGATCAAGGGCCAGGCCGCCGGGTCGCCGTGGATGAGCTTGAGTCGTTTGTCGCTGCTTATGTCCGGCCAGCGCCTGGCACTGCCTGCCGAATAAGAAATCCCCCCAGACAACGCAATACCCATGTGGGAGCGGGCTTGCTCGCGATAGCGGTGGGTCAGTCAAGTATCCATTAACTGACCCACCGCTATCGCGAGCAAGCCCGCTCCCACAAAACCTCTGCAACATTTAGACCGAGGTCATTTCCTACATCACGCCGGGCTGGACAGCCGCCAAACTTCGGCAGATGATTTGCACCGCACCACCCACCCCATCGGAGCGTCCCGATCATGAGCAAAAAGCCATCCAAGCATGGCCCCAACAAGGCCAAATCCCTTATCGCCCAGCCGTTGTTCCGCAGTCGCCAGGAACGCGCCGGCAAAGGCAAAGGCAGCTACCGCCGCGAAGCCTTCCAGTCTAATAGCTGGGAGGCTTCTTACTTTCTGGCTGCCTGAAGGCAAGCGCCCCTCTGGCATGATAAGGTCTGCACCTGATTCGTATTTCCTGGACCTGTGCATGCCCTCTAGTCTTTCCCGTCGTTGGCACCTTCGCCAATTGATTGCCGCCTCCAGCCTGATCCTGTTAGTCGCCTGCGCCGAAAAACCCACCGCCGCCGACGCTCAGCCCCTGCCCACGCTCCAGACCGCACCGGTTGCCGCACCCGCCGTAGTTGCGCCCCTGTCCGTGACCAATTTCGATATCCAACCAACCCAGACCTTCGCCCAATGGCAGGCAGGTTTTCGCATCGAGGCCCTGAAAGCCGGGATTACCCCTGCGGTGTTCGACACCGCCTTCGCCAACGTCAGCCCCGACATGGCGGTTATCCGTGCCGACCGCAGCCAACCGGAGTTTTCCCGCCCGGTATGGGAATACCTCAACGGTGCCCCGTCCGCAGTGCGCGTGCGCAATGGCCAGGCCCTGCTGATCAAGCATGCCGATATCCTGCAAAGCATCGAACAGCGCTACGGCGTTGATCGCCAGGTGCTGGTCTCGGTGTGGGGCATGGAAAGCAACTTCGGCGCGTTCCAGGGCAATAACTCGGTGATCCGCTCCCTGGCGACCCTGGCCTACGAAGGCCGCCGCCCGGCGTTCGCCCAGGCGCAGTTGCTGGCCGCGCTGCAAATCATCCAGCACGGTGACATCCCGGCCGAACAGATGCGTGGCTCCTGGGCCGGGGCCATGGGCCAGACCCAATTCATACCGACCACCTACAACACTCACGCCGTGGATTTCGATGGCGACGGTCGCCGCGATATCTGGAACAGCTCGGCCGACGCCCTCGCCTCCACCGCCCACTACCTGCAAAGCTCGGGCTGGCAGAAAGGCCAACCATGGGGCTTTGAGGTGCAGCAGTTGCCGGAGAATTTCGACTACGCCCTGGCCGATGGCGTGGGGCGCAAGCCGGTGGGCGAGTGGTTGAAACTCGGGCTGCGGGTGCCAGCCGGTGCCAGCGTGCCGCCCAATGTCGAAACGCTGTCGGCCGCCCTGCTGCTGCCGGCCGGCCATCGTGGCCCGGCGTTCCTGGTGCTGGACAACTTCCGCGCAATCCTCAAGTACAACAACTCGTCGTCCTATGCCCTGGCGGTCGGCCTGCTGTCCGAGCGTTTTGCCGGTGGCGGGGTGATTCGCGGGGATTGGCCAACGGATGAACTGCCACTGACCCGCACCCAGCGTATCGAATTGCAGACGGTGTTGAGTGCCAAGGGGTACGAGGCTGGCAACCCGGATGGGATTATCGGCGCTAACACGCGTAAGGCGATTCGTGCGGCGCAGCAGTCGTTGGGCTGGCCGGCGGATGGGTATCCGACGGTGAAGCTGCTGGAGTCGTTGCAGAACCGCTAGAACTGCGTAAGGCGTCTACCGCCATCGCGAGCAAGCTCGCGATGGCGGTAGAGCAGGCAAAAACCCCTCAGGATTTGAACACCACATCCTGCTCCAGCACCAAGCACTGCTCCCCCGCATCCAGGCGCACCAGGGCGCCCATCGGCAAGGTCAGGTTCGGGTCGCAATGGCCGCTGCGCCAGCCGGACAGGACCGGAATGCACAACGGTTCAAAGGTCTGCTTCAGCAGCCGCTCCAGCGCCCCGCTCTCCACCCCTGCCACATCCCCCACCAACACACCGCGCACCTGCGCCAGCTTGCCCGCCAGGCGCAAGTGCGTCAGCAGGCGGTCAATGCGATAGAGCGGTTCGTTGACGTCCTCGATAAACAGAATGATGCCCTCGGCATCAAGCTCGTACGGCGTGCCCATCACAGCCGCGATCATCGACAGGTTGCCCCCCAGCAGGCGTCCATAGGCGATGCCAGGCTCAATGGTGGTCAACGGGTACGCCACAGGGTGCGCCAGCACACTGCCAGCGCCCAGTTGCCCACGGAGTAGGCTGAACAGTGATGATTCGGTGGGTTGTTGCTTGTCACCGAGCAGGTCGGCATTGAGCATCGGGCCGTGGAAGGTCACGAAGCCGGCATAGCGGCTGATCGCCAGGTGCAGCGCGGTGATATCGCTGTAGCCGACGAAGGGCTTGGGATTGGCCGCCAGCAGCTCGAAATCCACGCTATCGAGCAGGCGTGGGGTGCCGTAGCCACCGCGCAGGCAGAAGATGGCGTCGATCTCAGGATCGGCAAAGGCCGCGTGCAGGTCGCGCAGGCGTACTTTATCGCTGCCGGCCAGGTAGCCATCGCGCTCATACACCCCCGAGAAAATCCGCAGCTCGTAGCCACGGGCGCGCATCCAGTGCCCGGCCTTTTCAACATCCAGCGCAGCGGGGCCGGCGGGAGCGATGAGGCCGATCACGCCTTCGGCGCGCAGGGCGGGGACGGCGGTGGCGGGCGGGTTGGTCATCCTTGGTTCTCCCTATTCTGTACAGCGCAACGAACTGTGGGAGCGGGCTTGCCCACGATACAGACGCCTCGGTGTATCAGTTGCACCGAGGCGATGCTATCGCGGGCAAGCCCGCTCCCACACAAGCCAGCTCCCACACACGCCCATCCAGGCAAATGGATCGGCGCTAAGGCTTAGGAAACCAGGCTGGCCTTGACCAGCTTGGCCTGCTCGTCGGCATGGTACGACGAACGCACCAACGGGCCCGACGCAACGTTTTTAAAGCCCATCTTGTAGCCTTCTTCGGCAAACCAGGCAAAGGTGTCCGGGTGCACGAAACGCTGCACCGGCAAGTGGCTGCGCGACGGTTGCAGGTACTGGCCGAGGGTCAGCATATCGATGTCGTGCTCGCGCATGCGCTTCATGACTTCGATGACTTCTTCGTCGGTTTCGCCCAGGCCCAGCATCAGGCCGGACTTGGTCGGGATATGCGGCATCATCTGCTTGAATTTCTGCAGCAGGGTCAGCGACCACTGGTAGTCCGACCCCGGGCGCGCGGCCTTGTACAGGCGTGGCACGGTTTCCAGGTTGTGGTTGAACACATCGGGCGGCTCGGCGGCGGTGATGTCCAGGGCGACGTCCATGCGGCCACGGTAGTCCGGGACCAGGGTCTCGAGCATCACGTTCGGCGACAGTTTGCGGATTTCACGGATGCAGTCGGCAAAGTGCTGGGCACCGCCGTCGCGCAGGTCATCGCGGTCTACCGAGGTGATCACCACGTACTTGAGTTTCAGGTCGGCGATGGCGATGGCCAGGCTTTCTGGCTCGTTGACGTCCAACGGTTTGGGCCGGCCGTGGCCCACGTCGCAGAACGGGCAGCGACGGGTGCAGATGTCCCCCATGATCATGAAGGTGGCGGTGCCGCCAGAGAAGCACTCCCCCAGGTTCGGGCAGGAGGCTTCTTCGCACACGCTGTGCAGCTTGTGTTTGCGCAACAGCGCCTTGATGCGGTCGACTTCCGGCGAGACCGGGATGCGCACACGGATCCAGTCGGGCTTTTTCGGCAGTTCGGTGGTCGGAATGATCTTCACCGGGATGCGTGCAACCTTCTCGGCGCCGCGCAGCTTGACGCCGGCTTCCACCTTGGCACGCGGAGCCGGGGCCGGACGCTCGGTAATGTCCAGCGTCGGGATCATGGTTTGCACAACATCAGTAGTCATATCAGTCGATTCCGCCCGTCAGGGTCGTCTGCTCAGCATAGTCGAGGTGTTTGACGAGCTGCGCGCGCAGCCGGGCACTTACCTCGGCAAATTCTAGGGGTGTTGCGTGATCGCTCAACTGGGTCATGGCCAAACCGGCGTAACCACAGGGATTGATCCGGCGAAACGGCGCCAGGTCCATGTCCACGTTCAAGGCCAGGCCGTGAAAGGAACAGCCATGGCGGATGCGCAGGCCCAGGGAGGCGATTTTCGCGCCGTCGACATACACACCAGGAGCATCGGGCTTGGCCACGGCAGTCACACCATAGCTGGCCAAAAGCTCGATCAGGCAGTTCTCCATGCGACTGACCAGCTCGCGCACGCCGTAACCCAGCTTGCGCACATCCAGCAGCAAGTACGCCACCAGTTGCCCGGGGCCATGGTAAGTCACTTGGCCACCTCGGTCGACCTGCACCACCGCAATATCACCCGGAAGTAGTAGATGCTCAGCCTTGCCGGCCTGGCCCTGGGTAAATACCGGTGGGTGCTCCACCAGCCAGATTTCGTCGGGCGCCGAGCTGCCGCGTTCATTGGTGAAGCGCTGCATGGCATGCCAGACGGGCTCGTAAGCCATCTGGCCGAGCTCGCGAAAGCCCAGGACCTGGGACATCACAACACCATGTGTACGAAACCGGTGGCTCGCAGTTCGCTGTTGATGTCGTAGAGCTGGTCTTGACCGGTTGCAACGATGTGCAACTGGATCGTGGTGTACTTACCGTTGGTGCTCAAGCGCTCATCCACACGGTTGTCGTTGATCGTTGCGTGTTTACGCATGATCTCGAGGATCTTGTCTTTGTTGCCCACACCGGTATCGCTGATCACCTTGACGGGATAATCCGTCACCGGGAATTCGATCTTTGGCGCCTTTACTTCTTTATCGGTCATGGCGAAACGGCCTCGTAAGCGGTAAGCCGTGGCGACGGGCAAGGCCCCGCGTCGGATCAACGCGGGGCCTTGCGGGTGCACACAATCAGTTGAACAAGCCGTAGAAGAATAGACGGATGCTATCCCACACGCGACGGAAGATACCACCTTCCTCAACAGCGTCGAGCGCGATCAGATCGGCGCTGTGTACGACTTTGTCGTCCAGCTTCACTTCGACTTTACCGATCACATCGCCCTTGGCGATAGGCGCGGTCAGTTGCGGGTTCATGGTCATGCTGGCAGCCAGTTTCTTGAGCTGGCCTTTAGGCATCGTCAAGGTCAGGTCGTCAGCCAGGCCGGCCTTGACTTGACGCTCGGTGCCTTTCCACACAGGAGCCTGGGCCAGTTCGGCGCCCTTCTGGTAGAAGGTCTGGGTTTCAAAGAAGCGGAAACCGTAGGTCAGCAGCTTCTGGGTTTCAGCCGCGCGGGCCTGTTCGCTGTTGGTGCCGAACACCACGGCGATCAGGCGCTGGCCATCACGCACAGCCGAAGACACCATGCAGTAGCCGGCTTCGTCGGTATGGCCGGTTTTCAGGCCGTCGACGGTCTTGTCGCGCCACAGCAACAGGTTGCGGTTAGGCTGCTTGATGTTGTTCCAGAAGAATTCCTTCTGGGAGTAGATGGCGTAGTGCACCGGGTCGACGCGAATGATCGCGCGCGCCAGGATCGCCATGTCATGGGCCGACGAGTAGTGGTCTGGGTTGGGCAGGCCGGTCGGGTTCATGAAGTGGCTGTTGGTCATGCCCAGGTCAGTCACGGTTTTGTTCATCATGTCGGCGAATGCATCTTCGCTGCCGGCGATGTGCTCGGCCAGGGCGACGCTGGCGTCGTTACCGGACTGGATGATGATGCCGTGCAGCAGGTCGCTCACCGTGACCTGGGAGCCGACCTTGATGAACATCCGCGAACCGCCGGTACGCCAGGCGTTTTCGCTGACGGTCACCGGATCGTTTTCACCGATCTGGCCACGACGGATTTCCAGGGTCGCGATGTAGGCGGTCATCAGCTTGGTCAGGCTGGCCGGCGGCAGGCGCTGGTCACCGTTGTTTTCGACCAGCACGTTGCCGCTGGCGGCATCCATGAGCACGTAGGACTTGGCGGCCAGTTGCGGTGGCGCTGGCATCATTTCGACGGCCCAGGCAGCGGGCGCGATGATCAGCGGGACAAGCAGGCACAGGCGTTTGGCTAAGGTGGTGATGTTCATCCGTCTCTCGAAATTGCTTATGGAAACTTGCCCTCGCGGGCAAAACTATTCAGACAGCCCGTTGCCAGGCTGTCGCGTATTCAGTTGCCAGCTCAACCCTTGCCTTCGGGTTTTTATTATTCGACGAGCCTGCAACCAGGGCCCCGGCACGCAAGCGCGCCAGCACCCTCGATCCGCTACTGCTTATTCGGCGCTGACCACGCTGGGCTGGCCCAGGTTGGCCAAGCGCACGCTGTTCTGCACCTGGGCAATCTCGCCCGCCGAGCCGATGGGGCCCAGGCGAACCCGGTGCAGGGTCTGCTGGTTACGCACGATGGAGCTGATAAACACGGGCGCGCTGACCATCCCGCTGAGCTTGGACCTTAACAGTTCTGCCGCATCCGGGTTGGCGAAAGCGCCGACTTGCAGGTATTGCCCGCCCGCCGCACTGCCCGGCGCCGCCTGTGGCACGGCCACGACTGGCGCGGCGTGTTGCTGGGGCGGCGGCGTCCACTGCTCGACCTTGCCCGCCGAAGCGGTGATCTGCGGTTGCGCGCTTTGGGGTTCGTTGAGCATCAATGGCGCCGGCTTGCCGCGCTGGGCCCAGTACTGGGCCGGGTCGATGCCTTCGACCTTGACCCGCGCCGTGCCGGTTTCGGCATAGCCGAGTTTTTTCGCGGCGGCGTAGGACAAGTCGATGATTCGGTCGGAATAGAACGGCCCGCGGTCGTTGACCCGCAGGATCACCACGCGGTTGTTGTCCAGGTTGGTCACCCGCACGTAGGCCGGCAGCGGCAGGGTCTTGTGCGCCGCGCTCATACCGTACAGGTCATACACTTCGCCGTTGGCGGTGTTCTGGCCGTGGAACTTGGTGCCGTACCAGGACGCGGTGCCCGACTGCACATAGTTCTTCGATTCCTGCAGCGGGAAGTAGGTCTTGCCCAATACCGTGTAAGGGTTGGCTTTATAGTTGCCGGTATGCAGGGTCGGCGTAGCATCCGGGATACGCGAGACGTCGACGTCCCACCACGGC
Organism: Pseudomonas sp. ICMP 8385; assembly: GCF_002699915.1. Taxonomy (NCBI): domain Bacteria; kingdom Pseudomonadati; phylum Pseudomonadota; class Gammaproteobacteria; order Pseudomonadales; family Pseudomonadaceae; genus Pseudomonas; species Pseudomonas sp. ICMP 8385. Next base: position 39,429 of record NZ_LKBY01000067.1, on the reverse strand, counting down.
GCGCCGTCCTTGTGGGCCCGGTTGATATCCAGCCCCGGCTGCGCGCGGACTACCGGGCCACTGGCCTTCTGCGCCGGCGCGCGGCTGGTGGAGCAACTGACAACCAGCAAGGACAATGCGGCCAGCGCCACCAGCTTGAGCGGTTTATTGATCGGCGATACCCGCATTACTTGACGCCCCGTGCTTGAACCAGCATGTCTGACAGCTGATGCACGGCCATGGCGTACATCACACTGCGGTTATAACGCGTAATTGCGTAAAAATTCTTCAGGCCCATCCAGTATTCCGGGCCGTCTGCGCCTTCCAGGCGGAAGGCGGTAACCGGCATATCATCGCGCAGCGCATCATGACTTGACCAGCCCAGCGCCCGCAACTCCCCGACAGTTTTCACCGGCTCGATGCCCTGGGTCAGGCCCTCATCGGCGCGCTCGCCCGTGACATCGGCACGGATCACCACCGGCTCGCCAGCCACCCAGCCATGGCGCTTGAAGTAGCTGGCAACGCTGCCGATGGCATCATCGGGGTTGCTCCAGATATTGATATGGCCATCACCGTCGAAATCCACGGCATAGGCGCGAAAGCTGCTGGGCATGAACTGTGGCAGGCCCATGGCCCCGGCGTAGGAACCTTTGAGGGTCAAGGGGTCGACCTGCTCTTCACGGGCCAGCAGCAGGAACTCACGCAGCTCCTTGCGGAAGAATTCGGCGCGGGGCGGGTAATCGAAACCCAGGGTCGACAAGGCGTCGATCACCCGGTAACTGCCGGTATTGCGCCCGTAAAAGGTTTCAACGCCGATGATCGACACGATCACCTGGGCCGGTACGCCATATTCCTGCTCGGCGCGGGCCAGCACCGCCTCGTGCTGGCGCCAGAAGTCCACCCCCCGCGCCACCCGGGCGTCGGTGAGGAACATCGGGCGATAGTCCTTCCACTGCTTGACGCGCTCGGCGGGGCGCGAAATGGCGTCGAGGATCGACTGCTTGCGCTGGGCCTCGCGGAACACGCCCATCAGTTGTTCGCCGGCGAAACCATAGTCACGCGTCATCTCACCGACAAACTCGGCGACTTGGGGCGAGCCATCGTAATCGCCGGCCAGGGCTGGCTGTGCAGCGCCGAAGGCGCCCAACAGGCCCAGGCAGGCCGCATATCGAGCAGCCCGGCCGCGCATTGCTTGCATTGACATCTTCACCTTATTCAAACCTGTGCGATCCACTTGCGATGGGTATGGATCGACATCAAGACCCCAAACGCTGACAGTAATGTCACCAGCGAAGTTCCGCCGTAGCTAATGAACGGCAACGGCACCCCAACCACCGGCAGCAGGCCACTGACCATACCGATGTTGACGAAAACGTAAACAAAAAAAGTCATTGTCAGCGCACCGGCGAGCAATTTGCCGAACAACGTCTGCGCTTGCGCGGTAATCACCAGGCCACGCCCGATCAACAGCAAGTAGATCAGCAGCAGTGCGCAGATGCCCACCAGGCCGAACTCCTCGCCCATCACCGCGATAATAAAGTCGGTGTGGCTTTCCGGCAGGAAGTCCAGGTGCGACTGGGTGCCCAGCAACCAGCCCTTGCCAAACACGCCGCCGGAACCGATGGCCGCCTTGGACTGGATAATATTCCAACCGGTGCCCAGCGGATCGCTCTCGGGATCGAGGAAGGTCAGGACCCGCTGCTTCTGATAATCGTGCATAAAGAAGAACCACATGGCGACAGCCACCGGCACCGCCGCCACCAGCACGCTGATGATCCAGCGCCAGCGCAGGCCGCCCATGAACAGCACGAACGCACCGCCGGCGAGGATCAGCAGGCCAGTGCCCAGGTCTGGCTGGCGCACGATCAGAATGAACGGAATGCCGATCAGGACCAGGCTGATCCCCACGTGCTTGAGCTGCGGCGGCAAGGTGCGCTTGGCCAGGTACCAGGCGATGGTGGCCGGCATCAGGATCTTCATGAATTCCGACGGCTGGAAACGAATCACCCCCGGGATATTGATCCAGCGGGTGGCCCCCATGGCGTTATGCCCCATGACGTCCACCACCACCAGCAGCAGCACCCCGGCGACATACCCCAGTGGCACCCAGCGCGCCATGAAGCGCGGCTCCAGCTGGGCGATGACCACCATCGACAACAGGCCCAGGCCGAACGACGACGCCTGCTTGATCAGCAGGTCCCAGTTCTTGCCACTGGCCGAATACAGCACGAACAGGCTACCGGCCGCCAGGGTCAGCAGCAGGATCAGCAACGGGCCATCAATGTGCATGCGCTGCAACAAAGTGGCGCGGCGACGCATCACATCCTCACTGGAGAGGATGCGGTCGAAATTACTCTTCACGGGCCGTAGCCTCCGCGCTTGAAGGGTTGGCAAACTCAGGCTTGAGCTTGCCGTCCTGGTCCAGCAGCCAGGCGTCCATGATCTGGCGCACCACCGGGGCGGCCACGCCGGAACCGGACTCGCCGTTCTCGACCATCACCGCCACGGTGATTTTCGGGTTGTCGGCCGGGGCAAAACCGACGAACAAGGCGTGGTCGCGATGGCGTTCCTGGACTTTGGAGCGGTCGTACTTCTCGCCCTGCTTGATCGCGACCACCTGGGCGGTCCCGCTCTTGCCAGCAATCCGGTACTGCGCGCCAACAGCCGCCTTGCGCGCCGTGCCCCGCGCGCCGTGCATCACTTGCTGCATGCCGTGGTTGACCTTGGCCCAGTCAGACGGGTCGCGCAAGACGATGTCCGGGATCGGGTTTTCATCCACCGGCGTTTCGCCCTCGATGGTCTTGGCCAGGTGCGGGCGAATCCACTTGCCCTTGCTGGCCACCAGTGCCGTGGCCTGGGCCAGTTGCAAGGGCGTGGCCTGCATATAGCCCTGGCCGATCCCCAGGATCAGGGTTTCACCGGGGAACCAGGCCTGGCGCCGGGTGGCGCGCTTCCACTCGCGGGACGGCATCAGGCCTGGGGATTCTTCAAACATATCCAGGGACACTTTCTGACCGAGGCCGAACTTGCCCATGTAGGTCGATAAACGATCAATCCCCAGCTTGTGGGCCAAGTCATAGAAGTAGGTGTCGTTGGAACGCATGATCGCCGTATCCAGGTCCACATAACCGTCGCCGGTGCGGTTCCAGTTACGGTACTTGTGATCGTAGTTGGGCAACATGTAGTAACCCGGATCGTAGACCCGGCTGGAAGCAGTCACGACACCGGCATCCAGGCCGGCAATTGCCACCGCCGGCTTGATGGTCGAACCCGGTGGATACAAACCGCGCAGCACCCGGTTGAACAGCGGCCGGTCGATGGAGTCGCGCAACTCGGCATAGGCCTTGAAGCTGATTCCGGTGACAAACAGGTTGGGGTCGAAACTCGGCTGGCTGACCATGGCCAGGACCTCGCCGGTGTTCGGATCCAGCGCCACCACCGCGCCACGACGCCCGCCGAGAGCCATTTCCGCAGCCTCCTGCAACTTGATATCCAGGCTCAGGACAATGTCCTTGCCGGGAATCGGGTCGGTGCGCTTGAGCACCCGCAGCACGCGGCCACGGGCGTTGGTCTCGACTTCCTCGTAACCCACCTGGCCATGCAGTTCCGGTTCGTAGAAGCGCTCGATACCGGTCTTGCCGATATGGTGGGTGCCGCTGTAGTTGACCGGATCGAGGGTTTTCAGCTCTTTTTCGTTGATCCGCCCCATGTAGCCGACCGAGTGGGCAAAGTGCGCCCCTTGCGGGTAATGCCGCACCAGTTGCGCCACCACCTCCACGCCCGGCAGGCGGAACTGGTTCACCGCGATCCTGGCGATCTGCTCTTCGGTCAGCTCAAACAGGATCGGCACCGGTTCAAACGGGCGCCGCCCCTGCTTCATGCGCTTCTCGAAGATCGCCCGGTCTTCCGGCGTCAGTTGCAGCACCTCGACAATCACATCGAGGATCTGCTGCCAATCGCCGGAACGTTCGCGGGTCATGCTCAAGCTGAAGCTGGGCCGGTTATCGGCAATCACCACGCCATTACGGTCGAAAATCAGGCCACGGGTCGGCGGGATCGGCTGCACATGCACCCGGTTGTTTTCCGACAGCGTGGAGTGATACTCGTACTGGATCACCTGCAAAAAATACAGGCGGGCGATCAACACACACATCAGCACCACCACCGCGATCGCGCCAAAGATCACGCGCGCGCGTACAAGACGTGCGTCTTTCTCGTGGTCCTTGATGCGGATCGGCTGGGTCATCAGGCAGGGCGCAGACTATTTGTGGTAAGGGTGCCCGGACAGGACTGTCCAGGCGCGATACAGCTGTTCACCAATCAGAATCCGCACCAGCGGATGGGGCAACGTCAGGGGCGACAACGACCAGCGCTGATCGGCCCGCGCGCAGACTTCCGGCGCCAGCCCCTCGGGGCCGCCGACCATGAAGTTGACCGTGCGCGAATCCAGGCGCCAGCGATCCAGTTCCACCGCCAACTGCTCGGTGCTCCAGGGTTTGCCGTGCACCTCCAGGGTGACGATGCGCTCGTTGGCACCGACCTTGGCCAGCATCGCCTCGCCTTCCTGACGGATAAAGCGCGCCACATCGGCGTTCTTGCCCCGGGTGTTGAGCGGTATTTCCACCAGTTCCAGCGCCAGTTCCGATGGCAGACGCTTGGCATATTCATGCCAGCCTTCTTCCACCCACTTGGGCATGCGTGAACCGACAGCGATCAGACGCAGGCGCACAGCCGTTCCTTATTCCTGGTCTTTGTTGAGCTTGTCGAAGTGCGCGTGACCGACTTCAGGGCTGTGGTGCTTGCCATCGGCGGCACGGCTCTGCTCGGCACCTTTCCACAGGCGCTCCAGGTCGTAGAACTGGCGGGCGTTGCTGGTCATCATGTGCACGATCACAGTGTCCAGGTCAGCCAGCACCCAGTCGCTGTCGCCCTTGCCTTCTTCACCCAGTGGCTTGACGCCCTGGGCTTTGACGGCTTCGCGAACCTTGTCCAGCATCGCGCCGATCTGGCGGTTGGAAGTACCGGTGGCGATGATCATGAAGTCGGTGATGCTTTGCTTGTCACGCACGTCCAGGACCTGGATGTCCTGGGCCTTCACGTCTTCCAGGGCCGCTACGGCCAGCGCTACCAGCGCTTCGCCCTCGGGAGCCGGGACCAGCAGGGCTTCCACCGGCAACGGTGCGCTCTTGAACGTGCCTTTGCGCTTAACTTTGCTTACGTCTTTGTTCGTCATATAAAACTCGTTTTGCTCATTAGTTCGGGCGCTTCAATACACGACTATTCGTGCCTTCAAGCGCGCCTTTTCAGTTCGACGCACGGTAAAGCCCGTGCGCATCGATGTAGGCCAGGACCGCGTCAGGCACCAGGAAACGTACCGACTTACCGCTGGCCAGCAGTTGACGGATCTGGGTGGCCGACACCGCAAGCGGGGTCTGCCAGACAAATGCAATATTCCCGCTCGGCCCGGTCAGGGCCTGTGGGTCACTTACCGACCGCGCTGCCAGCAGGTTGCGCAAGGCATCCGGCGGTTCGCTGTCGGCATCCGGGCGTTGCAAAACCAGGATGTGGCAATGCTGGAGCAACTCTTCCCAGCGATGCCAAGTGGGCAGTGCGCAAAATGCGTCCCAACCCAAAAGCAGAAACAACTGGTCATCGGCGGCCAACTCGGCCCGCGTCTGTTCCAGGGTGTCGATAGTGTAGGACGGTTTATCGCGCTTGAGCTCGCGGTCGTCCACCACCAACGGGGCAATCCCGGCCACCGCGCACTGCACCATCGCCAGGCGCGCCTGCGCGCTGACCTGCGGCGTGTCCCGGTGCGGCGGCCGGGCATTGGGGATCAGCCGCAATTCTTGCAGGCCGAGGGTGTCCGCCACTTCCAGGGCACTGCGCAAATGGCCGATGTGCACGGGGTCGAAGGTGCCACCGAGCAGCCCGATGCGTTTAGCCATCAAGTGCGCACATGACCGTCGCCAAAGACCACGTACTTCTCGCTGGTCAAGCCTTCGAGGCCCACCGGGCCACGGGCATGCAGCTTGTCCGTGGAAATCCCGATCTCCGCCCCCAGGCCGTACTCGAAGCCGTCGGCAAAGCGCGTCGAGGCGTTGATCATCACCGACGCGGAGTCTACTTCGGTGAGGAAACGCCGGGCATCGCTGAAATGCTCGGAAACAATGGCGTCGGTGTGCTTGGAGCCGTAGGTATTGATGTGCTCGATGGCCTGGTCCAGGTCATCGACGATACGGATCGACAGGATCGGCGCCGTGTATTCGGTGTACCAATCCTGCTCGGTGGCTTCGATCACATCGCTGCCCAGCAAGGCCCGGGTACGCTCGCAACCGCGCAGTTCCACGCCCTTGTCGCGGTAGATCGCCGCCAGCGGCGGCAACACACGCTCGGCAATGCCGGCGTGGACCAACAGGGTTTCCATGGTGTTGCACGGCGCGTAGCGGTGGGTCTTGGCGTTGTCGGCAATGCGGATCGCCTTGTCGAGATCGGCCGCCACATCGATAAACACATGGCAGACGCCATCCAGGTGCTTGATAACTGGCACCTTGGCATCGCGACTGACACGTTCGATCAGGCTCTTGCCGCCGCGTGGCACGATCACGTCGACAAATTCCGGCATGGTGATCAGCGCCCCTACGGCGGCGCGGTCGGTGGTCTCCACCACTTGCACCACTTCGGCCGGCAACTCGGCCACGGCCAGGCCTTGCTGGATGCAGGCGGCGATGGCGCGGTTGGAGTGGATGGCCTCGGAGCCGCCGCGCAGGATGGTGGCATTGCCGGACTTCAGGCACAGGCTCGCCGCGTCGATGGTCACGTTGGGGCGCGACTCATAGATGATGCCGATCACGCCCAGGGGCACGCGCATCTTGCCGACCTGGATACCTGAGGGCAGGTAGCGCATGTCGCGGATTTCACCGATGGGGTCCGGCAGCTTGGCCACCTGGCGCAGGCCTTCGATCATGTCGTCGATACGGGCCGGCGTCAGCGCCAGGCGATCCAACAATGCCGGCTCCAGACCATTGGCCCGGCCGTTGGCCAGGTCCAGCTCGTTGGCAGCGGTCAACTCGGAGCGCGAGGCATCCAGAGCATCGGCGGCCGCCAGCAGGGCACGGTTCTTCTGCGCGGTGCTCGCACGGGCGATCAACCGCGAGGCCTGACGGGCAGCGCGACCCAGGCGGGTCATGTAGTCAAGAACGGACTCAGTCATGGTCTGGTGGGGTCTTGGCAAAGAGGAAAGCGGCAGATTATAGCTGTCGCGCCGTCCTACGGACAGCGGTGAGGGGCGGATGGTCGAAATGAACTGTAAAAACTCAAGGTTCAGCGGTGATTAAGCCTGGAGTTGATATCATTCGGTCACATTTGGCCTGTGCAACCGTTCATCGTCATGTCCAGTATTCCCCCGAAGCTCCCCGCCAACGCCCTGCCTGATGGCTTTTTCGACCGCGACGCACAAACGCTCGCGAAAGATTTGCTGGGCAAAGTCATCCGCCATCGGGTCGGCGATGTGTGGCTGTCGGCGCGAATTATTGAAACCGAAGCCTATTACCTGGCCGAAAAAGGCAGCCATGCGTCCCTCGGCTACACAGAAAAGCGTAAGGCTTTGTTTCTGGATGGCGGCCACATCTATATGTACTACGCCCGTGGCGGCGACTCCCTGAACTTCAGCGCCCAGGGGCCGGGCAATGCCGTGCTGATCAAGTCGGCCTACCCCTGGGTGGATGACGTCTCGGGGCCCGCCAGCCTGGCACATATGCTCCTCAACAACCCCGATGCCAGCGGCCGGCCACGCCCGCCCCAGAAGCTCTGCGCCGGGCAGACCCTGTTGTGCAAGGCCCTGGATTTGAAAGTGCCAATGTGGGACGCCAAACGCTTCGACCAGGAGCGGCTTTACGTCGAGGATGTGGGCCTGGCGCCCGCGCAGATTATCCAGACCACCCGCCTGGGCATCCCCGGCGGGCGCGATGAACACCTGATGTATCGCTTCGTCGATGCGGGCTATGCGGCGTATTGCACACGGAACCCCTTGCGACGCGGCCAGGTCGAAGGCCGCGATTACGTTTTGATTTGAAATATGCCCTGCAGCAATGGGCTTATGTGGGAGCGGGCTTGCTCGCGATAGCAGCACCTCGGTCTGTCAGTCATACCGAGTCGCTTGCATCGCGGGCAAGCCCGCTCCCACACAAGCTCGTTTCTACGGGGGGAGATGACCATTAATGGAGTTGATTGTATGGGCCCATGGCTCGATGGCATTACTGGCTGGCTGACCCTTAACCCGCAATGGCTGGCGGCGGCGGTCTTTATCGTCGCCTTTGTGGAATGCCTGGCCATCGCCGGGATTATCGTGCCGGGCACGGTGCTGCTGTTCGCCATTGCCGCACTGGCCGGCAGCGGCGCACTGTCCCTGGGGGAAACCCTGCTGCTGGGCTTGCTCGGCGGGCTGCTGGGCGATGGGGTTTCCTACTACCTGGGCCGGCATTTCCACCAGAACATCCGGCGCCTGCCCGGCTTGCGTCATCATCCCGAGTGGATGGACGGCGCCGAAGCCTACTTTCAGAAGTACGGCATCGTCAGCCTGCTGGTAGGACGTTTTATCGGCCCCTTGCGCCCCATGCTGCCGATGGTGGCCGGGATGTGCGACATGCCGTTCCCGCGCTTTGCCGCGGTCAGCGTACTGGCCGCTGCCGGCTGGACGGTCGCCTACCTGTTGCCTGGCTGGGCCGCCGGCGCGGCATTTCGCCTGCCGCTGCCCGAAGGGTTCTGGCCCGAGGCCGGGGTAGTCGCGGCCTGCCTGGCCGTGTTGTTCGGCATCGCCCTCAACAGCACCCTGCGCGGCCACCGCCGCGCCACGCTGTGGACGGGCTGCGCCAGCCTGGCGTTGTTGATCGCGATGTTTATCGGTTATCCGTACCTGAACCATTTTGACCAGGGCTTGATGGCCCTGGTCCAGGAACATCGCAGCCCGGCCATGGACCGGGCCATGGTGATGATCACTCAACTGGGCGAGTTCAAGAAGATGTTCGTCGCCAGCGCCGTGTTGACCGGCCTGCTGTTACTGGCACGGCAATGGCGCCAGGGGATTTTTGTCGGGGCCACGCTGCTGGGGGCCGCGCTGATCAACACCGGGAGCAAGCTGTTCTTTGCCCGTGGCCGGCCAGAAATCCTCGTCGACCCGCTGACCAGCTTCAGCATGCCCAGCGGCCACGCCTCTGGCGCGTTTGCGTTCTTCCTCGCGCTGGCGGTGCTGGCCGGTCGCGGCCAACCGATCCGCATGCGCCTGGCCTGGCTGCTGCTGGGTGCCATTCCGGCCGCCGCCATTGCCCTGTCGCGGGTGTACCTGGGGGCTCACTGGCCGAGCGACATCTTGGCTGGCACCTTACTGGCCATGACGGTCTGCGCCTTCAGCCTGACCGTGAGCCAGCGCCAGCACCCACTACCGGCCATGGCGCCGAAGGTGTGGTGGCTGATCGTGCCGGGGTGCGTGGCGGTCCTCGGTTTTTTTGCCCTGACCGGGACCTCCCACGCCCTGCTCCGATACGCCTATTGACCTACGCCGGACCAACCCAGTCCACGGGAGCATTGCGCCGCTCGACGCTGCGCTCCCGACGCTCCAGCAGCATTTCATCGGCAATTTCGGCAGCCCGCTCGGCAATGTACTCCGGGCCTCGATCGTTGGCCTGCTGAATCAGTTGCGTCGTAACGCTGACAAAAAAAGCATCCCAGACCGGCTGCTCCGATGGCGATAAACGAATCATGTTCACTCCCTGACAAATAGTGGCTGAAGCCCCACTATTTCAGGCGATGAGCGTACTGCAACGACGAAAATTCCGAATCTGTTGCGGATAATTCCGAGCAACAGGGTTCACGGGAACAATTCGCCCTGCAGCTCATCCAGCAGCAATTGAATCGCGTCCAGCCGTTGCTCGGGATCGTCGAGTTGCAGCAATTGGATTTTGTCGGAATCGGTAAACGGCAGCAGGTACGCCAACCGGTTACCCAACACTTGCTGCCCTTGCGCATCGGCGCCCATGTCCAGCGAGGCGACCATCGGGTGCTCCGCCAGGGCCTCAAGCAGGGCCAACAAGTCGGCGTCTTCCTCGCCCAGCGGGCGTTCGGGCTGTTCTTGCAACCACTCGATATCGGCCACCAGCAGTTGATCGCGCTGCACATCCGCCTCAAGCACCCGAAACCTGCGCCCGCCCTCGACACGAATCCCCAGCAAGCCGTTGTCCTGCTGCTTGAAGTCCCGAATCAGCGCTTCGCAGCCAATCACTGCATAGCCGTCCGGCGCCAGGCCGACCTCTTTGCCATCCAGGATGCACACCACACCAAAGCCTTCGCCCTTTTTCATGCAGCGGCCGATCATGTCCAGGTAGCGCGCCTCGAACAGTTGCAGATCGAGGGTGCAGCCTGGAAACAGCACCGTATTGAGCGGAAAAAGCGCCAGACTCATAAAGCGTTCCTTAAACCCGACTTAGATCACCAAAGACACCGCCAACGGCAGGAATACCGCCGTGGCCACGCCCATCAGACTCATCGCCAATGCGGCAAACGCGCCGCACTCCTCGCTCTCCTGCAAGGCCACCGAGGTGCCGACCGCATGGGCCGTCATGCCCAGGGCCATGCCCCGCGCCTCCGGGCTGTGTACCCCCAGGCGCGACAGGAACGCCGGCCCGATCATCGCACCAATCACCCCGGTGATCAGCACGAACACCGCTGCCAGTGCCGCGACGCCACCGATCTGCTCGGCCACCAGCATGGCAATCGGCGAAGTCACCGACTTGGGCGCCATGGTCATCAGCACCATATGCTCGGCGCCAAACCACCACCCCAGCCACACACACAGGCCGGTGGCAAACACGCCCCCCACTACCAGCGTAGTAAAAATCGGCCAGAACAATTGGCGAATCCGCCTCAGGTTCAGATACAACGGCACCGCCAGCGCCACCGTGGCCGGGCCCAGCAGGATGCTCATGATCTCGGTACTTTTGCGGTACTCGACGTAGGTCAGGCCGCATCCCAGCAACACGCCAATCACCAGCAACATCGACACCAGCACCGGTTGCAGGAAAATCCAGCGGGTTTTCTCGAACCCCGCCAGCACCAGTTGATAGGCGCCCAGGGTAATGCCAATGCCAAATAACGGATGGTGGATCACCGCGGCCCACGCACCCTGCCAATCGAAGGTCATTGCCCCTCCTCCCGCTGCGCCTGGCGCTTGACCAGCTTTTGCATCAGCACGCCAACAAAAGCCATGGCGATCACCAGCGACAATACCAGCGCCCCGACGATGGCCCAGAAATCGGCCGCAATGTCCTTGGCATACACCATCACCCCCACCGCCGGCGGCACCAGCAGCAACGGCAGATAACGCAATAGGCTGCCGGCGGCCAGGCTCAACGGCTCACCGACCTCACCACGCCATACCAGGTACGCCAGCAGCAGCAACAGGCCGACAATCGGCCCCGGCAAGACCGGCAGGAACAAATGATTGATCGCCGTGCCAAGCAATTGAAACAACACCAGCCAAGTCAAACCGCGTAACAACATGGGTTTTTCTCCCCCAAAAGCCCGTGGGCATTATAAGCACGCAGCCCCTATGAACTGGCATTCGCCAAAAGCATGGTGGGTTGACCGGGCCATTTGCCCATGATGATCTACATTGGTTCCCTGGAATCCAACCAAAACAACACCCCCCGCCGGCGCGAACAGGCTCGCGCCTACCGGGAGATAAATTGATGAACCAAGGAGAGCCGCAATGCCCTTTGTACCTGTAGCGCAACTCAATGATTATGTCGGCAAGGAACTGGGACGTTCCCCATGGCTCACCATCGACCAGGAGCGTATCAACCTGTTCGCAGAAGCGACCGGCGATTTTCAGTTCATCCACGTAGACCCGGTAAAAGCCGCCCAGACGCCGTTTGGCAGCACCATCGCCCATGGCTTCCTGTCGTTGTCGCTGATCCCCAAGTTGATCGAAGACATCCTGATCATGCCCGAGGGCTTGAAGATGGCCGTCAATTACGGCCTGGACAGCGTGCGTTTTATCCAGCCGGTAAAAGTCAATTCCAGGGTACGCCTGGCGGTGACCCTCACCGACGCCACCGAGAAAAAGCCTGGCCAGTGGATGCTCAAGGCCACCTGCACCCTGGAAATCGACGGCCAGGAAAAACCGGCCTACATCGCCGAGTCGTTGTCACTGTGCTTCGTCTGATACACCCGTAGGAGCCGGCTTGCCGGCGATAGCGCCGGCAGGCGCGCCATCGCCGACAAGTCCTAATTCGCGCATAGACCACTAGGTATAGCTTCCCCCGCTGCGGCATACTCGGCGCTCAATTATCCGGATCCCGCTATGCGCCCACTCGCCCCCCTTGCTCTCGCCTTGTTGCTCACCGCTTGCGGCGATGGCGAACCCCTGTTGCCGCCCGATGCCCGGCTGCCAGACGGCGGGCGTTATCGCGGGGATGTGGTCGATGGGCTGTTGCAAGGCCAGGGCCGGGTGGACTACCCCAACGGCAGTTGGTACGCCGGGCAATTCGACAAGGGCCAGTGGCATGGCCAGGGCGAATGGCATGGCAGCAACGGCGAGGTCTATAAAGGCCAGTTCCAGCAAGGCCTGTTCGACGGCCAGGGCACCCTGACCACCTCGGCCAATACCTACGTCGGCGGCTTCAGGCAAGGCCGGCGCAATGGCGAAGGCACCCTCAAAGAGGGGCAAATGACCTATCGCGGCGAATTCAAGGACGACCAGTATTCCGGCCTCGGCCGCCTGGAACTGGCCGACGGCAGCCAATACCAGGGCCAGTTTGCCCACGGCAAGCCCAACGGCGAAGGCCAGCGCAACGACGACAGCGGCAACCAGTTCAGCGGGCGCTTCGTCAATGGCCAGCTGGAGGGCAATGGCACCTTCAACAGCGCCGAAGGCGACATGTACATCGGCCACTTCAAGCAGAACCAGCTCAACGGCAAGGGCCGCTACGAAAACGCCGACGGCGACGTGTGGACCGGCGAGTTCCGCGAAGGCGCCCTCAGCGGCAAGGGCGAACTGACCGGCGTGGATGGCAGCCATTACCTCGGGCACTTCAGTGACTGGCGCTTTACCGGTGAAGGGCGCCTGAACCTCAGTGATGGCAGTTTCTATATCGGTGGTTTCGACAACGACAGCTATCACGGCCAGGGCACCCTGGTACTCGCCGATGGCACCGTGCAGGCCGGGACCTGGGCCAACGGCCTGCGCGTGCGCGATGCCGACGGCAAGCTGTTGCCCGATACCCTGGAAGTCGGGGTACTGGCCCAGGGCCGCTTGCTCGACGACGCCCTCGCCGCCGTACCGGCGTCTACCCCGGCCGTCGAGCTATACACCCTGGTGGTGGCCGGCGACGGCAAGCAAAGCGTATTCCTGCGCGAGGCCGACTATGTCAGCAACCTGCTGGCCAGCCGCTTCGGCGCGCGCGGGCAGATCCGCCTGGTCAACCACCGCGACCATATCGCCGACCGCCCGATGGCGACCCGCGAAAGCCTGCGCCGCGCCGTGCAGACTCTGGCCGAGCGCACCGGCCCCGAAGACCTGGTGTTTATCTACCTGACCAGCCACGGCACCCATGAACACCAACTGGTGCTCGACCAACCCCGCATGGAGCTGGCCGACCTGCCAAGCGACGAACTGGCTGCGGTGATGGCACCACTGAAAAACCGCGACAAGGTCATCGTGATTTCCGCGTGCTACTCCGGCGGCTTCATCCCGGCGCTCAAGGATGAACACACCCTGCTCATGACCGCCTCGCGCGCCGATCGCGTGTCGTTTGGCTGCTCGGAAGAAGCCGACTTCACCTACTTTGGCGATGCCTTGTTCGCCCAGGCCCTGACCCAGACCGACGATTTGCAGCACGCCTTCAAGCTGGCCCAACGGCATGTGACCGAACGGGAAATGGCTGATAATTTCGAGGCCTCCGAACCACAGATCTGGGCCCCCAAGCGCGTGATCGCCCGTTGGCAATTATTGCGTAATCAGCAGGCACGAAAGGCGCTGGAAAGCGTCTCTATCAATAGCAAGGACGCCAAGAGCAACTAAGCTGAAACTGTATCAAGGGGGGAAACACCATGTACTTGACGCCTCAGCATATATTGCTTGCCGGAGCCTCGGGCTTGACCGGGGAACATCTGCTGGATCGCCTGCTCAACGAGCCCACCGTCACTCGCGTGCTGGCCCCCAGCCGCCGCCCGCTGGCCGAGCACCCGCACCTGGAAAACCCGGTCGGCGACCCCAGCGTATTGCTGCCACACCTGAGCGGCCGGGTCGACCTGGCCTTTTGCTGCCTGGGCACCACCCTCAAGCAAGCCGGTTCCGAACAGGCCTTCCGTGCGGTTGACCTGGACCTGGTGGTGGCATTCGGCAAGCGCGCCCGGGAAATGGGGGCTCGGCACCTGATCGTGATCAGCGCGATCGGCGCCGACCCAAAATCCTCGGTGTTCTATAACCGGGTCAAGGGTGAGATGGAACAGGCCTTGAAAACCCAGGGTTGGCCGCAACTGACCATCGTGCGGCCCTCGCTGCTGCTGGGTGAACGCCTGGAGACACGCCTGGCGGAGAAACTCGTGGGGCCGTTGTCACGGCTGATTCCCGGCAAGTATCGCGGCATCGAAGTGTGCGAACTGGCCCGGGCCATGTGGCGCCTGGCGCTGGAAGAGCAGGATGGGGTGCGGGTTGTCGAGTCGGATGAGTTGCGTAAACTCGGCAAGTGAATCTGCGGTGACCGGGCGGGCCTCATCGCGGGCAAGCCCGGCTCCCACATGAATGCATTCACAGATCAAATGTGGGAGCTGGCTTGCCTGCGATGGGCATAGGTATCTACACAACTCTCTTTTGGGTATGAGTACATATCCATTGCTGCGGTAACGGCCACTTAGGGTTCCGCCCTGACGGCGGGTCACTTTGGAAAAGCCCCAAAGTAACCAAAGGGCTCTTGCCCCACCACTCGGCACCTCGCCTAGGCTCGGTGTGCCCGTCATCCGACATTGATTTGGGGGGCCGCCGCGATGGGCCATCCATGGCCCAGCGCGGCTAAACCGGCGTCCTGCCGGTTTACCCCCCAAATCAATATCGGATGACGGCCAGCGTGGTTTAACGGGGCGCCTAAGATCAAAATCACAAGCAAAGCGAGGCGGCCTGACAGCCGACCTGATCCTTGAAGCGTGCGCGTCCCCCTGTGGGAGCGGGCTTGCCCGCGATGGCGGTGTATCAGTCGATAAATACGTTGGCTGACTGGCCGCCATCGCAATAATGGATATGTACACAGACCGAGAAGAGAGTTGTGTAGATACCTATGCTGCGATGGGGCGCACCCAGACAACATCCACCGCTACAGGCTACAACCCACCCGTCGCATTAAACCCAACCCCCAGCACCGTCAACGCCGACAGCGGCAATAGCAGCGTGTCGAGCAAGGCACTGGCCGGCAGGTCGAGGCCGGGGTAGCTCGGCGCTTCGGCGCCAAAGCGGTCCATGGCACAGCAGCCACCCTGCATTGCATACAGATCCAGGCGCGTGCCTGCATACACCACTGGCGCGCCGGGTTTGGCCGCATCCAGGGTGCGTGCGGTGGCGCAGCCCGTCAGGTGCAGTGCCAGCGCGATCAGCAGGGCTTTATTCATCGCTGCTCAAATGATGCTCACCCCAGCGCGGCAGCATGTCCTGGGGGATATTCAGCAGGTTGAGAATCCGTGCTACCACGAAATCCACCAGGTCATCGATGGTCTGCGGCTGGTGATAAAAGCCTGGCGACGCCGGCAGAATGGTCACGCCCATATTCGACAGCTTGAGCATGTGCTCCAGGTGAATGCTCGAATACGGCGCCTCGCGCGGCACCAGGATCAACTGGCGGCGCTCCTTCAAGGTCACATCTGCCGCGCGCTCGATCAGGTTGTTGCAGGCACCGGTGGCAATCGCCGACAAGGTGCCGGTGGAGCACGGCACCACCACCATCGCCGCCGGCGCACCGGAGCCGGAGGCCACTGGCGCCATCCAGTCTTCCTTGCCGTAGACCTTGATCTGCCCTGCCGCCGCACCGGTGTATTCGGTGAGGAAGGCTTGCATCATCTGCACCTTGGGCGGCAGCGAGACATCGGTCTCGGTGGCCATCACCAATTGCGCCGCCTTGGAAATCAGGAAATGCACCTCGCGGTCTTCGCGCACCAGGCAATCGAGCAAGCGCAGCCCATAAGGCGCGCCAGACGCACCGGTCATCGCCAGGGTGATGCGTTCCGGCCCGCTCATTGCAGCGCCTGCGCAAGTTTGCCGTGCAGGCCGCCAAAGCCGCCGTTACTCATGATCACCACATGCGTGCCTGGCTTGGCCTGGCGTTTGACCTGTTCGATGATGCCTTCCAGGGAGTCGCTGACAACCGACGGCACCGTGCACAGCCTGGCCACGGCCGCCAGGTCCCAACCCAGATTGGCCGGTGCGTACCACACCACCTGGTCGGCATCGTTGACGCTTTCCGGCAGGCCATCGCGGTGTGCGCCCAGCTTCATGGAGTTGGAGCGCGGCTCGATAATCGCGATCACCGGTGCATCGCCGACACGCTTGCGCAGGCCGTCGAGGGTGGTGGCAATTGCCGTGGGGTGGTGGGCAAAGTCGTCGTAGATGGTAATCCCATTCACTTCAGCGACCTTTTCCATACGCCGCTTGACGCTCTTGAACGCACTCAGCGCGGCAATGCCCATGGCCGGCACCACGCCGACATGGCGCGCCGCCGCCAGGGTCACCAGGGCGTTGGCGACGTTATGCTGGCCGGTCATATCCCAATCGACGATGCCTTGGGCCTCGCCCTCAAACAGCACTTCAAACCTGGAACCATCCTCGCTCAACAACTTGACCTGCCACTGCCCGCCCGCGCCGGTGGTTTGCACCGGGGTCCAGCAGCCCATCTCGATCACGCGCTGCAAGGCCGGCTCGGTGGTGGGATGAATCACCAGACCTTCGCTGGGAATAGTGCGGACCAGGTGGTGGAATTGCCGCTCGATGGCTGGCAGATCGGGGAAGATGTCCGCATGGTCAAACTCCAGGTTGTTCAGGATCGCCGTGCGCGGGCGGTAGTGAACGAATTTGGAGCGTTTGTCGAAGAAAGCGCTGTCGTACTCGTCGGCTTCGATGACAAAAAACGGGGTATCGCCCAAACGCGCCGACACCGAGAAGTTCTGCGGCACACCGCCGATCAGGAAGCCCGGGCTCATGCCCGCGTGCTCCAGCACCCAGGCCAGCATGCTGCTGGTGGTGGTCTTGCCATGGGTACCGGCCACCGCCAGCACCCAGCGGCCTTGCAGCACATGGTCAGCCAGCCATTGCGGGCCAGAGACATAAGGCAGGCCGTTGTTCAGTACGTATTCCACAGCCGGGTTGCCACGGGACATGGCATTGCCAATCACCACCAGGTCCGGCACCGGGTTGAATTGCGCCGGGTCGTAACCCTGGGTCAACTCAATGCCCTGGGCCTGCAATTGCGTGCTCATGGGTGGATAGACGTTGGCATCGGAGCCGGTGACATGATGGCCCAGCTCTTTGGCCAGGACCGCCATCGACCCCATGAAGGTACCGCAAATACCGAGAATATGAATGTGCATAGTCGACCTCGTAAAACATCGAGGCAGGTTAGCGTAGGGTGGGAAAATTCGCACTCTTTTAGCGATTAGCGTGCAATCTTTTCCAGCCATGATCACCGCGTTCTCGGGCAAGCAGTCGCGGGCTTTTTCTACTTTTTTCTACAACTCAATGAACTGAGTCAAGCCCGGTGATTGGGAAATCCCCGTACAACACCAGGCCCGACAACTTTCAGTTATTAAAACATACAAACACATTTAAACTACCGAACCAAAAACAGAAAGTTCACTTTTAAACTATGCTCCCTTTCTCCTTTTCTTCCAACTCACGGACGGCGACCATGCGCCCTATACTTTTACTGATCTGATCGCTTCTTTTATCAAGCACATCCAATTGATGGGTGACACTACTGGACCCGGTCGCAGATTCATCTTTATAGGGTTTGAAAATAAATTCATTTTCTTCGGCAACTGCCTGCAAAGCCTTTTCTGCCCCAGAGTAAATCTTATCAAGTTTTTCGAGGCGCTCATTCACCCCGGTTGGCCAGTCCGGACTCTTCCCAAGAGCCTTGCCCTCGCCACCCTCTACAAGAGTTTGGAGCGTATTGGTCAAAAGCAGCATTTTTAACTCGGCATTATCCAAGCGCAAATTAATCGTTGCGGCATCTTGCTCCCCCGTAGTGCCTGACGCCGCAGCAACGCCATTGGCCATCTGACTTGGTGCCGGCAGGTGGGCCGGCGGCAACAATGGGGTATTGGCGCTAAAGTTACCTTTGATAGTTTCACCACTCCACACTGAACCCGCGTAAGTGCCAATGCTTAACGGTGTGCTGACAAGTCCATTTACAGTCGCATTCACAACCGCATCACGTGTGACAGTCTTCAAGGACGGACCCGTTTTAAATACACCGGCCTTGACCAGACGATCGGCTGCAATCAGGTTGCCTGCCACATCGCCAAAAGTCGTCGGTTTCGCAACCGCCGGCTTGACCGGACCAGAGATTGGCGAGCCAGGGTGCTGCGTTTTGAACGCGAGGTTCCTGAAGTTAGTGATCCCAGGAGTGTTTGGAGGGCCGACGGGCGGGCGCGGAACGCTATCTGAAAGGGATTTATAGGTACCTGCAAGCCCAGGCGATTGGGGAATGTTGGGCTTGGGCCTGGAGAAAACCCTGGGAAGGCCTAAAGATTTAAACCCCCTCTTTGTGCGCACAGAACCTTCACCCGCCGTATTCGCCTCGCCGGGTGCGGGGCCCTCTGGAACGCCCGCTGTTTCATTCAAGCTTGGCGCACTTTTCGTACCGGTGGCTACTTGTTGATTATCTCCCCAAGCGACCGATTCCATAACTTGCAGAGAACTTTTCGCCGGGAAATTTGTAATATTCATATCTTCACCTCTATAGTAAAAATAGCTCATGAAGCGTCACTGCTAAACTCAAGCATCCCTGAAGCCAACGTTTCAATAAACATTGAAGCGCCTGCCCCACTTGAGTATAAAAAAACAAAAATCAGTTCCACAAAATACACAAACAAAAACAGCTACTACAACTTACAACAACAATCTCTAATCATCAGAAATTTTACCACCTTTTACGCTATCACCTGGAAACGCAAAAAATGCTTTAATTAGTTACTACCTGACTTCTCCCACCCGACCATCAGCAAACTTAAAATACAAAAAAACAATTAATCCATCACCCATTCGCACAACTACAAGACAAGCAAGTCATCCAGGGAGCTTAAGCCCCCTCGACCTCAGTCAGCCCGCTGAACGCAAGGCGATGCCATGTTTGCGCAACTTGCGGTACAAGGTATTGCGGCTGATGCCCAACTGTTCCGCAACAAGGGTCATATGCCAGCGCTGCTGCTCCAGGGTGGCCAGCAATGCCAGGCGCTCGGCATCCTCCAATGGCTGCCTGCCTCGCGGTACGGCGATTTGTGCCTGGGAGGAGGCCTGGCCAATCATCGCCGGCAAGTCGCTCAACCCTACCCTCCCCCCTTCACACAGTGCAGCCAATGTACGCAGCACCGTACGCAGTTGCCGCACGTTACCCGGCCAGGAGAAATCCAGTAGTGCCTGACGCGCCTCGATAGCCAGCACTATCGGCTGCCCGTCTGCTTCTTGCGCCAGTAGAAAGTCCAGTAGCTGCGACTTGTCACTACGCTCGCGTAATGGTGGCAATGCCACTTCCAGGCCATTGAGGCGATAGTACAAGTCTTCACGGAAAGTGCCGCTGGCTACCCGCGCCAACAAGTCACGGTGGGTTGCGCTGATGATCCGCACATCCACCGCTTGCGGCTCGCCACCAATGGGCACCACCAACCGATCTTCCAGCACCCTCAATAGCCGGGTCTGCAAGGCCAGGGGCATGTCGCCGATTTCGTCGAGGAACAAAGTGCCGCCGTCGGCCTGCTGCAGCTTGCCGCGCATGCCTTCCTTACGGGCGCCGGTGAAGCTGCCGCCGCGGTAACCGAACAGCTCGCTCTCGATCAGGCTCTCGGGGATGGCCGCGCAGTTCAGGGCGACAAAGGCTTTGTCGGCACGCTGGCTGGCGTGGTGCACGGCTTTGGCGAAAGCCTCCTTGCCGGAGCCGGTTTCGCCATTGATCAGCAGCGGCACATCGCGCTCGAAGACCCGCAAGGCCTTGCGAAAATCGTTTTGCAGCGCCTCATCCCCCAGGCAGATACCCGGCAAGCGTGGTCGCTCAACCTTTGGTGGCGCTTGCACTACAGGAGTCGGCGCCCGGCGGGCCTCGCCGCGCAGTACCGCAAACAAACTGCGCCCATCCCGGGTGCGCAGAGGCCAACTGGCGCTGGCATTGGCACTGGCGCGCCCGAGCAACTGGTCCAGGGTGCAATCGAAAAACATCTCCACCGGCAGCCCCAGCAAGCGCCCGCGCGGCTGGCCCAGCAGGTTCTGTGCGCTTTGGTTGAGCGCACAGATCCGCCCTTCGCCATCAAACGCCAGCAGCCCTTCGCTGAACAGGCCCACGGACTCGGCCTGCAGGTGGAAACGCAGCAACCAGTGGTTTTCAAAGTGACGCAGGAAATAGCAGCTCTCGATCATCTTCGCCGAGAGATTGACCAGCGCCATGGTGTGGAACTGGCTCTGGCGCGACACCGCCTCGCGGGCCGAGGACACGTCGAGCACCGCCAGCAGGTCGCCATGGGGGTCGAACACCGGGCTGGCGGAACAGGTCAGCCCGGTGTGGCGCCCGCGAAAGTGTTCGTCGCGGTGAATGGTCAGGGCCTGGCGCTCCACCAGGCAGGTGCCGATGCCGTTGGTGCCTTCACAGGCCTCGCTCCAGTCGGCGCCGAGCCACAGGCCGGCCTGCTCGAACACCTTGCGCTCGCTGGGCGCGGTGACGCAATTGAGGATCACCCCGCGCGCGTCGGTCAGCAGCACCGCGTGCCCCGCGCCGGAAAGTTGTTGATGCAAATGGTTCATTTCGGTGCCGGCAATGTGCAGCACTTGTTGCAGGCGCTCGCGGCTTTCCAGCAGGCGATCATGCTCCAGCACCGTGGGGGCGATGGTCAGTGCCGGGTCAAGGTGGTAGTCCTCCAGGCAGCGTAGCCAGGAGCGGGCGATCGATGGGTCGCTGCCGGGGCCGTGCAGCGGGTCTTGCCCGCGGGTGACCGTCAGGACTTGCCGGGCATGGCGGCTGAAATCATCGTTGTGCATATTCTTATTGTTCTCCTGTTGCGTGGGACACACCGCGGACCGGGGCACCCAGCATCCTCCAGGCCTTGGCGCATTGCAATGCCGGAGCGACCCATGGGTCACAGGCTGTACCGTTTATGGCACAAAGTGTCACACAGGCTGTACCAGGCCTGTCACAGCAACGCCCTGCAACAAACCCACAACCCTTGATTTACCTGACCTGCAAGGCACTGGCCCGACCTTTGCTCTACGCTTTATCAAGCGCAGCCACGCTGCACTCCAATAAACATAAGAAGTCAGGAGATACCCCCCATGCGTTACGCACACCCTGGAACTGAAGGCGCTATCGTTTCGTTCAAGGCCAAGTACGGCAACTACATCGGTGGCGAATTTGTGGCCCCGGTCGATGGCAACTACTTCACCAATACTTCGCCGGTTAACGGCAAGCCCATCGCCGACTTCCCGCGCTCCACAGCCAAGGACATCGACAAGGCACTGGACGCCGCCCATGCCGCCGCCGACGCCTGGGGCAAGACCTCGGCCCAGGACCGCTCGCTGGTGCTGCTGAAAATCGCCGACCGCATCGAACAGAACCTCGAACTGCTGGCCATCACCGAAACCTGGGACAACGGCAAGGCGGTGCGCGAAACCCTCAACGCCGACATCCCCCTGGCCGCCGACCACTTCCGCTACTTCGCCGGCTGCATCCGCGCCCAGGAAGGCAGCAGCGCCGAAATCAACGAACACACCGCCGCCTATCACTTCCACGAACCCCTGGGCGTGGTCGGGCAGATCATCCCGTGGAACTTCCCGCTGCTGATGGCCGCCTGGAAACTCGCGCCCGCCCTGGCCGCCGGCAACTGCGTGGTACTCAAGCCCGCCGAGCAGACCCCGCTGGGCATCAACGTGCTGATGGAAGTGATCGGCGACCTGCTGCCACCGGGCGTACTGAACGTGGTGCACGGTTTCGGCAAGGAAGCAGGCGAGGCCCTGGCGACCAGCAAGCGTATCGCCAAGATCGCCTTTACCGGCTCCACCCCGGTGGGCTCGCACATCATGCATTGCGCGGCCGAAAACATTATTCCGTCCACCGTTGAGCTGGGCGGTAAGTCGCCGAACATCTTCTTCGCCGACATCATGAAAGCCGAACCGCAATTTATCGAAAAGGCTGCCGAAGGCCTGGTGCTGGCGTTCTTCAACCAGGGCGAAGTGTGCACCTGCCCCTCCCGCGCGCTGGTGGAAGAGTCGATCTACGACGACTTCATGAAAGTGGTGATGAAGAAGGTCGAATCGATCAAACGTGGCGACCCGCTGGACACCGACACCATGGTCGGCGCCCAGGCGTCCGAGCAGCAGTTCGACAAGATCCTGTCGTACCTGGAAATCGCCAAGGGCGAAGGCGCCGAGCTGCTGACCGGCGGCAAGGTGGAGAAACTGACCGGCGACCTGGCCAGCGGCTATTACATCCAGCCGACCCTGCTCAAGGGCACCAACAAGATGCGTGTGTTCCAGGAAGAAATCTTTGGCCCGGTGGTCAGCATCACCACCTTCAAGGATGAAGCCGAAGCGCTGGCGATTGCCAACGACACCGAGTTTGGCCTGGGTGCCGGCCTGTGGACCCGCGATATCAACCGCGCCTACCGCATGGGCCGGGCGATCAAGGCCGGGCGTGTGTGGACCAACTGCTATCACCTGTACCCCGCGCATGCGGCGTTTGGTGGCTACAAGAAATCCGGCGTGGGGCGCGAGACGCACAAGATGATGCTGGATCACTATCAGCAGACCAAAAACCTGCTGGTGAGCTACGACATCAACCCACTGGGCTTCTTCTAACCCTCATCACTCCCACACTTGAAATGCAATCAAGTGTGGGAGCTGGCTTGCCTGCGATGAGGCCAGCACAACCAACACTCATGTTGAATGTGAAACCGCTATCGCAGGCAAGCCAGCTCCCACACTGAATCATCACAAATACTCGGCATCTCATCCGGCTCAAATCAGCCGGGATAAAACAATAAGAACCAAAGGTACTTCCCCATGCCTAGCGAACCCACCAGTTCGTCAGTCGACTTTGAAAAAGTCGGCTCCGAATACTTCCAACAACGCGAACTGAAAAAAGGCGCCGCCGGCTGGGTGCTATTAGTCGGCCTCGGCGTGGCCTATGTGATTTCCGGCGACTACGCCGGCTGGAACTTCGGCCTGGCCCAGGGCGGCTGGGGCGGGATGTTTCTCGCCACATTGCTGATGGCCACCATGTACTTGTGCATGTGTTTCTCCCTGGCCGAACTGTCGTCCATGATCCCCACCGCTGGCGGCGGCTATGGTTTTGCCCGTAGCGCCTTCGGCCCTTGGGGGGGCTTTCTCACCGGCACGGCGATCCTGATCGAATATGCCATCGCCCCCGCCGCCATCGCCGTATTTATCGGCGCCTATTGCGAGTCGCTGTTCGGCATTGGCGGCTGGATGATCTACCTGGCGTTCTACATCATCTTTATCGGCATCCATATCCTGGGCGTCGGTGAAGCGCTGAAGTTGATGTTCGTGATCACTGCCGTTGCCGCGATTGCCCTGGGCGTGTTCCTGGTAGCGATGGTGCCGCACTTCAACGTCGCCAACCTGCTGGACATTCCCGTGACCGAGGCCAGGGGCGCCAGCAGTTTCCTGCCGTTTGGTTATGTCGGCGTGTGGGCCGCGATCCCTTATGCGATCTGGTTTTTCCTCGCCGTCGAAGGCGTGCCCCTGGCCGCCGAAGAAACCAAGAACCCCAAGCGCGACCTGCCCCGTGGCCTGATCGGCGCGATTGTGGTGCTCACCAGTTTTGCCCTGCTGATCCTGGTGATCGCCCCGGGCGGCGCCGGCACCCTGGCGCTGGTCAAGTCCGGCAACCCGCTGGTGGAATCCCTGGCCCTGGCCTATGGCGGCTCGACCTGGATGGGCAGCTTCGTCAACCTGGTGGGCCTGGCTGGGCTGATCGCGAGTTTCTTTTCGATCATCTACGCCTACTCCCGGCAGATCTTCGCCCTGTCCCGCGCGGGTTACTTGCCGCGTAAATTGTCGCAAACCAATAAAAGCAAAGCACCGGTGCTGGCCCTGGTCATTCCCGGGATCATCGGTTTTGGCCTGTCGCTGACCGGCCAGGGCGACCTGCTGATCCTGGTGGCGGTATTTGGCGCGACCATTTCCTATGTGTTGATGATGGCTGCGCATATCACCCTGCGCATCCGCCGCCCCAAAATGGAGCGGCCATACCGCACGCCGGGCGGCATCTTCACCTCGGGCCTGGCCTTGATACTGGCCTGCATCGCCGTCGTGGCAGGCTTCCTGGTGGACCCGCGCGTGGTGATTGGCGCGGCGATCATCTATGGAGTATTAATTGCTTACTTTGCTTTCTACAGTCGGCATCACTTGGTAGCAGGCACGCCGGAAGAAGAGTTCGCGGCGATCCAGGCCGCAGAGGCCGCCTTGCACTAAACGCCGTAAACCACGTCGCGGGCCACCGCCCGCGTCGTCATGGAGAGTCTGTATGGCAAGTTTTTCCCACTCGGTCGGTGCATTGACCTACCGTTTCGATAGCCTCAAGGACGTGATGGCCAAGGCCAGTCCCGCCCGCTCCGGGGACTTTCTCGCCGGCGTCGCCGCGCAGAACGACGGCGAACGGGTGGCGGCGCAGATGGCCCTGGCCAATATCCCGTTGAAGCACTTCCTGCAAGAGGCGCTGATCCCCTATGAAAGCGATGAAGTCACCCGGCTGATCATCGACACCCACGACCAGCAGGCCTTTGCCGTGGTCAGCCACCTGACCGTCGGCGGCCTGCGGGACTGGCTGCTCAGCGACGCGGCCGACGAACACAGCCTGCGCGCCCTGGCGCCAGGGCTGACCCCGGAAATGGCCGCCGCCGTGTCGAAGATCATGCGCGTGCAGGACCTGGTGCTGGTGGCACAGAAGATCCGCGTTGTCACCCAGTTCCGCGGCACGATGGGCCTGCGCGGGCGCTTGTCCACACGCCTGCAACCCAACCACCCGACCGATGAACCGGCCGGCATCGCCGCGAGCATCCTCGACGGCCTGCTGTATGGCAACGGCGACGCCATGATCGGCATCAACCCGGCTACCGACAGCATCGCCTCGATCTGCGCCATGCTGGAAATGCTCGATGCCATCATCCAGCGCTACGAAATCCCGACCCAGGCCTGCGTGCTGACCCACGTCACCACCTCCATCGAAGCCATCAACCGCGGCGTGCCGCTGGACCTGGTGTTCCAGTCGATTGCCGGCACCGAGGCCGCCAATGCCAGCTTTGGGATCAATCTGAATGTGTTGCAGGAAGGTTACGACGCAGGCTTGAGCCTGAATCGCGGGACCCTGGGGCACAACCTGATGTATTTCGAGACGGGCCAGGGCAGCGCCCTGTCGGCCAACGCGCACTTTGGGATTGACCAACAAACCTGCGAAACCCGCGCCTATGCCGTAGCGCGGCACTTCAAGCCGTTTTTGGTCAACACCGTGGTCGGGTTTATCGGCCCCGAGTACCTGTACAACGGCAAGCAGATCATCCGCGCCGGCCTCGAAGACCACTTCTGCGGCAAGCTGCTGGGCGTGCCCATGGGCTGCGACATCTGCTACACCAACCATGCCGAAGCCGACCAGGACGATATGGACACCCTGCTGACCCTGCTGGGCGTGGCCGGGATCAACTTCATCATGGGCATCCCGGGTTCCGACGACATCATGCTCAACTACCAGACCACCTCCTTCCACGACGCGCTCTACGCCAGGCAAACCCTGGGGTTGAAGCCCGCGCCGGAATTTGAACAGTGGCTGGCGAAAATGGGCATCTTCACGCAAGCCGATGGCAAGGTGCGGTTTGGCAACAACCTGCCCCCGGCCTTCCGTCACGCCTTGGCGCAATTGGGATGAAGGAGCCTCCAGTGCAGATCGACACACCTCAAAGCGATAACCCGTGGCTGGAACTGCGGCGCCTGACCCCGGCGCGGATTGCCCTGGGCCGCACCGGCACCAGCATTCCCACGGGGGCGCAACTGGACTTCCAGTTCGCCCATGCCCAGGCCCGCGACGCGGTACACCTGCCCTTTGACCATGCCGGATTGAGCCGCCAAATGGCCGAACGTGGCCGCGACAGCCTGTTGCTGCGCAGCGCTGCACCCGACCGCCACAGCTACCTGCAACGCCCGGACCTGGGGCGCCGCCTGAGCGATGAGTCGGCACAGGCCCTGCGCGACTATGCCCTGGCCAACCCGGGCGGCGTGGACCTGGCGGTGGTGGTGGCCGATGGTTTATCGGCGCTGGCGGTGCATAAACACACCGCGCCGTTTCTGACACGCATGGAAGAACAGACCCACGCTGAAGGCTGGTCGTTGTCGCCGGTGATCCTGGTGGAACAGGGCCGGGTGGCAGTCGCCGATGAAATCGGCCAGTTGCTCGGCGCCAAGATGGTGGTGATCCTGATCGGCGAGCGGCCGGGACTCAGCTCACCGGATAGCTTGGGGCTGTATTTCACCTACAACCCCAAGGTCGGCCTGACCGATGCCTACCGCAACTGTATTTCCAATGTACGCCTGGAGGGCCTGAGCTACGGCATGGCGGCGCACCGTTTGCTGTACTTGATGCGCGAGGCCTGTCGGCGGCAGTTGTCGGGGGTCAATCTCAAGGATGAGGCACAGGTTCAAACACTGGAGTCGGATGATCCCGACTTGATGAAAGGTAACTTCCTACTTAGCCCGCCCAAGGAGTGATGCCGGCACGATTGCGATTTTTCGCCACCTTAGGCAGCATCAAGTGGCGGCCGCCCGAGTAATGGACCGTTTGCCGTTGTATTCCTATAGAAGTTGAGGCCTAGCATGCGGATTACTCAAGCGACTCTGGAACACCTGGACCTGTTGACCCCATTATTCGTCAAGTACCGCGAGTTCTATGGCGCGCTGCCCTTTCCTGACTCATCCCGGGCCTTTTTGGAAAAGCGCCTGCGGCGCAAGGAATCGGTGATCTACCTGGCCCTGGCGGATGACGACGACAAAAAACTGCTGGGCTTTTGCCAGCTGTATCCGAGCTTTTCCTCACTGTCGTTGAAACGGGTGTGGATCCTCAATGACATCTACGTCGCCGAGGATGCCCGCCGCCAACTGGTGGCCGACAACCTGATGCGCACCGCAAAAAAGATGGCCAAGGAAACCAATGCCGTGCGCTTGCGCGTATCGACCAGCAGCGACAACGCCGTGGCGCAGAAGACCTATGAGTCCATGGGCTTTCGTGAAGACACCGAGTTCAAGAACTACACGCTGCCGATCAGCGAAGACTAAAAGCCATTCGCCCAAACACCACAAAAAAATGTGGGAGCGGGCTTGCCCGCGATAGCGCTGGGTCAGTCGAGGTATTTTTCACTGACACACCGTTATCGCGAGCAAGCCCGCTCCCACATTTGGATCAGTGCTAGTCAGAATAGCTGCGACATCCCCCGCTACAAAACCAACACGCTTTTCACCATTCAATCCGTATAATGCCGACCTTTTAGGGTTGTAAGAAAAACGGCATACACGCGTAGCCTTATTACCCGAGCCTCCGCACAGGCCCGCTGAGTCGGGTCATTCACACAGGTGCCATCCATGGATTTCAACCCGCTCGACCTTATCCTGCATCTCGACGTGTACCTCGACCTGCTGGTAACCAATTACGGTCCGTGGATCTACGCCATCCTGTTCCTGGTGATTTTTTGCGAGACCGGCCTGGTGGTCATGCCGTTTTTGCCCGGCGATTCCCTGCTGTTTATTGCCGGCGCCGTCGCCGCGGGTGGCGGCATGGACCCGGTCCTGCTGGGTGGCCTGCTGATGCTGGCGGCGATCCTCGGTGACAGCACCAACTACGTGATCGGCCGCACCGCCGGGGAACGCTTGTTCAGCAACCCCAACTCGAAAATCTTCCGCCGCGATTACCTGCAAAAAACCCACGATTTCTACGACAAGCACGGCGGCAAAACCGTGACCCTGGCGCGCTTCCTGCCGATCCTGCGCACCTTCGCGCCGTTCGTCGCCGGCGTCGCCAAAATGCCGTATCCGCGCTTCTTTGGCTTCAGCGTGCTGGGCACCATCCTCTGGGTCGGCGGCCTTGTCACCCTGGGCTACTTCTTCGGTAACGTACCGTTCATCAAGAAAAACCTGTCGCTGCTGGTAGTGTTCATCATCCTGCTGTCGCTGGTGCCGATGATCATTGGCGTGGCCCGCAGCCGCTTTGGCCGCACCTCATCCGAAGCCAAGCCGCACTGATCGGCCATGTGGTCCCTCAGCGCCTGGCGTCGCCGGCGCCTCCTGGCCAAGCACCCGGTTGCCGATGAAACCTGGCAACGGGTGCGCCATCACCTGACCTTCCTCGACGGTATCAGTGCCGAACAGGACCAATGGTTGCGTGAAGCCAGCGTGCTGTTCCTCGCCGAAAAGCACCTCACCGCCCTGCCCGGCGTCGAACTGCACCAGGAACAACGCCTGCTGCTCGCCGCCCAGGCCCAACTGCCACTGATGAACCTCGGCGAGCTGGAGTGGTATCAGGGTTTCCACGAAATCATTCTCTACCCCGATGACTTCCGCAGCCCCCAGCGCCATCGCGACGCCAGCGGCGTGGAACATGAATGGGATGGCGAACACAGCGGCGAAGCCTGGCAGCAAGGCCCGGTGATCCTCGCCTGGCCGGGCGTGCTGGCCAGCGGCAATTGGGAGGGCTACAACCTGGTGATCCACGAACTGGCGCACAAGCTCGACATGCTCAATGGCGATGCCAACGGCCTGCCGCCGCTGCACCATGGCATGCCCGTGCAGCAATGGGCCAGTGTGATGCAGAGCGCCTATGACGACCTCAACCGCCAGCTCGACCACAACCCCGACGCCGAAACCGCCATCGACCCTTACGCGGCGGAAAACCCGGCAGAATTTTTTGCCGTCACCAGCGAATATTTCTTCAGCGCCCCGGATTTGCTCGCAGACAGTTATCCACAGGTCTACGCGCAACTGAGTCAGTTTTACCGCCAGGATCCACTGGCCCGCCTGAAACATCTGCAGGCCAGCGACCCGCGCTATCAGACTGAAGGCTAAGTACCGTACGACGTCTGGCGCGTGGCATCGGCGCAGGAATATGCCTATAATCGCCGCCACTTTTAGGCCAATCCGGCCACTTTACCTGGCCAACTACGGGGGCAACGCCCAATGAGCTACAGCAAGATTCCGGCTGGCAAAGACCTGCCGAACGACATCTACGTCGCCATCGAGATTCCGGCCAACCATGCGCCGATCAAATACGAAATCGACAAAGACAGCGACTGCCTGTTCGTTGACCGTTTCATGGCCACCCCGATGTTCTACCCGGCCAACTACGGTTTTATCCCCAACACCCTGGCTGACGACGGCGACCCCCTCGACGTGCTGGTCGTGACCCCTTACCCGGTCACCCCAGGCTCGGTCATCCGCGCCCGCCCGGTTGGCATCCTGAACATGACCGACGACGGCGGCGGCGATGCCAAAGTCATCGCAGTGCCACACGACAAGCTGTCCCAGCTGTATGTCGACGTGAAGGAATACACCGACCTGCCGCCACTGCTGCTGGAACAGATCAAGCACTTCTTCGAGAACTACAAAGACCTCGAAAAAGGCAAATGGGTGAAGATCGACGGTTGGGGCAACGCAGACGCCGCCCGTGCCGAGATCATGAAGTCGGTAGCCGCCTACAAAGGCTGATACCGCTACTCATTGCCCCGGCAATCAAAAAAGCCCCGATTATCCGGGGCTTTTTTTGTGGGAAAAATTAAACAACATGTTCAACTGGATAAACAAAACAGCAACTAACGTTTAACCACACAGCATTTAGCCAGGATTTTACTTGCAATAAGGAAACACCTACATACACCAATTCAACTCATGGTTTATTTGATCTGTTTTTCCGGCCAGTAAACTCTGCGTTTATGAATACATCAGGTGATCGCTTAAGAATGTTACTTCGGGAAGTTCATCTTTCCGCATCCGACTTCGCCAAGAATCGCGACGTCACGCCCCAGCATGTGAACAACTGGTTCAAGCGCGGCGTGCCCATGGCCCGGCTCGACGAAATAGCAGAACTGCTGTGTGTCACCAGCCGCTGGCTGCGTACCGGCGAAGGCCCTAAATACCCGCCGACCAACCTCCAGCTGGAAGGCCCCAACCCCGCAAACAGCGCTGCCACACGCGAAGACTGCGGCCACTATCTCTGCGGCCCCGCCAGTGGCCCGGAAAAGATCGACGTGGAAATCCCCCTCCACGCCTCCTTCAACACCCAGGAAAGCCTACGCCTCTCCCTGCGCACCCTGGAACAACTCAACGTCACTGCCGAACGCGCCTTGGGGGCCTATATGGTCGGCAACAGCATGATCGACATTATCCAGGACGGCGCCATCCTGGCCATCGACCGCGGCCGCACCCAGATCATCGACGGCGAAATCTACGCCCTCGAACACGACGGCATGCTGCGCATCAAATACCTCTACAACCGCCCCGGCGGCGGCCTGCGCATGCGCAGCCACAACAGCAACGAACACCCCGACGAACTCCTGACCTACGACCAACGCTTCGAGCAAAACGTACAAATCCTCGGCTGGGTCTTCTGGTGGTCCACCCTCAACAACCGCCGCCCACCGGTGCCGCTGGATGACCATCTGATCGGCTACGACAGCTCTAAATCAGACCAAACGCTGGGAAACTAAGGAAAACATGAGTATCATGCGCGGCACATTTGGCAGGGGTTGGCATAGCGCCAACACCCCCTGCCCGGCGATGCGGAGGAGTTCCCGCTGATGCCCCCTTTATCATTTGGGTGAAAGCCTGAGTGAATGATTGAAGGCTGGTGAGGTTTACCAAAAATAGACTTAACCAGTCCCCGAGAAGCCGGCCACAAGCCGGCTTTTTAATGCCTATAAAAGCCCCCAACCAACAACATAAGCCCCCAAACACGCCCCACCGCAAATATTCCGCACTGCCCGCACGCCCAGAACCAAGCCCATCTTGAATCACCAGTTTTTTGCCGCCCTTGACTCTCCCCTATACGGCAGACCCTACGCTAAACATCATTTCCCTTAGGGCTTTCCCCGTGGTTCAGCGCACTCTGGTCATCCTCGGCCACTCCTCCAGCACCAGTTTCTGTTCGGCACTCGCCGAAGCCTACCTCCAATCGGCCAAAGCCGCCGGCCATGAAGTCCGTATCCTACGGCTCGGCGAGATGGTTTTCGATCCGATCCTGCACCACGCCTATCACCAGGACCAAGCCTTGGAACCCGACTTGCTTGGTGCCCAATCCGACATACTCTGGGCCACACACCTGACGTTTGTCTTCCCCATTTGGTGGGGCGGTGTGCCGGCCTTGTTGAAGGGGTTTATCGATCGGATTTTCCTCTCTGGCTTTGCCTTCAAATACCGCAAGGGCAAGGCATTCCCCGACAAGCTCTTGAAGGGCCGCACCGCCCATCTGCTGGTAGCCCTGGATACGCCACCGTGGTATTACCGTTGGTTCTACCGCATGCCCGGCGTGCACCAGATGCGTAAGACCACCCTTGAGTTTTGTGGCATCAAGCCGATCAAGACAGTGCTGTTCGGCCCGCTGCTGGGCTCTACTGCGGCGCAGCGGGACAGGTGGCTGAAAAAGGCCGGCACATTCTTTTAGGAAAGGACCTCCATGTACATCGGTAAAGCCGCGCAGTTGTCAGGCACGACGATCAAGGCGATTCGTCACTACGAGGACATCGGCTTGCTGCCACCCCCGCAACGCGAGGGTCGGTATCGGGTTTACTCAGCGCAGAGCGTTGAGTTACTGACGTTTATCAAGTGCGCGCAGCAGTTGGGTTTCAAGCTCAAGGAGTTGCTGGGGATTCTGCACGGGCACCGTGGCGATGAACTGCCGTGGCAGCGCGCCAACCAGGCGATCGCGCAAAAGAAGCACGAGTTGATGGCGCAGATCGAAGCCCTGCAACAGGTGCATGCAGGGCTGGTGGCGTTTGAAGGCAGCCTGGAGCAGGCCCAGGGTCAGTGCCAGTTTGCACGTCTGGTGGAAACCGGCACTGCGCGCCACAGCTAGTTCAGCAGATCGCCCCATTTGTTTTGCAGGGCGCGTTCTTCGGCGATAATTTCCCGTGTCAGGCTGTCGACCCATTGCTCGGCAAAACCATTGGCTTCACGCAGCAGCAACATGATGTCGTCGAGTTCAAAGTCACCAGGCTTGGCGACATCCTTGTACTCATCCAGCATCTTCCTGACCATTTCATTGAGCTGCTGCTTGGTGGCCATTTTGGCCATGGCCATTGCCATCAACATCTGGTCGTCTTCCGGCCTTACCTTGCTGCCTGGGCTGCGCGCCTGGTAGTTCTCGCACACCATCAGAAACCCGGTCAGAAAACCTTCGAGCAGACCATCTTGCTGACGAACCGACTCGGGAATCTTATGAAACGAGAAGCCATACATAAAGGCCAGCACAAAGAAGATCTGGCCTTCGACTTCTTCATCAGGGAAGCCAATAAGTTTTTGCGCCTTGGGAATCACCGCGCCCAGGTAGTTGATCGGCAACTGCCAGATAACCGCTGAATCCGGGTCGTCACGCTGTTCCTGCTTCAGGTCGGCGAGGATGGCCTGCATTTTCTCGATAGCCCGTTGCCCGGGTTGCACCACAGGCTCGTCGTCCATCAGCAGGTCATCGAGTTCGGCGTGATAGGTCGGGGCCAGTCGCGTCGGCGGGGTGATGTCTTGCAGCGCCGCGACCCGCTCGGCTTCGCCGGCCAGCAGTTTGTCGAGGAGCTTGTTGCGGTTGTCGAGGACGAACCGCACAAAAGTTTCTTCCTTGAGGGCCAGGCGCACGACTCCAGGCAGGAAGGCGTAAATAAACCCACCAAGTTTTTCAACATTGCCATCATCACGCAAGGCCGCCAGGGAAGCCTCGCCGGTCTTGTCCTTGATGAATGGCAGGATCTTCGATTTATTCTGCTCGATGGCCACGGCAACGTAGCCAAACAGTTTGTCCTTGCCGCTGATTTTTTTCTGTGGACCGTCAGAGGTTGTCTCTTCGATGACTGCCAGGGCGAGGATCTCTTCGGCAACCGGTTCTGCCAGTGGGGTCGGGGCCTCAGGCTGGGCGGCAACCACTGCAACGATAGGTTGCGCAACCGCCACCAGCGGCTGATCGGCCAACCCGCGGCGGGCATCCCCCAGGGCCTCGTTAATCACAGAGAAGAATTCACCCAGTTCTTTCTCACCCACTTGGGTAAAGGTTCCGACCTTGCGCGAGTTGACGAACAGGTCGCGCTTTTCCACGGCCAGCGAGTCCAGGTGGCGCCAGAAAAACAGGCGCGGGGTGTCGAAGACCATCTTCACTGCCAGCTTGCTCTCGCCCATCAATACGCCTTCCTTGGCGCCACCGAACAGGGTGTCGTCAATCAGCACCAGCACTTCATCTTCGCTCATGTTGGCGCCGTACGATTCCAGGGCCGCCTGCAGCTTTTTTTGCGGGATATGCGGGCGCACGTACACGCGCTCCAGCCCCAGGCGCTGGGCCAGGCTGAGGGTCATTTGCACAATGGAATCGACCTGGGCTGCCGATAGTTCCTGGTTGCCGGCCGAGGCCTTTACCGCCGCCGGCGTCGCCACCGGGGCCGACTGCTCGCCGCCCCGGGTACGCAGCCATTCCTGCAACAGGGAAAAGCAATCGTGCAGGTCGTCTTTGTCCGGCATGTTGAAGGCAATCGCCTGACGCTTGTTGAGGAAGAGTTTGCTGCCCTTGATTTCCAACCCGTCGATTTCATCGTAGGCATAGGCCACGGCATCGCTGAAGCTTTCGCGGATGGCCAGGTAATCCTGGCCGATCAAGCAGCCGTCCTTGCCGCTGGCAAACATGGTGTCGTCAATCAGCACCACCACTTCGCTGGGGTCCACGGTCAGGCCGTAGGCAGAAAGGGCGTTGCTCAAGAGTTTCTTCGGGATGTTGGGTGCGACATGAACCCGCCCCGAACTTGAATATTTCTTGGCCTGCAAAAACTCCAACAACGACATGTCCCTATCTCCCTTTCTGATTTTTTCAGCGTCATTGAGCCTGGACGCCGGAAGCTGCGCGGCAGAATAGCACTAGGCCATCACCTTGATCACCCTTCAAGACAGCTCCAGCCTTAGCTTCAGCTCCTGGACCCGTGCCCGCTCTGCCCGCAGGGCGCGCTTGAGTTCACGGTTTTCCATCTCGCGAATCTTGGCCCAGCGTGTCGCCGTACGGCAGCCCGCAACAAACCTCCAAATTTCCCGGAGGCGCAGGTACTGCATCAACAGCACCAGCAAGATCACGCCAATGAGTACCAACGCACTGGTCGAAACAAGCTCCGACATCCCCATATCCTGCATCCTCTTAGTGAATTCGAGCGATCTCGAAGACAGCAAAACGATATGTCGTGTTTTATTACAGGTCCATACTGTAGACAGATACAGGTAAAGTAATCGCACATATGGGAGGGGTCATGAAACGCAAACAATCCGTCGAACAGGTGCGCTGGGACCTGGCACTTCGCTATCGCCTGATCGAAACCGTCGCCTGGTGGGAAGGCCGCCTGACCACGGGGCACTTGATCCAGAGCTTCGGCATCAGTCGCCAGCAGGCCTCGAAAGATATCAACACCTACATCACCGAACATGCGCCCCGAAACTTGACATATGACAAGCAGCTCAAGGGCTACATCCCGAGCAAGCACTTCAAGCCGCGCTTTATCGACGACAGTGCCAGCGCCTATTTGCACCTGCTGTACCAGAACAACGAACGCGCGCCGCACATCGAAGGGCTGGCGTTGGCCTATGCCCATACCAAGGTGCTGGAGGTGCCGGACCGCAGCATCCGCCCACAAATCCTACGCCCGCTGCTCAAGGCTTGCCGCGAAGGGTTGCGCCTGGAAACCGAGTACGTGTCCCTGGCCAACCCCGAGCCGGAAGTGCGCCTGATTGCCCCGCATACCCTGGTGTACACCGGTATGCGCTGGCATGTCCGGGCCTACTGCGAGAAGAACGGCAAATACCGCGACTTCGTCCTGAGCCGCCTGCGCGGTGAACCGGAGTTGCTGGGCAAATCCGAGAACCTGATCGACGCCGATCACGTTTGGGAGGCCGCCGTGGACTTGGTGATCACCCCGGACCAGCGCCTGGCAGCGGCGCAGCGGGCAATTATCGAGGCGGATTTGGGCATGGTCGATGGGCAGTTGGTGATCCCCAGTCGCCAGGCCTTGGTGAAATATGTCCTACAGCGCTACCAGATCGATCCGAAGAACCTCGACCCCAAACCCGAGGCCCAGCAGATCGTGGTGAAAAACCTGCAGGAGCTGAAGCCTTGGTTGTATGACTGAAAAATCGGCTTTTACCAGTCAACAGCATCGCCGTTTCATGTGGGTATAAGCGGCGATCTCACCTGGAAAAC
This sequence comes from Pseudomonas sp. ICMP 8385, assembly GCF_002699915.1. NCBI lineage: Bacteria > Pseudomonadati > Pseudomonadota > Gammaproteobacteria > Pseudomonadales > Pseudomonadaceae > Pseudomonas > Pseudomonas sp. ICMP 8385. The sequence continues at coordinate 3,739 of NZ_LKBY01000067.1, read as the reverse complement.
GCCCCCTGCACGTAAGCCCATTCTGATTTAACGGCCCACACCTCCACCCTCCCTTTTCCTGCGGCATTCTCCGACGCCTTTCTTTTGCAGAGACGTCATGGATGCCAGCCCCTGCCCCTGATTCATCGCCCCTCGACCTGATCGAATACGAGCTCGATGGCTTTCACCAGAGCCTGGCGTTGTACCGCCAGCAGGTAACAAGCTGGTACGCGCAGGCCCTGGACAAGGCCAGCCATGCCGCGGATTTGCCGTCGCTGCTGGGCCTGGAGCGGGTGCTGCGGGTTGGTGACTCCCAGGTGTCGGTGAGCATGAGCGACACGGATTTTGCCTCCAGTGTTGCCGTGTGCCCGGCAGGCGGCGAGCTGAGGATCGAGAGCCAATTCGAGTCGGTGTATGACGTGCCCCTGGGCAATCTCCAGGTACAGGTGATTGGCCTGGATGATGGCAGTTCCACGCAGATCCAACTGGATGCACAGGGCAAGGGCACCCATCACTGCACGGCCGGTGGGCGCTATCAGGTGCGCGTGCAGGGCGGGGTTACGCCGGCGCAGGTGGAGGCGCTGTTTACCTCCTACGACGGTTTGACCGCCGAGCTACAAGCCTGGCTGCGCAAGGAATGGAGGGGGTTCAAACCGCATTGGCAGGCGTCGGCGTCAAGTGCCATTGGCAGTGGGATATTGGCCGGCACCTGGTCAGCCATTTCCGAGGTGTGGGACAGCCTGTCGCTGGTGCAGGACATCCTCAAGGACCCGGCCAAGCACATCGAACGCCTAGGCACCCAGGCCGCCGAGCTGGCAGCCCTGGCGCGTGAGGCGCCGCAGGTGATGGAACAGGCGATGTTGCTGGCCAGCGACGAGGCCGCGCTGTACCTGATGTTGCGCACGGCGATGATCTGGCTGTCGGCGTTGCCGCCCAGCCAGGTCGCAGGGAAAACCGCCGAGGTGCTTGCCGGGTTTGCCGTGTCGTTGCTGATTGATTTGCTGATTGCGCTGGTTGCAGGGAAAACCGCCGAGGTGCTTGCCGGGTTTGCCGTGTCGTTGCTGATTGATTTGCTGATTGCGCTGGTACTGACCATTGCCCTGCAAGGCGCCGGGATCGCATATCTGGGGCTGCGCCTGGCCAAGTATGGGGCGCAGGTGGTTGAGCTGGCGGTGGGCTTCGTCAAGGGCGTGTTCGACATCCTCAAGCGTTTATCTGGGGCTGCGCCTGGCCAAGTATGGGGCGCAGGTGGTTGAGCTGGCGGTGGGCTTCGTCAAGGGCGTGTTCGACATCCTCAAGCGTTTTATGGGGGCGGTGGAGCGCTACAAGGCCGTGGCCGTACGCGGCGTTGTCGGCGGCTTGAAAAAGGGTGGCCTGCGGATGCACTGGGGGGCGCGGCGCAATACCACGCTCAAGCAGGTAGAGGCCGTGGACGACGCGCCCTCCTCCGCGAAAACCCCCAACGGTGAAGCAACCGCCAGCGCTGATAAAACCGCGACCCACGGCTGCCCGGTGTCCATGGTCACCGGCGATCCCCCAACGGTGAAGCAACCGCCAGCGCTGATAAAACCGCGACCCACGGCTGCCCGGTGTCCATGGTCACCGGCGAAGAACTGCTGACCCTGACCGATGGCGAACTGGATGGCGTACTGCCATTTGCCTGGACGCGCCTGTATCGCACCAGCGCCGTGGAGGTGGATTGCGGCCTGGGCTTTGGCTGGAGCCATCTGGATGGCGTACTGCCATTTGCCTGGACGCGCCTGTATCGCACCAGCGCCGTGGAGGTGGATTGCGGCCTGGGCTTTGGCTGGAGCCATTCGTTGGCCCAGCGCCTGCGTGTGGTCGGCGGCTCGGTGGTGTGGACCGATCATGAGAACCGCAGCACCACCTTTCCCCTACCCTCCACGGCTCGCCCGGCCATCAGCAATAGCCTGGCTGAAGCGGCGATTTATCTGGGGGCGGCGTCGGATGAACTGGTGCTGGCTCAAGGGGCACGGTTCTACCACTTTCACGACGGTGTGCTGACAGCGATCAGCGATGCGTATGACAACCGTCTGCGTATTTCCCGCGATGGCTTGGGGCGGATTCTGCGCCTGGATAACGGTGCCGGTCGCGCCCTGCTGTTGCGCTATGACCGTGGGCATATCGTGGCGGTGGACTACCAGGTGTTTCGCGTGGACAGCGAAGCGGACGACGCCTGGGTGACCGAGCAGAACCTGGTTGCCTACCGCTATGACGAACAGTGGCGACTGCTTGAGGCGACCAATGCCGTCGGCGAAAGCGAGCGCTATCAGTACGACAGCCTCTCGGTCATCACTGAACGGCAGTTGGCCGGTGGGGCGAGTTTCTTCTGGGCGTGGGAACGGTCTGGCAAGGCGGCGCGCTGTGTACGGCATTGGGCCAGTTTTGCGCAGATGGATACGCGCTATGCCTGGGATGACAACGGCAGCGTCACCTTGCTGCACGCCGATGGCAGCCAGGAAGTCTACGTGCATGACCCGCAGGCACGCCTGGTGCAGCGGGTTGATCCCGATGGCGGTAAGCACTTCAAGTCCTACGACGCCCAGGGGCGGCTGACGGTTGAGCAGGATCCCCTCGGCGCGATCACGGCCTATCAGTACGACGAGGCTGGGCGCTTGGTGGCGCTGTTTCCTGGGGATGACGAGCCGACCTCCTACGAGCATGAGCATGGTTTCGTACGGGTCATGCGCCGGGGTGAGGCGGTCTGGAAGTACCAGCGTAATGAGCAGGGCGCGATCACGCGCCAGACCGATCCAGACGGCAATATCACCGAGTACAGCTACGACAAGCGCGGGCAGTTGCTGGCCATCTGGTTCCCGGACCACAGCTGTCAGCGCCTGACCTGGAACGATCTCGGGCAACTGATTGGGGAGCAGCTACCCAATGGCGGTGTGCGGCGTTATCGCTATGACGTTTTCGGCCGGCAGGTTGCCCGCGAGGATGAACACGGCGCGCTGACCCAGTATCAGTGGGACGCGGTGGGCCGCCTGATCAAGGTGGTCATGCCGGGCGGCGCCACCCGCGAATTGAGCTACAACCCCTACGGAAAAATCACCGCCGAGCGTGATGAGTTGGGGCGCGTGACCCGCTATGAATATGCCGACGGTTTGCACCTGATCAGTCGCCGGATCAATCCCGATGGCACGGCGCTGCGCTATCGCTACGACAGTACCCGCCTGCTACTGACCGAAATCGAAAACGAAGCCGGTGAAACCTACCAACTGGCCTACCACGCCAACGGCCTGATCCAGCAGGAAACCGGCTTCGACGGCCAACGCACCGCCTACGCCTACGACCTTAACGGCCACCTGCAGGAAAAAACCGAGTTTGGCGATGATGACCGTCAGCTGATTACCACCTACCAGCGCGATCACGCCGGCCGCCTTATCAGAAAAACCCTGCCCGATGGCAGTACCGTGGATTACACCTACGACCGCCTCGGCAACCTCCTCAGCGTCGACGACGGCCACTGGCCGCTGCACTACGAATACGACAACCAGAATCGCCTGACTGCCGAACACCAAGGCTGGGGCACCTTGCGCTATGGCTACGACCACTGTGGCCAACTCGAAACCCTGCGCCTGCCGGACAACAACCGCCTGACCTTCAACCACGACAAGGGCGGGCACCTTGCCACTATCGACCTGAATGGCCGGCCCCTCACCTCACACCTGTTCCAGGCCGGCCGCGAGCACCAGCGCCAGCAGGGCCAACTGCTCAGCCACTACCACTACGACGA
>NZ_LKBY01000066.1:0-217 GCF_002699915.1 Pseudomonas sp. ICMP 8385 | reverse complement strand
GAGCCACATTATCCGAAAGGTGAAGGTGGCCGTCCGGCCTACCCGTTGATGGCGATGCTGCGTGTGCATCTGCTGCAGAACTGGTTCGGCTCCAGCGATCCAGCGATGGAGGAAGCGCTGTACGAAACCACGATCCTGCGCCAGTTTGCCGGGCTGAACCTGGAGCGCATCCCCGACGAAACCACCATTCTCAACTTCCGCCGCTTGCTGGAGAAAC
>NZ_LKBY01000065.1:0-217 GCF_002699915.1 Pseudomonas sp. ICMP 8385 | reverse complement strand
CAATCAATTCGACGAGTATTTCTTACGTTTTCGCCACCCGGACCCCACTCCGGTGGCCATTTCCCGCATTACAGGCGCACCTCTCCTGCATTCGTCAGTAAATGTCGGAGCGCCATCCACAGGTTCGACAGAGCGAACAGTGTCACCAGTTGCGCCGTGTTTTTGGCCAAGCCGCGAAAGCGCACCTTGGTGTAACCGAACTGGCGCTTGATTACCC
>NZ_LKBY01000064.1:0-217 GCF_002699915.1 Pseudomonas sp. ICMP 8385 | reverse complement strand
GGATGGTCTGAAGTAGCCATGTATTTCCCCGGCATACCACCTAGCGCAACTTTTAAACTCGCCAAATGATCAAAAAACAATCAATTCGACGAGTATTTCTTACGTTTTCGCCACCCGGACCCCCCTCCGGTGGCCATTTCCCGCATTACAGGCGCACCTCTCCTGCATTCGTCAGTAAATGTCGGCGCGCCATCCACAGGTTCGACAGAGCGAACAG
>NZ_LKBY01000063.1:0-217 GCF_002699915.1 Pseudomonas sp. ICMP 8385 | reverse complement strand
CAGGCGCCGGTGCCGCCTCAAGTGATCGACAAGGGCATCCCCACGGCGGGCCTGCTGGCGCATGTGATGGTGGCCAAGTTCGCCGACCACCTGCCGCTGTATCGACAGGAGAAGATCTTCCGCCGTGCCGGCCTGGCTATCCCGCGCTCGACACTGGCGCAGTGGGTGGGTCAAACCGGCGTGCAGCTTCAGCCGCTGGTCGATGCGCTGCGCGAGG
>NZ_LKBY01000062.1:0-218 GCF_002699915.1 Pseudomonas sp. ICMP 8385 | reverse complement strand
CCCTGGCTGTGGCGTTTTCACATGATTCACCACAGCGCCGAGCGCTTGTACTGGATGAATGGGGAGCGCCGGCATCCCCTACATGCGATGCTCATGGCTGGCCCGGGGTTGGTGCTGCTGTTTGCATCCGGCGCGCCTTCGGCAGTGGTTGCCACCTGGTTCGGCATTCTGACCGTTCACTTGGGCTTTCAGCACTCGAACCTGGATTACCGGCTGGG
>NZ_LKBY01000061.1:0-219 GCF_002699915.1 Pseudomonas sp. ICMP 8385 | reverse complement strand
CCGGGTAATCAAGCGCCAGTTCGGTTACACCAAGGTGCGCTTTCGCGGCTTGGCCAAAAACACGGCGCAACTGGTGACACTGTTCGCTCTGTCGAACCTGTGGATGGCGCGCCGCCATTTACTGACGAATGCAGGAGAGGTGCGCCTGTAATGCGGGAAATGGCCACCGGAGTGGGGTCCGGGTGGCGAAAACGTAAGAAATACTCGTCGAATTGATTG
>NZ_LKBY01000060.1:0-219 GCF_002699915.1 Pseudomonas sp. ICMP 8385 | reverse complement strand
CGAGCTGGCGGCCGGCATCCTCGCTGTCATCAATGGCTATCTGGGCGACCGCGGCCTGTCGCTGCGCCAGGGCACCATCGTCGATGCAACGCTGATCAATGCGCCCAGTTCGACCAAGACCAAGGACGGCAAGCGCGACCCGGAAATGCACCAGACCAAGAAGGGAAACCAGTATTATTTTGGCATGAAGGCCCACATCGGCGCCGATGACGAATCGGG
>NZ_LKBY01000059.1:0-219 GCF_002699915.1 Pseudomonas sp. ICMP 8385 | reverse complement strand
CGCTGCGCTTATCGAGTTTTTTGTAGGTGCTGCGGCGTGCCGCCACCTGCCAGATAACTTCACGTCCTTCATGCTCGGGCCGCTTTTCGACACCGGTGTAGCCTGCATCTGCGCAGACCACGTTTTCGTCGCCATGCAGCAATTTGTCCACCTGGGTGACATCCGCCACATTGGCCGCCGTGCCCACTACGCTGTGCACCAGACCCGATTCGTCATCGG
>NZ_LKBY01000058.1:0-219 GCF_002699915.1 Pseudomonas sp. ICMP 8385 | reverse complement strand
CGAGCTGGCGGCCGGCATCCTCGCTGTCATCAATGGCTATCTGGGCGACCGCGGCCTGTCGCTGCGCCAGGGCACCATCGTCGATGCAACGCTGATCAATGCGCCCAGGTCGACCAAGAACAAGGACGGCAAGCGCGACCCGGAAATGCACCAGACCAAGAAGGGAAACCAGTATTATTTTGGCATGAAGGCCCACATCGGCGCCGATGACGAATCGGG
>NZ_LKBY01000057.1:0-219 GCF_002699915.1 Pseudomonas sp. ICMP 8385 | reverse complement strand
CCCGATTCGTCATCGGCGCCGATGTGGGCCTTCATGCCAAAATAATACTGGTTTCCCTTCTTGGTCTGGTGCATTTCCGGGTCGCGCTTGCCGTCCTTGTTCTTGGGCGAACTGGGCGCATTGATCAGCGTTGCATCGACGATGGTGCCCTGGCGCAGCGACAGGCCGCGGTCGCCCAGATAGCCATTGATGACAGCGAGGATGCCGGCCGCCAGCTCG
>NZ_LKBY01000056.1:39201-125364 GCF_002699915.1 Pseudomonas sp. ICMP 8385 | reverse complement strand
CGATTCCTAAGCGGCTGGCAGAGCTGCGCACTCAGGCTCAACACTTCATGTTACCTGCCAGGCGTCAACGAAGTTACCCCAGGGTGGTCAAGCCTAGGCCGGTCAAATACCCCAAAAAGAAAGCGGGAGGGCTTAACTGACTGGCATTAGGGCTTGCCCGCGATAGCGGTGGGTCAGTCAAGTTTCTATCAACTGACCCAGCGTAATCGCGGGCAAGCCCGCTCCTACATTTGTGCACCGCCAACCGTTTGTCTTCTATATAGCTCCACAACACTGAATTTCTTGCTATAAACGCACTCCGATAACCGCCTATCGAGCCCGTCCTGGTGCCTTTTGGGGAAATGTCGGACAAATTGCCTGTCATTTCAGTTGCTGCGCCCTCAAGTCAGCCGTAGACTGCCGCCCCTCGTAAATTGAGTGCCGGGTGGCGCTTGGAATGGACGGCGTCTTTCCCCGACCTGCAGAGGTTGGCCGGAACGCTCCCTTATTCGCCTTAATGCACGTATTTTTTATAGAGAAATCAATGACAAAGGAAAAGTTGCTGGCCATGCCGGCGGATGACTACATGAATGCCGAGCAGCACGCTTTTTTCGAGCAGTTGTTGCAAGACATGAAAGTCGAGCACCACGAGCGCATTGAGCAGAACCGCATCGCCATTGAAAGCCTGGACACCCCGGCTGACCCGGCTGACGCTGCTTCGGTAGAAGAAGAGCGCACCTGGCTGGTCAACGCCATCGACCGCGACCAGCGCATGCTGCCGCAACTTGAACAGGCCTTGGGCCGTATCAAGGAAGATTCCTTTGGCTGGTGTGACGACAGCGGCGAGCCGATCGGCCTCAAGCGCCTGCTGATCAGCCCGACCACCAAATACTGCATCGAAGCGCAAGAGCGCCACGAGCAAATCGACAAGCATCAGCGCCAGGCCTGATCTGTTTGAAGGTGTAGGGGCCGGCTTGGCTCCTACAACGCTCCCCCCGTGCTATCCCCCGTCTATTGATCTGCTGCATGCCCTAACACCAAAGGCCCATGGATAATGGCTAATTAGTGGCGTTTAATGCAGGCACAATAATGACAAGCAGTGGGGTGACAAGCATGGCTGGGGATGGATCTCTGATGGGCGCCGCCGTGGCGCCGCACGCGGTGAGCCGCCAACTGCCGGGCTGGGTGACACCGCTGCTGCAAAGCATCGTCCTGGTGCTGATACTGTCGGGCCTGGCGTTCGCCGACCTGTCGATTTACCTCTGCCTGCCCGTGGTCCTGTTGCTGATCTGGCTGCCGTTTCTGAAAAAACCGGCCCGCAGTCCCGCGCCTGATGTGGCCGAGGAGGCCATGGGCGCGTTGACCCGCGACCTGTCCTACACCACCAGCCATAATGCGCTGTCAGCCGCTGGCGTGGCCTATTCGGTCAAGCAACTGGCGGCCCGCCTGCAATCGCAATTGGGCGCGGCCCAGCAAATTGTCAGCAGCGCCGAAGTGATGATTGGCACCGAGCAACTCACCTCCCAGCTCAGCCGCGAGGCCTTGGGGGCGGCGGGCCAGGCCCACCAGCGCAGCACCGAGGGGCGGGCGGTGCTGGGGGAATCCATCAGCCGCATGCATCAACTCAGCCAGCGCGCCAGCGACAGCCGCCAATTGATCGAGGCCCTGAGCCAGCGCAGCGAAGAAATCCAGCGCGTGACCCTGGTGATTCAGTCAATTGCCAGCCAGACCAATCTACTGGCCTTGAATGCCGCCATTGAAGCGGCCCGTGCTGGCGAGCATGGGCGCGGTTTCGCCGTGGTGGCCGATGAAGTGCGCGGCCTGGCGGGCCGTACGGCGACCGCTACCGATGAAGTGGGGGTGATGGTGGCGGATATCCAGCAGCGCACCGCCCAGGTGGTGGAGCAAATCCGCCAACTGTCCGTGGATTTGCAGGCCGGCGTCGAGCAGGTGGAACACGCCGGCGAGCAACTGGAGAGCATTGCCACGTTGGCGGCGGGTGTGGAGGGCCAGGTCGGCGCGATTGCCCAGGGCACCGAGACCAATCGGATGCAACTCGACAGCCTGTTCCATGCCGTGGAGCAGATGCGCAGCGACTTGACCGTCAGCGACCAGCAGACCCAGCAGTTGGCCGAGGCCGCCGTGCAAATGCAAGGCCAGGCCGAAACCATCAGCGAGCGCCTGGCCGAGGTCGGCCTGGACGATTATCACCAACGTATCTACGACCTGGCCCGCGAAGGCGCCAGCCGGATCACCGCGCAGTTCGAGGCGGATATCCAACAGAACCGCATCAGCCTCGATGACCTGTTCAATCGCAGCTACACACCGATCCCCAACACCCAGCCGAGCAAGTACCACAGCCGTTTCGACGGCTACACCGATCAAGTCTTGCCGGCTATCCAGGAGGCCTTGCTACCCCGTCACGAAGGCCTGGTGTTTGCGATTGCCTGCACGCCACAGGGCTATGTGCCGACGCACAACAAGGCGTTTTCCCAGGCACTGACCGGGGATGCCCAGGTGGACGCCGTGAACAATCGCACCAAGCGCAAGTTTGAAGACCGCACCGGGATTCGTTGCGGCAGCCACCAGCAGGCGGTGTTGCTGCAAACCTATACCCGGGATACCGGAGAGCTGATGCACGATCTGTCGGTGCCGATCATGGTCAGCGGCCGGCACTGGGGTGGTTTGCGCCTGGGCTATAAGCCTCAAGGGCAGGGCGCGGCGCGGTAGGCCCTGGCACCGATTGTTGCGTGTTATGCAAGGAAGCTTCTGCGCCGATAGCTTTTTCCGGCGTCGGGAACCGCTTAAGATGCGGCATATTGTTAGCTGGCTAACTAATTCTGCGGAGAACGTCCATGCAAAGCAAAGTCGATGTGGCGGTGATGATTGGCAGTGGTGTGCCACAGACCCTGCGTGCGCAGGGGCTGAGGGCCTGCTGGGTGGTGCTGCTCAACGGTGAACAGCGTGGCACGGCCTTCGCCAGTCGCGACGAAGCCCAGGAATGCCGCGCCGCCTGGCAGGCCCTGTTGGACCTGGAGCAATCAGACCGCCTGCATTGAGTGTGCGAGACTCAATTGAGCATGGCGCGAAGCAGGGTTTCCAACTCTTTTGCCAAGGCGCAGGCTTTGTTGTGGTCGCTGCGAAAGCCTTTGATCCGGCCGCTGGGCACTTCCAGGATATGGAAAAAATTCCTGCCCGCCGGCACAACCCGATACCGGGCGAAATCCGGGCACACGTTATTGGCATACACGCTGTAGAATGCCGCGTCATCCTTGCGTGATAAGCCGCTGGGAGTCAGTGTCGGTTGGCGTTGAAGTCGTTGCATGACCAGCTCCTGTCGATCGGTTGACCTGCTTGCAGCATTTCGGGTGGTTTTAAGTCGGGTTGCTGTTCTAATATTGTTGTCGGCAGCTCACGTTCGGTTCCATCCAACGTTTTTCCTTTGTTTTTGGCTGTCGGAAAACTAACCTTTCAAATGGGTTATTCTCTGAAGTGGGTCGTCCAGTATTCTCTGGCCGATAAACCTGTGATTTCCTGCACTGCCTGACGACTTTGTACAAGGACCGTCAGGCCCGGCTGTACAAGCGTGGCGGGGATCAACTTCAGTTTTTCAGTGTGTCGTGCCGTATTGGCCTTTTTTGTGCTGCCCGCCTGGGCGGTCAGCGCTTTTTTAGATGTGGGGGCGTTTCCTTGGCAGTCAGTAATCTGGATATGCACGCATTGTTCGTGCTGGGTGATTTGCGCGCGAAGTTGGTTAAACAGTTCCAGTCGCGGTTTGTTTACATCACGGAACAAACCCCGGAAGGTATTTACATTGCTGAAATCGATACCGAAACAGCGTTGGTGGTAGATGACAAGCCGCGCCTGGAACTCAAGGTCGGCGATCATTTTCGTGCGGCAGTCCTGCCCAGTCGTGAAGGTGGCAAGTTTGAACTGAAGTTCCGCGACATCAAGTTGACCGTCTATGGCCTGGGCGACTATGCGTTTGTTTCCACGGCGCAAGGCGAAGGCATTGTGTTCAAGGAAGGTCACAACGTGATGCTGGTGTTTGCCGCCAATGAACAATTGCAGGAAGGCTTGAGCAAAACCCTCAAGGCCGTGACCGGCAAGGCCGCCAAGTGGCGCAAGGGCGAACTGGTGACTTTCAAGGCCAGCGAGTAATAAGTACGCGCACCGGCAATCGGTTGAACCTCTACTACAGTTGGATGGACTTAATTATTAAGGGCTTTCGCATGACAGCAAAGCCATCCGCCATCGAGGTTCAAAGGCATGCAAGCAATTCGAGCGCTGTTGGCAGCGGCCCTTACCACCCTGGGCTTGTCGATGGCGGCCGCACCGGTAGCGGCGGCCCAGGCGCCCATTCACTTTGCCGACCTCAATTGGGAAAGTGGCAGCCTGATCACCGAAGTTCTGCGGTTTATCGTCGAAAAGGGCTACGACTTGCCCACCGACACCTTGCCCGGTACGACCATCACCCTGGAAACCGCCCTGGCCAAAAATGATATCCAGGTGATTGGCGAGGAGTGGGCAGGACGCAGCCCGGTGTGGGTTAAGGCTGAAGCGGAAGGCAAGGTGGTCGGCCTGGGCGATACCGTCAAGGGTGCGACCGAAGGCTGGTGGGTGCCGGAATACGTGATCAAGGGCGACCCGGCCAAGGGCATCGCGCCACTGGCCCCTGAGCTGCGCAGCGTCAAGGACCTGGTGCGCTACAAGGACGTATTCAAGGACCCGGAATCCCCTGGCAAGGGGCGGTTCCTTAACAGCCCTATCGGCTGGACCTCGGAAGTGGTGAATAAGCAGAAACTCAAGGCCTATGGCCTGGATGACAGCTACGTCAACTTTCGCAGCGGTTCAGGCGCGGCGCTGGATGCCGAGATTGCCTCGTCGATCCGCCGTGGCAAGCCGATCCTGTTCTACTACTGGTCGCCGACCCCACTGATGGGGCGCTACAAGCTGGTCCAGTTGGAAGAGCCCGCGTTCGACGCCGAGGCCTGGAAGACCCTGACCGATGCCGACAACCCCAACCCCAAGCCCACGCGTTCGTTGGCATCCAAGCTGAGTATTGGTGTTTCCACGCCGTTCCAGCAGCAGTATCCGCAGATTGCGCAGTTCTTTGAGAAGGTCGACTTTCCAATTGGCCCACTCAATCAAGCCCTGGCGGCCATGAGCGAGAAACACACCCCACCCCGGGAAGTGGCGCAGGCGTTTCTCAAGGCGCACCCGCAGGTGTGGAAGGCCTGGTTGACGGAGGATGTGGCCGCAAAGGTCGAAGCCAGCCTCAAATAATCGTTCATATGAAGATCAAACTGTGGGAGCGGGCTCCCACAGTTTTAATTGCACTCCAGCCTTAGAACTTGGTCTGCACCGACAATTCAAAGGTCCGCGGCGACCCCAGGTAATACGCCGGCGACACCTGGACAAACTGCGCATACACCTCATTGGTCAGGTTGCGCACCCGGCCGGTCACCGAGGTGTGTTGATCGACCTTGTAGGTCAGGAACGTGCCAAACAGCGTATACGCCGGCACGGTCAGGGTATTGGCATTGTCGGCATACACCTGCGCCACGTACCGCGCATCCACGCCACCCTGCCAGGCGGGGGCGATGTCATAGGTCAGCCATAGGTTACCCACGCGCTTGGGCACGTTGGTTGGGGTATTGCCCTTGCGCGACACCACCGCGCCGCTGGCGATTTTCTCGTTGAAGTCATCGTATTGCGCATCGACCCAGGCGAAATTGCCCTCAGCCAACAGCTTGGGGGTGATGCGCAATGAACTGGCCAGCTCGATGCCCTTGGACGACTGCGCGCCCACCGCAATACTGCGGGTGCTGTCCAGTGGGTCAGTCACGGCAAAGTCCTTGCGCTCGATCTTGTAGGCGGCCACGGTGGCGGAACCACGACCGTCCAGGTAATCGAACTTGCTGCCCACTTCCCATTGCTTGCCGGTGGACACATCAAACACCTGGGTCGTGCTGGTGGGTTGTTCGGCCGCAGTGCTGTATTGCACATAGACATTGGCCGACGGGATGAACTGGTAGGTCAGGCCCACACGCCCGGTCACCGGCTCCCAGCGGTTCTTGACGTTATCCTGGTTGCCCTGATGGCTGGTCACGTCCAGGTCGATGGCGTCATAGCGCAGGCCGCTGAGCAGCGACAGCTTGTCGGTCAGGCCCAGGCGGTTTTCGACAAACAGCGCCTTGGTCGTCACTTCGTTGGTCTTGTCCTTGACAAAACCGGGGCGCATGCCGGGTATGTCGTAGAAATGCCCTGGGTCGTAGTTGTTCGGGTCCACCGCGCTATTGCCGGGCTCTCTCAGCGGGCTGTTGGTGGTGCTGTTGACCTTGTATTCAAAACCGCCGGACCAGGTGGTGGCCAGGCCGAACAGGCGTGTGTCATGGCGCAGCTCGAACTGGTTGCCGTTCTGCTTGCCCTGATGGCGCACCTGGTAGGCCGTCGAACGGTTTACCACGCTGTTGTCGGCGCTGTACTGGTAGGTCTCCAGGTTGCGGTAGTCGCGCTGGCTGTCCAGGTGGTAGAGGGTGTTGCGCAGGGTGGTGTTGTCGTTGATCCGGTAGTCGATGATCGAGCGGGCCCAGATCGTGCGTTGTTCGTAGCGGCCATCGGCGACGTTGTAGTTGTTGAAGCGGTTGTGCTTGTCGATCTTCAGTTCGCCGGCCTTGGGGTTGAGCACCGGGGTGCCCCAGTACGGGCTGTCCTCGTGTTCGTCCTGGTACTCCAGGGCCAGGGTGTGGGATAGGTTGGGGGTAAGGTCGCTGAGCAGGGAAAACGCCACGCTCCAGGCATCCCGTTGCTGGCGGTCGATATAGGTGTGGTTGGTGTTACGGCTGACATCCAGGCGCGCATAGTGCTGGACCTCGGCGCCGGGCTCGGTCAGGGCGTGGTTGAGGCCCAGGGCGATGCCGGTGGTGTCGTAGCTACCATAGTTGATCTGGCCTTCGACGGCCCGTTCCTCGCGGGTGGCCAGCTTGGTCACGTAGTTCAGCGAGCCGCCCACGGAGCCGGCGCCGTTGATCAGCGAGGAGGGGCCGCCCACCAGCTCCACCCGGTCATAAATCCAGGCATCCACCGGCCGTGCCAGGCCGCCGGCGACGTTGATGCCGTTGAACATCTGGGTGATCTGGCTGCTGGTAAAGCCCCGATAGGAGATAAACCCGCCAAACCCCGGCGGCGCACTGGCGTTGACCCCCGGCAGGGTATTGGCGGCGTCCTGGAAGGTCTTGGCGCCTCGGCGCTCGATATCATTGCGGTCGGCAATGCTGATCGAGGCCGGGGTTTCCCGCACGCTCAAGCCCAGGCGCGAGGCCATGCCGCTGGATTGGTCCAGGGCCAGGCCCGGTTCGTTGCTGGCGGTGCCGTCGATGGTGGTGGGCGCCAACTCAAGGGCCCAGGCGCTGAACGGCAGGCAGCCGTACAGGCCCGCCAGTAGAGGTAAGTGTTTCATCGGTACATCCTGAAAATCGTGGCTTGGAAGCAACGCACAGCCCTGCGCGCTTCCCGGGGGAAACAGCGCGGTGTGCGGATCAAAAAGCGCAGGTATCAGGCGTAGGCGGGCGGGGCGCGCGGATTAGCCGCAGGCCAGGTAACGCGGGTGGGAATGTCAGCGGTGACCACCACGGCCGGAGGCGGGGCGTGAGGCTGGGGCAGGACCGCGACGTTGAGGCTGGAGTTGAGCGCCGGGCCCATGCCCCCGGTGGAACACAGCGGGCAACCGAAGGCCTTGGACAGCGTGGGCAGCGACTCATCGCCCGTGTTTACGGGGGCTGGCGCCTGGGTGCGCGGGTCTACGGTACAGAACTGGCCGCCAAGGCCGTTGAGCTGCATGCCGACCATTTGCCCATGCCCAATACTGCAGGCGAACACGTTGAACAGGACGCAGCCATAGAGCATCCAGGCAATCAACGAGCGGTCGGCGCGGGTGAGTTTCATGGGTTGGCACTTTATCACCAGACGACTAAATGCCTGCAAAAAATCTGAAAAGGACTATCCTCTTTCGGACTTTTTAAGGGGTATCCAGCCATGAGCTTTGTGATTGCGAGGTGGGTCGTCGGGGTATTTGCATTGATCAGCATGGTCCATGTGTACTGGGCCGCAGGCGGCAAGCTAGGCAGCACGGCGGCGATCCCGCAACTGCCCGGCGAGTTCGCCAGCGGGCCACGCCCGGCGTTCAAGCCATCGGCCCTGGGCACGTTCCTGGTGGCGCTGGGGCTGGTGCTGATCGCCTTGTTGGTGTGCCTGCGGGCGGGGCTGTTTTTCCAGGCGGTGGGGCATCAGGCCCTGCAGTGGGGGATCAGCGCGATTGCCTTGATCATGTTTGCACGGGCGATTGGGGATTCGGAACTGGTGGGGTTCTTCAAGACCGTCGGCGGGTCGCGGTTTGCGCGGCTGGATACGTTTTTCTATTCGCCGCTGTGTCTGGTGTTGGGCACGGGGTTGTTGGTTGTTGCCTGGGCCTGACAGGCGGTATGCAGGGCCAAATGTGGGAGCGGGCTTGCTCGCGATTGCGGTGGGTCAGTTGATAAATACTTGACTGATACACCGCAATCGCGAGCAAGCCCGCTCCCACATTTTTTACCGCATATATTCAGAGGGATCAGCTACCACTCTCGGTGCGACGGCTACTGACCTCCGCCGGCACATCCTCTCCCGCCATGCGCTTGCGAAACAGCGACGTGCGCGCCAGCAACAGGGTGGTCACTGGCACGGTGATCGACAGCAAAATCGGGATCAACCAGCCATGCAGCACCGGCCCGGACTTGAGTGTGGAGAAGTAGATAATCGACGCCAGCGCCACGCACCAGGCGCCGAGGGTCGAGGCCAGCGCCGGAGGGTGCATGCGCTGGAAAAAGTCCTTCATCCGCAACAGGCCAAGCGCGCCAATCAGCGCAAACAGGCTGCTGAGCAGCAGCAGGATCGCCACGAGCACTTCCACCCACAGTGGCAGTTCACTGATATTGATCATTCGATCACCTCCCCACGCAGCAGGAATTTGGCCAAGGCAAACGAGCCGACAAAGCCGAACAGCGCAATCAGCAGGGCCGCCTCGAAGTAGGTATCACTGGCATAGCGAATGCCCAGCACCAGCATCATCAGCATCGCCAGGATATACAGGTAATCCAGGGCCAGGACCCGGTCCTGGGCCGAGGGCCCCTTGAACAGGCGTATCAGGGTCAGGACCATGGCCAGGGAAAACAGGAACAGGCTGCACAGGATCGCATTGGCGAGCAGGGCACTCATTCAAAGATCTCCATCAGGGGCCGTTCATAGGCCTGCTTGAAGTGCTCGATAAACTGCGCGTCGTCATCCAGGTCGAACACGTGCAGCAACAGGATGCTGCGGTCCAGGGCCAGTTCCGACCAGATGGTGCCGGGAACCACCGTGGTAATCATCGACAGTGCCGCCAGGCCGTTGGCGTCGCGCAGGTCCAGGGGGATCTTGACGAAGCGCGAGCGCGGTGGGCGCGAGCCGCAGGTCAATACGCCCCACGCCACCAGCAGGTTGGAGACGATCACGTCACGGCCGACCAGGAAAAACAGGCGCAGGATCACCCCGGGCCGGCGAATGCGGATCGGCAGCGGGCGCAGCGGCGCCATCATCAGCGGCGCGAGAACGCCGAGGATCGCCCCCAGCAGCAGGTTGCCGGGGCTGAGCGACAGGTTCAGCACCAGCCACAGCCCCCACAGGGCCAGCGACAACCACGGGGCAGGGAACAGGCGCTTCATGGCTGCACCTCCACGGCGGCGGCCTGGACTTGCGGGCCAGGCACCGGGCGCGTGGCCATGACGGCCATGACGTAATGCTCGGGGTTGTTCAGGCTGGCGGCGGTGTCCTGGGTGTAACGCATGAGCGTTTCGGCCTTGAATGTCAGGCCAACCGCCAGGCCGAGCAAGATGAAGATCGGCACGCACTCAAGGCGTCGCAGCAGTGGCGAAGGCCGTTCTTCCGGGGTCCAGAAGCGCTGGATGCCCAGGCGCGCAAAGGCGATCAGCGAGGCCAGGCCCGAGAAGATCAACAGGGCGAACAGGCCCCAGGCGGCCGGACGGATCGGCTCAGCCACGGCATGGCCCAGGCCCAGGGGGTTGACCAGCGCACTGAGCAGGCTGAGCTTGCCGATAAACCCCGACAGCGGCGGCATGCCGATGATCAGCAGGGCGCAGGCAATAAAGCTCAGGCCGAGGAAGGCCATGGTCCACGGGATGACCTGGCCGACCACGGCCTTTTGCTCATCGTCGAGGTTGGTGCCCTTGGGCGGATGCAGGGATTCTACCGGCCGTGGCAATATTTCGATTTCATCGTCCAAGGGCAGCTCATTGGCCGAGCGTGAGCGTTCGATCAGTTCGGCCAGCAGGAACAGCGCGCTCAAGGCCAGGGTCGAACTGACCAGGTAAAACAGCGCACCGGCGGTCAGGCTGGGCTGGGCAAAGCCCACTGCCGCCAGCAGGATGCCGGCCGAGACCAGGATGCTCAGGCTGGCCATGCGCTCCAGGCGCTGGGCGGCGAGCATGGCCAGGGCGGCGCAGAGAATGGTGGCCATGCCGCCGTACACCAGCCAATCACCGGCAAACAGCGCCGAGGCACCGGCCTGCCCGGAAAACAGCAGGGTCCACAGGCGCAACACGGTGTACACGCCGACCTTGGTCATAATCGCAAACATTGCCGCCACCGGCGCACTGGCCGAGGAGTAGGCCGGCGCCAGCCAGAAGTTCAAAGGCCACATGCCGGCCTTGGCCAGGAACGCCGTGGCGAGGATCGCCGCACCGGCATGCAGCAGGCCGCGGTCGGCTGGCGGCACCAGCGGGATTTTCAGAGCCAGGTCGGCGAAGTTCAGGGTGCCGGTGACCCCATAGATCAGCGCCGCGCCAATCAGAAACAGCGATGAAGCCAGCAGGTTGATCGAGATGTAATGCAGCCCCGCCGACACCCGCGCTCGCCCCGAGCCGTGCAGCATCAGGCCGTAGGACGCGGCCAGCAGCACCTCGAAGAACACGAACAGGTTGAACAGGTCGGCGGTGAGAAAGGCGCCGTAGAGGCCCATCAACTGGATCTGGAACAGCGCATGGAAGCTGGTGCCGGCACGGTCCCAGCGGGCCATGGCGAACAACAGGGCGCTGACGCCGATGATTCCGGTGAGCACCAGCATCAGCGCCGACAACTGATCCACCACCAGCACGATGCCGAACGGCGCCTGCCAGTTGCCCGGCAGGTATACGCCGATGGAGGCGGGGCCGCCTTTTTGTGTCCAGTACAGCATCAACATCGCGATGCCCAGGCCGGTCAGGCTCGACAGCAGGTTGATCCTGGCCTTGAGCGGGCGGTGTTTCTCGCCCAGCATCAGCATCAGCGCGGCGGTCAGCAATGGCAGCAGGATCGGCGCGATGATCAGTTGGTTCATCCAGCTCATTGCTTGGGCTCCCGGCCGTCCACATGGTCAGTGCCGGTCAGGCCCCGGGACGCCAGCAGCACCACCAGGAACAGCGCAGTCATGGCGAAGCTGATCACAATCGCCGTCAGCACCAGGGCCTGGGGCAGGGGATCGGTGTAATTGAGCAGGTCCTGGGGCACGCCGTCCTTGATGATCGGCTCCTTGCCAATAAACAGGCTGCCCATGCTGAAGATGAACAGGTTGACCCCATAGGACAACAGGCACAGGCCCATCACCACCTGGAACGTCCGTGGCCGCAGCACCAGCCAGACGCCGGAGGCCGCCAGGACCCCAATGGCAATTGCGATGACTTCTTCCATCAGGCGGCAGCTCCTTGTGGGGTGGCGGCGGCTTTCGCCTGGTTGCCGGGTTTATGGGCCCGCACCGATTGGTGGCCCAGGGCGGTGAGCATCAGCAGGGTCGAGCCGACCACCATGGCGTACACGCCCACGTCGAAGAACAGGGCGCTGGCGATATGGATATCGCCCAGCACCGGCACGCTGAAGTGCAGGGTACTGCTGGTGAGGAACGGGTAGCCGAAGAACATGGCGCCAAGCCCGGTCAAGGTGGCCGACAGCAGGCCAAAACCCATCCAGCGCATGGGCCGCAGGTTCATCTGCGCCTCGACCCACTGGGTCCCGGCGACCATGTATTGCAGGATAAACGCCACCGACATCACCAGCCCGGCGACAAACCCGCCGCCCGGCTGGTTGTGGCCGCGCATGAACAGGTAGAACGACACCACCAGGGCAATCGGCAGCAGCAGGCGCACCAGCACTGCCGGCACCATCATAAAGCCCAGGGCGGTGTCGCTGGCCTGGCGTGGGTTGACCAGGTCGGTGTCCACGTCCGGTGCCAACAGCCGTTGTTGCGCGGGCAGTTGCTCGCTCTCCTTGGGCGGGCGGAAACGGCGCAGCAGCGCATAGACGGTCAAGGCCACCGCGCCGAGCACGGTGATCTCGCCCAGGGTGTCGAAGCCCCGGAAGTCCACGAGCATCACATTTACCACATTGCTGCCGCCGCCTTCAGGCAGGGCGCGGCTGAGGTAGAACGAGGAAATATCGTTGGGGGTCTGGCGCGTCAGCATGGAATAGGAAAACAGCGCCATGCCGCCACCGACCACGGTCGAGAGCAGCAAGTCGCGCAAGCGGCGAATGCGCGCCTTGCGTAACGAACTCGGCAGCGGCGAGACCTCTTCGATCCGCCGTGGCAGCCAGCGCAGGCCCAGCAGAATCAAGACGGTGGTCACCACCTCGACCACCAGTTGCGTCAACGCCAGGTCTGGCGCGGAGAACCACACAAAGGTCACGCAGGTCATCAAGCCGCAGACGCTGACCATGGTCAGGGCCGCCAGCCGGTGATACTTGGCTTGCCAGGCGGCGCCCAGGGCACAGGCAATCGCCAGCAGCCACAGGGTCACGAACACAATGGAGCCCGGAATCTTCGGGCGGTCGCCCCAGCTCAGGCTGCTGCCCAGCATCGGGATCATCCCGACGACCACCGCCGCCAGCACCAGCAGGAACAACTGGGTCTGCAGGCGCTTGGTGCTGATGTATTTTTCGAGCCGGCGCACACTGCGCATCATCACCACCAGGCAGCGCTCGAACATACGCTTGCCATTGAAGTAGCTGATGATCGGTGGGTACTTGAAGCGCCCGCGCTTGAGTTGCTTGCGCAGCAGCAGGTACAGGACCACGCCGCCGGTCATGGCCACCAGGCTCATGATCATCGGCGCGTTCCAGCCGTGCCAGATCGCCAGGCTGTACTCGGGCAACACCCCACCGACCACCGGCAGGGCGGCGGCGGCAAGGATCGAGCCGACCACCTGGGCCGGGAAGATCCCCACCAGCAGGCAGGTAAATACCAGCAGCTCCACCGGCGCGCGCATCCAGCGTGGCGGTTCGTGGGGCGTGTGCGGCAGGTCGGTGGCAGCCGGGCCGAAGAACACATCCACGGTGAAGCGCAAGGCGTAGGCCACGCTGAAGGTGCCGGCGATGGTCGCGATCACCGGCAGGGCGATTTCCACCCATTGGGTCGAGGAGATAAACACGGTTTCGGCGAAGAACATCTCTTTGGACAGGAAGCCGTTGAGCAACGGCACCCCGGCCATGGAGGCGCTGGCGACCATGGCCAGAGTCGCGGTAAACGGGATCAGGCGCACCAGGCCGCTGAGCTTGCGGATATCGCGGGTGCCGCTTTCGTGGTCGATAATGCCCGCGGCCATGAACAGCGAGGCCTTGAACGTGGCGTGGTTGAGGATATGGAACACGGCCGCGACGGCGGCCAGCGGGCTGTTGAGGCCCAGCAGCAGGGTGATCAGGCCCAGGTGGCTGATGGTGGAGTAGGCCAGCAGGCCCTTGAGGTCGTTCTGGAACATGGCGCAATACGCGCCGAGCAACAGGGTCAGGGCGCCGGCGCCGCCGACCATCCAGAACCATTCTTCGCTGCCCGACAGCGAAGGCCACAGGCGGGCCAGCAGGAACACGCCGGCCTTCACCATCGTGGCCGAGTGCAGGTAGGCCGACACGGGAGTCGGTGCGGCCATGGCGTGGGGGAGCCAGAAGTGGAAGGGGAATTGCGCGCTTTTGCTCAGGGCGCCGATCAGGATCAGCGTCAGCAGGAGGGGGTAGAGGGTGTGGGCACGGATCTGGTCACCGGCGGCAAGCACCTGGTCCAGGTCGTAACTGCCGACGACATGGCCGAGCAGCATGACCCCCGCCAGCAGGCATAAACCGCCCGCACCAGTGACCATCAGCGCCATATAGGCCCCCCGGCGTGCATCGGAGCGGTGGTGCCAGTAGCCGATCAACAGGAACGAGAACAGGCTGGTCAGTTCCCAGAAAAACACGATCTGGATCAGGTTGCCGGAGATCACCAGCCCGAGCATCGCGCCCATGAACGCCAAAAAAAACGCGAAAAAACGCGGCACCGGGTCATCCGGCGACATGTAATAGCGGGCGTACAGCGACACTAGGCTACCGATGCCCAAGACCAGCAGCGAGAACAACCAGGCAAAGCCATCCATGCGCAACACGAAATCCAGGCCCAGGCTGGGCAGCCAGGAGAATTCTTCGCGGATCACGCCACCGTTGGCGATCTGGGGGTAGAGCAAGGCGACTTGGACGGTACCGACCAGAGCCACAAGGCCGGCCAGCAGGGATTCAGTATTACGTGCGTTGTGCGGCAGCAAGGCCGCCAGACAGCTGCCGATGAAAGGCAGAAGCAGTAGAACTATCAGAGACATAGGCTTCTAATCTGCAGTGGTTTGGGATGCATCATACGTGCCGGAATACGGATTACCAAACGGCAAGCTGTGGCAGAATCCTACAAGATGGATCGAAAACGCCTATCTGTCTCCTGTTGAAGCGAGCTTGGGCTTCTGTTGGCGCGTCTTCATCTCACTGACAATCACCGCCGCCACAATCAACACCGCCCCGAGCATGGCCATCGGCGGGAAGCGCTCACCGGCAATCCGCCCGATCACCCCGGCCCATACCGGCTCCCCGGCATAGATCAGGGTGGCGCGGGTCGGCGAGACGCTTTTCTGCGCCCAGTTCATCGCCAGTTGGATCACCGCGCTGGTCAGGCCCAGGCCTACGGCGCTGAACAGCAGCACCCAGGAAAACCCCGGCAAGGCCTCGCCGGTGGGCACTACCAGCAGGAACGACAGCAGCGAGGCCGTGGCCAGTTGCACCACGGTCACCCGACGCACATCCACCTGGCCGGCATAGGCGCTGATCAGGATGATTTCGGCGGCAATCGCGATGGCGCCGATCAAGGTGGCGATCTCACCGGGGCTGAAATTCAGCGAGGCGCCGGCCGGGCCGGTCAGCAGCAGCAAACCGGCAAACGCCAGCATGATGCCAAGGCTCGGCATCAACCCCGGGCGCCGTCCCAGCACCAACCATTGCAGCAGCGGCACAAACGGCACGTAGAGCGCGGTGATAAACGCCGATTGGCTGCTGAGGATGGTCTGCAGGCCAATGGTTTGCAGGCCATAACCGAGCATGATCGCGGTGCCGATAAAGGCGCCGGCCTTGAGCTCGAACAGGGTCAGGCCGCGCAGGCTGCGCCAGGAGAACAGGCCGACCGCCAGCGCCGCCGCCGCAAAGCGCAGGCCGACGAAGAACAGCGGCCCGCTGACGGTCATGGCATGTTGCACCAGGATAAACGTACCGCCCCAGATCATGGTGATCAGCACCAGCACGCATTCGGCTTTGCTGAAGCGGGAAAACAATGGGGAGGCGGTCGAGGTGGTCATGGCGGCTCTGGTCTTGCACAGGAAGGGCGCGGAACGCACAATGCGCCGCAGTTGGGCAGTATACTGCGCAAACCCATCGAGTGAGCAATATAGTGCACAAAGAAAATCCGCAACGGGCCTCGGTCCTGCAGCATGTCAGCCACAACGTTCGACGCCTGCGCCACGCCAGCGAATTGAGCCAGACAGCCCTGGCAGAAAAGTCCGGGGTCAGCCGGCGCATGCTGGTGGCCATCGAGGCGGGTGAAAAAAACGTCAGCCTGTCCACCCTCGACCGTGTGGCCGAAGCCCTGGACGTGGCCTTCAGCGACCTGATCCAGGCCCCCGACGCCCGCGACCACAGCCGCATCAACGAACTGGCCTGGGCCGGTGAAATCGAGGGGAGCAAGGCCGTATTGCTGGCCAGGGCCACCGCCCGGCGTGAGGTGGAGCTGTGGGAGTGGCGCTTGGAGCCGGGCGACCGCTATTGCCCGGACCCCGACCTGGAAGGCTGGAGCGAGCAGTTGTTCGTGTTCGAGGGCCATCTGACCCTGGTGGTGGGCGACGTCGAAACCCGCATTGCCGCCGGCGAGTTCTTTATGTTCCCCAGCCACCAGCCCCATGTCTATCGCAATGAGGGGGGCGTGGCGGTGCGTTTTATCCGTAATGTGGTGATCTAGATCCATACATCATTGCGCTGGGTCCGTTCGCCGCCCTGATCGCCGGTATTCACCACGCCGCAGGGCTCGACCAGCAGCAACCTCACCTCGCCTTCGGCATAGGGTTTGTGTTCGACGCCCTTGGGCACCACAAACATCTCACCGGCCCCGACCTGTACCGCGCCCTCGCGAAAATCAATGCGCAGCGCGCCCTCGAGGACAATAAAGGTCTCGTCGGTGTCCGCGTGGCTGTGCCAGACAAAATCCCCCTCGATCTTCACCAGCTTGAATTGGTAGTCGTTCATCTGCGCGATGACCTTGGGGGCCCATTGCTCGCTGAACAGGCTGTATTTGTGTGCAAAGTTGATGGCGGTGTAGGCGGGCATGGCAGTCATCTCTGGTGATCGAAGCCTGACATTAAGTGCGAGGTGACAGTGAGTATTGAATGATCGTGCGATTGCTAGGTTAAAAGAAACGTTATATTGTATCTTTTGAGATCGATTCTCAAGTGTTGCCGTGCTTGAGGTCCAAACGTCTATTTTCGGCTCAAGGGATTGCAGATGAACCAGTTGCACGGGGTAGCGCCGCGGTTTTCGACGTTGTTGGCAGTAGGTCTGATGTCCTCGTTCACAGGCTTGCCCGCCGTGGCGGCGCAAGATCGCGAAGAGTCGGTCACCGAGCTTGAAGCCACGCGGGTCAGTGCACCGCTGAACAAGGCCCTGGAAGTGAATGCCGGTGGCTTCGGCGCCAAGGACGCCATGGAAATCCCCCTGGCCATCCAGAGCTACTCCAGCAAGACCATCGCCGACAGCTCCGCGCGCACCGCCGTGGATGTGCTGAGCCTCGACCCTTCGGTGCTCAGCTCGTCGGGCGGCAGCGGCTTTGACAACTTCCGCCTGCGCGGCTTTGCCATGGACAACTTCAACACCATCCGCCGCGACGGCCTGACCCTGGCCCCGCACCACGACGTGCCCCTGGAAAACGTCGAGCGCATCGACGTGCTCAAGGGTCCGTCGGGTTTCCTCTACGGCTTCAACTCGCCGGGCGGCACCCTCAACTACATCCTCAAGCGCCCGACCCTGGAGCCGCTGCTCAATGTCAGCGTGCAAGGCTCGTCGTTGCTCGGCCGCTATGTGGCGATCGATACCAGCGATTCGTTCAACGATGGCGCCTTTGGCTATCGCCTGAATGCCGGCTACGAGAAAAACGGCGACTTCGATCACGCCCGCGACATGGAGCGCAAGTTTATCGGCCTGGCCACCGACTGGCGTTTGAGCGACCGCGCTCTGTTGCAGTTGAATGCCGACTGGTCGCGCAAGTCCACGGTCTCTGACCCGCTGCTGCGTGCCGACCAGAGCGGCCGCGCCAACCCCCTGGACCCGTCCAGCTATGTGCTGCCGCCCAAGGTTAATCGCCGTGACTTGCTGACCGGCTCCTGGTTCCGTCACCAGACCGAAGGCGCCAACTTCGACGCCAAGTTCGAGTACGAACTGGATGACAACTGGACCTCCGTGACCCAAGGCAATTACTCGCGGGTCGAACGCCACGGCGGCTATAACGACTTGTTCGGGATCAAGCCCAATGGCGATATCGGCTCGGCCGACTTTTATGTGTCCCGTGGCGAAGTGTTCAGCACCTGGTCGCTGCAGTCGTACCTGGCTGGCAAGTTCGCCACCGGCAATATCTACCACGACGTTTTTTTTGGCACCGGCTACAAGCAGTTCAAGGACGTCAGCCCATTCTGGGATTCGGTGGACAGCAGCACTCCAGGCATCGGCATCGGCGATGTATCGGTGGGCAATATCCTGCATCCGGTCAACCCACCCAAGTGGCATTTCGGCCCGGAGCGGCCCACCGACTTTGTGTCTTCGATCAAGGAAACCTCGGTGTTTGCCAGCGATCTGATTTCCCTCACCGAACAGTTCCAGGTGATGCTCGGCGGGCGTTATATCTGGTACCGCGCGGACGAACTCTCAGCCATCGCACCTTCGCAGAGCCACGACGTGTTCGTGCCCAGCGCCGCGCTGATCTACCGGCCCTGGGACAGTGTGATGACTTACGTCAGCTACTCCAAAGGCTTTGAAAAGGGCGACTACGCCCCCTATAACGCGACCAACGCCAACCAACCCACCGACGCCATCGAGTCCCAGCAATACGAAGTCGGCCTGAAGCTGGACCTCAACGAGCGCCTGAACCTGGGCCTGGCGGTGTTCGATATCCGGCGCAAGGCCAGTTACCTGAACACCAGCAACACTTATGTGAGCAACGGTGAATTCCACCACCGTGGCGCCGAGCTGACCCTGTCCAATCGCGTCACTCATGCCCTGACCCTCACCGCCAACGCCGCCTACCTGGCCACGCGCATGGAAGATGTGGATGACGTCACCGTGGACGGCAAACGCACCGAAAGCGTGCCCAAGTGGAAAGGCGCGGTCGGTGCCCTGTACAGCGTGGCCGCCGTGCCCGGCCTGTCGCTGGACAGCACCCTCAGCTATGTCGGCAGCCGCCCGGTGGATGCGCAAAACAGCGGCTATATCCCCAGCTACACCTTGCTCGACGCCGGTATCAGCTACCGCTCGAAACTGGCGCAGACCCCGGTGACCTACCGCCTGCATGGCAAGAACCTGACCAACAAGTACTACTACGCCAGTGCCTATTACCAGGGCGGGCTGGATGTGGGGCGCGAGCGCGAAGTGTTTTTGTCGGCCAAGTTCGAGTTCTGACGCCATGACATATTCCAGTTCCTTGCCCGGCCTGCGTCACCTGTGGGTCGAGCGCCTGCTTGAGCGGCACACGGGCACCTTGACCGAATTGGTCGATGGCCTCGGTTCACCGCTGCACCTGGTGTGCCCGCAGGTCTTTTGCGCCAATGTCGAAGCCTTCCAGCACAGCTTTGCCCAGGCCCAGGTGCGCGGCAGCCTGTTGTTTGCGAAGAAGGCCAACAAGGCCAACTGTTTTATCCAGGCCTGCGCGCAGTGTGCGATTGGCGTGGATGTGGCCAGCGTCGGTGAGCTGCAAAAGGCCTTGGCCGGTGGCGTTGCCGGCAGTGAGATCGGCGTGTCCGGCCCGCGTAAGAGCGATCAATTGCTCGGGCTGGGCTTGAGCCACCAGTGCCTGCTGGCGGTGGACTCGTTGGAGGAGCTGCTGCGTATCCAGCAATTGGCGCTATCCCTGCGCCAACGTGCGCGTCTGTTGTTGCGCTATTGCCCCAGCAGCCAGGCCCATAGTCGTTTCGGCCTCAACCCACGGGAGTGCGACCAGGCCCTGGTGTTCTGCCGCCAGCACCTGGCGAACCTCGACCTGCAAGGCTTTTCCTTTCACCTGGGCGGCTACGACACCGCCCAGCGTGCGCACGTCGCCAGCCAACTGATCGACCTGTGCCAGGCCAGCGGGCTGGACAACTGCCGCACGGTCAACCTGGGCGGTGGTTTTGCCGTGCGCTATGTCGACCCGGCGCAGTGGCAGGCCTTTCTGGCCGAGGACTGCGCCGAGCGCTATCACAGCGACAAAGGCTTTGCCGGCTTCTATCCCTATGGTGCGCTGCGCGCCGGGGCCGAGGCCCTTGACGATATCCTCGCCACCGCCGTGAGCCCCGGCCTGAGCCTGGGGCAAAAGGTCATCGAGCACGGCGTGCGGCTGCTCATCGAGCCCGGCCGCGCCTTGCTCGACCAGGCCGGTATCAGCGTGTTCCGCGTGCAGGGCATCAAGGACCGCACGGCCTGTGACGGCTATGCCCAGGTCACGGTGCAGGGCAGCAGCTTCAACCTCTCCGAACAGTGGTTCAACAGCGAATTCTTGCCCGACCCGCTGCTATTGCCGGCTTCACCCCGGCCGCTGGCGCCGTTTGTGGCGTGCATCGGTGGGGCCTCTTGCCTGGAGTCAGACATGCTGACCTGGCGCAAAGTCGCCTTCGATCGCCCGATCCAGGCAGGTGACCTGCTCATCTACCTCAATACCGCCGGTTATCAAATGGACTCCAACGAGTCGCCCTTTCATGAAGCCCCATTGCCGCACAAAGTGGTGGTGGAACTGCGCAGTCACGCGCTGCGCTGGAAGCTGGACAGCCTGGCTTAATCGTAAAGCCACTCAACAAGGAGCCCCGAGTGAACAGTTTGAACAAACCCGCTGCCCCCGCCGACCTATGGGTGCTGCCCCAGGCCGCGCTCGAAGACCTGGGGGTGAGTTACCACGAAGTGCTGCAGGTGGTCGAGCAGGCATATAAGGCCTTGCGCAACGGCGACTCGCAGAACCCGCTCAAGACCATTGTCGAACCGGCGAACCGCCATTCCATCAGCTACTCGATGGTCGGCCGCGATGGCGCCAGCCACACCGTGGGCTTCAAGGTGGTGTACGAGCATGACCCGCAGCGCACCCGCGATGCCTATCAATTCCACTCGTTTATCTTTCTGTGTGATGACCGCACCGGCCGTCCGATTGCCTTGATGGACGTGGTCAAGCTCGGCCCGCTGCGCACCTCGGCCACTTCGGCGTTGATGGCCCGGGCCGCGTGCCCGGATGCCCGCAGTGCCCTGGTGGTCGGCACCGGCGTGCAGGGCCAGGTGGCGTTGCCCATGTTGCTCGCGGCCATGCCGGACCTGGAGCGTTTGTATGTCTACGGGCACTACGCCGAGGGCCTGCGCGCGGTGCAGGACACCCTGCGCAAACACTATCCGCTGCGCGACGTGATCGTGGTCGATGACCTGCCGGCGGCAGCCGGCGAGGCCGATATCATCCTCGGCGTGGCCGGGCTTTCGGCGCGCCAGCAAGTACAGCGGGCCTGGCTCAAGCCGGGCGCCGTGGCGGTGCTGGTGGGCTATGGCATCGATGCCGACGTGCTGCACGGCGCCGACTACCGCATCGCCACCGACAGCGCACAGATGCAGGTCACCAGCGCCGACCTGGCCGCCGCCGACGGCAGCCTGCCCGCGGTGGACGCCGAACTGCCGGACATTCTCCTGGGCCTGGCGCCCGCCCGGCGCCATCCAAGCGATGTGGTGTTCGCCTACAACAGCGGCATGGTGGTGACCGACGTCGCCCTCGGCCGCCTGATGGCCGATCGCGCCCTGGCGCAGAACCGTGGGCAGAGGGTCCAACTATGGTCAGCCTGAATACCGCACAACCCGGCGCCTGGCGCGCCGACAGCCGGGCCCTGCTGTTACTGGCGCTGCCGCTGATCCTGACCAACCTGGCCTATGTGGCCCTGACCACCATCGATATCGTGGTGCTCGGCACCCTGGGCGCCAAGGAGCTGGCGGCCGGTGGCCTGGCCATCGCGCTGTTCAACCAGTTGCGCACCACCGGCACCGGGCTGGTCACCGGCGTCAGCAACCTGGTGGCCCAGGCCAATGCCCAGGGCGATGAAGCCCAGGTGCGGGCGCTGCTGGTGGCGGGGCTGTTTTGGGCGACCGTCAGCGGCCTGGTGTTTATGGCGCTCTTGCTGGGGTTGCGCCAGCCGCTGACCTGGCTGGGCCAGGACGCCAGTGTGGTGGCCAATGCCATGGACTTCCTGCTGATCATTGCCCCCGGGCTGTTGCCTTGCCTGTGGTTCCAGGCGTTGCGCCACTTTACCGTGGGCCTGAAGTTCCCCGGGCCGTTGCTGGCGATCACCCTGGTGTCGATCTTCCTCACGGCCGCGCTGAACTATGTGCTGGTGTTCGGCAAGTTCAGCGTCCCGGCGTATGGGCTGGCGGGGGTGGCGATCACCAGCGCCGTGGTGTTCCTGCTGTCGTTCCTGATGTTCCTCGCCGTGGTGCTGACCCATCGGCGCCTGGCCGGTTACTTCACGTTGGCGCACTTGCGCTTTTCGCCGGCGGCGATCAAGGCGGTGTGGAAACTCGGGCTGCCGATTGCCGGGACCTATGCCAGCGAGGCCGGGTTCTTCAGCGTGCTGACCCTGCTGATCGGCACCCTGGGCATGGAAGCGCTGGCGGCGCAGACCGTGCTCAACCAGATCATCTACATCGTGTTTATGTTTTCGGCGGGCATCTCCCATGCCGCCTCGATCCATATCAGCGAGGCCTGCGGCACCGGGCAGTACCGGCGTGCGCGGCAACTGGGGCGCGTGGGGCTGGGGCTCGGGGTGCTGGTGATGCTGCTGTTCGCGATTCCCTATGCGCTGCTGCCGGAACAGGTGATCGGCCTGTTTATCAGCACCGAACACGCCAACAACCTGGATGCGGTACGCCTGATGACCACCGGTTTGTTGATTGCCATCGTGCTGCAGGTGTTCGACGCCAGCCAGAACATCGGCAACGGCATCCTGCGCGGCATCGGCGATACGGCGGGGCCGCTGCGCATTTCCCTGTTCGGCTACTGGCTGGTGGGGCTGCCCGCTGCCTGGTTGCTGGGCATTGTCAGCCCCTACGGCATCTTTGGCGTGTGGGCCGGCTTGGCGCTGGGCCTGGCGGCCACGGCGCTGCTGCTGATTGTCTCGTTTGAACGGCAACTCAAGACCCTGGAGCGCACGGGCGCCATCGAGGTGTGCAATGCTTCCATCTAATCCTGCACAGCGCATCGAGGCGCTGGTGCGCCCCAGCGTGCGGCGCTTGCCGCTGTATGACCCGGGGGCCGATCCACGCCAGCTCGGTACGCCAACGGTGACCAAACTGTCCAACTGCGAAAACCCGCTGGGCATGTCGCCGGCCGCCGCGGCGGTGCTGGCGCGCCAGGGCGGGGCGGGGTTGGAACGCTACCCCGACCCCAGCGCCCGGGCGCTGCGGCAGCTGATCGGTGGGCAGTTGGAGGTGGACCCGGCGCGGATCATCCTTGGCAACGGCTCGGAAAATATCCTGGAGTTGCTGTGCCTGGCCTTGCTCGATCCCCTGGACCGGGTGGTCACCCAATGCCCCTGTTTCAGCCTGCATGAAAGCCTGCCGCTGATGATGGGCGCGCAGGTGGACAAGGTGGCGTTCAACCATGACTTCAGCGTCGACCTACCGGCCTGGGCCACGGCCCTGCGGCAACCGGCGAAGATGCTGATGTTGAGCACACCCTGCAACCCGGTGGGCACGGCCCTGTCGGCCATGGAGCTGAGCGCACTGGTGGCGGCGACCCATCCCGACACCTTGCTGGTGATCGACGAGGCGTACTTCGAGTTCGTCGAGGACGGCGCCGACGCCCTGGCAATCCTCGGTGCGCAGTTGCGACCGTGGATCATCCTGCGCACGTTCTCCAAGGCGTATGGGCTGGCGGGGCTGCGGATCGGCTATGGCATCGCCTCGCACCCTAGCCTGATCGATGCGCTGCACCGGGTGCGCACGCCGTACAACGTCAATCAACCGGCCCAGGAGGCCGCCAAGGCCGCGTGGCTCGACCAGGAACACGTGGCGCGCAGTCGTGAATTTGTTGCCATCGAGCGCCAACGCCTGACCGAAGGGTTGCAGGCGGCGGGGTTTCGCGTGGCGCCGTCCCAGGCCAATTTCCTGTTTGTCGACACCGCCTGCAACGCCCTGGAAGTGGTCGACGAACTGCTCAAGGACGGAATCATCGTCAAGGCCTGGCGCGAGCCGGGGTACACCGGCTTTATCCGGGTGTCCCTGGGCCTGGCCGAACAAAACCAGGCGTTTCTCACCCGCCTGCAACGCGCCGTCGCGACCCTGGCCGGGTAAGCGCCGCGCCGGTTTTTCATACTGCCCAGAGGTTGTCATGATCAAGACTTGCCTGTCCGAACTGATCGGCGATACGCCGCTGCTCAAATTGTGCGTCACCGAAAACGGCAGCTGTGTGCTGCTCAAGCTGGAACAATTCAACCCCACCGGCACCGCCAAGATCCGCATGGCCCGGCAGATGCTCGACGAGGCGCAGGCCTCGGGGCAACTCAAGCCGGGTGGGCGGATTGTCGAGTCGACCTCGGGCAACACCGGGCTGGGCCTGGCATTGCTCGCTGCCGAGCGCGGCTACCGCTTTACCGCCGTGGTCGATGAACACGCCAGCCCCGACAAACTGCGGGCCATGCAAGCGTTCGGGGCGCAGTTGGTGCGGGTGGGTGAGCCCGGTGGCGGGCTGTCCACCGCCGACCGCGATGCCACCGCCGAGCGTATTGCCACGGAGCAGGGCGCCTACTGGACGCGCCAGCACCACAACCCGGCCAATGCCAATGGCTACACGCAACTGGCCGCGGAATTGCGCGCAGTGCTGGGCGATGAAATCCACTACCTGGTGGGCGCCGTAGGCACCGGCGGCTCGCTGTGCGGCACCGCGCGTGCGTTGAAACGCCATGTCCACGACTTGCACGTGATCGGGGTCGAACCCTGTGGCTCGGTGATCTTCGGCGGCCCCGGCGCGCCGTACCACCAGTCTGGCACCGGCACCCCCGAAGGCGCGGAAATCGGTGCCGTGGTCGACTACACACTGATTGATAAAGGCCTCACCGTCAGCGATGCCCAGGCTTTTGAAACCGCGCGCTACCTGGCGCGGCATTACGGCCTGCTGCTCGGCGGCTCGGCCGGCGGGGTGGTCTACCAGGCTCTGCGCGAAGCCCGGCACGCCCCGGCCCACAGCGTGATCGTGGCCCTGGTGTGCGATGGCGGCGAAAAGTACCTGGACACGGTGTTCAACGACCAATGGATGGCGGATCGGCAACTGCTGGCGCCCCAGGTGCATCGCGAGCTGGGGCAATGGTTGAGCGCGGAGCCTCGGCTCAAACAGCAGGCCTAGCGGCTTGCCTGGGGCGCCGACCTTCGCTACTGTGGCGCCCCGCCCGCGTGAGCCCCGCTATGAGTGACAGCACTGTCGAACTGATCCAGACCGGCCCTGAACAGGCCGAACTGATCCGCAACCTCTACCAGTTTTATGCCTATGAATCCTCGGATTGGGAGCAGGAAGACGTCGAGCTGGACGGCCGCTTCTATATCCATGAAGAACACCTGGCGCGCTATTGGCAGGACCCGCAATGGAGCGCCAACCTGCTGCTGGTGGACGGTTACATCGCCGGCTTCCTGCTGATCGAACGCAGCGAACTGGCGGGAGTCAACGCCCTGGAGCTGGCCGACCTGTTTATCTTGAAACGCTACCGCCGCAAAGGCATTGGCCGCGCCCTGGCCACCCAGGTGCTGAGCAGTGGCGAGGCTGACTGGCTGGTGCGCTTCTATGACCAGGACGAAGTGTCCCAGGCGTTCTGGCGCAGTGTGCTGGACAACCTGCCGCGCCCGGTGCAGGCCATTGAGCTGGAGGACGAGCCGCAGCTGTTGAGCTTTCTGGTGACCCGGGCTGTCGTTCACTGAGCCCGTTCCCGCAGGGCGTCAGCGTGTGGCGTAAGGCAATAGAAACGCCACACTCAACCCCGCCAACGAAATCAGCCCAAACCACGCCACCGGCCCCATGGCCCAGCCCCAGCCCAGTACGCTCACGGCCAAGCTGGCCGTCAGCAGCACCCAGCCCATGGCCCGCAAGCCACGCTTTATCCGGGGCGAGGGCGGGCGCTGCCACAGCTGTTTGTAGTGCCGCTCCAACCCCAGGCATAACCCCAGCATCCCACCCCAGGCCAGCCAGACTGCCGTTATCAAGGTCATCTCAGTTGACCTGCGCTACAGGGGGCTTGGCCACGCGCCGTGCACTGCGCTCCTTGGGCGCCTGGTACAGCTTCCAGCACGGCCAGGCCAGCAGCAGGCCGAGGGCCAGGGTGGTCAACTCCAGGTAAAAATAATCGCCCCGGCTTTCCCCCAGCAGGTTCAACCCCGGCAGGCAGATGCACAACGCCGCCGCCAGGCCCAGTTGCTCACGCCACGCACTGCGCCAGGGGCGCACAATGGCGTGGCCCAGGCTCAACAGCCACACCAGGAAAAACACCCGCACCTCCCAGCTACCCCGTTGGGCCAGTTCCACGGGCAGCAAACGGTTGGCCCACAACAAGGCCACGCAGGCCACCATCAGCCCGGCCACCACCGCCACATTCAGGCGTTCGGCGAGGTGGTAGAGCAGGGCGCCCACGGCGCCTTCGCCATCGTGGCGCCGGCGGCGCTTGACGGTAAACAGCACCACGCCGGTTGCCAGCATCGCGCAACTGGCCAGGCCGCAGATAAAGTACAGCCAACGCATGGCGTAGCCGCCGAACTGCGCAAAGTGCAGGCCGGCCATGACCTTCTGGGTCAGCAGGCTCGGCCGGCTGACGGCGGGTTGGCGCAGGACTTCACCGCTGACCCCATCAAACAGCATGCTCTGGCCCTTGGTCAGCTCGATGCGATTGCCCAGCACCGGGCGCGCCTCGATCCGCGCGGTGCTGCGCCCGGGATGATGGATCGACAAACTCGACACCGGCCCCATGGCCCGCTCGGCTGCGGCCAGCAGTGGCGCCAGGGCGGTCAGTTCGGCGGCGTGGCTGGCCGCGCCGCGCACCTGCTGCTCGGCGGGCGCGCCACGCAGGGCACGGCCGAGGTTGTCGCGGTCACCGTCAAACAGCACGTCCACCGCCGCCGGCATATAGATCAGGTAGAAAATCACCAGCCCGGTATAGGTGATCATCAGGTGAAACGGCAGCACCAGCACCGCCGTGGCATTGTGTGCATCCAGCCACGAGCGCTGGCCCTTGGCCGGGCGGAAGGTGAAGAACTCCTTGAAGAATTTCTTGTGAATCACGATCCCGCTGACCAGCGCCACCAGCATCGCCATGGCGGCCAGGCCGACGGTCCAGATCCCCAGGTCACGCGGCAGGTTGAGGGTGAAGTGGAAGCGGAAGAAAAACCCGCCACCGGCGGTTTCGCGCACGGCCAGGGGCTCGCCGGTGTACGGGTCGAGCACCGTGCCGCCGCCACGCCGTTGCTCGCCGGCCGAGACCGTCAGGGTGTCGGAACGCTCGCCGGGCAGGCCGATATTCCAGGTGCGCGCCGTGGGGTACTGGCGCGCCAGATAGCCGAGGGCCTGTTGCGCGGCGGCGCTTTGCGACAGGGTGGCGGTGGGAATTTCCGGGCGCATCCAGCCATCGATTTCCTTGTCGAACACCGCCAGGGTGCCAGTGAGGAAGATCGCAAACAGCAGCCAGCCGAACACCAGCCCGCTCCAGGTATGCAGCCAGGCCATGGCCTGGGTCAGTGTCTTGTGTTTCATCCCAGCACCTCGCGCCAGTGTGGCCAGAACCCGATGACGGCCAAGGGCAGCGCCAAGGCCATCCCGGCCCAGGCACGCCAGGCGTTGCGACAGGCGAAGGCCCAGAGGATCGCCAGGGTGTAGATCAGGAAGGACGGCAGGCTGGCGACCACCAGGGCATCCACCTTATCCATGGGCAGCAGGCGCGCCAGGGCGGCGGTAAATGCGTAGGTCAACAGGTAACCGCCGATCAGCGCGGCGACAATCCGCGAGAGTGTCGGCCAGGCAGGGGATTGGCTTTTCATGGAGGGCTCATCAGCGTCAGACCAGGCGACCCACATCCCCTTGCAGGAGAGGGCTTGTGTGGGAGCTGGCTTGCCTGCGATGCAGACACCTCGGTCTATCAGGTCATTCCGAGGAGATGCCATCGCAGGCAAGCCAGCTCCCACATAAGTGCGTTTCCACCGGAGATCGAGTGGGTCACAAGAAACTCAGGGCGCCAATGCTAGTGATTCTCATATGGGAGTAAACGCAATTTACAACTTATACACTTTGAGCCGCAGATGCAGGCACAGCCCGGGCGTGGTGTTCTGGGCCCACAGCTGGCCATCCTGCAACTGCACGATGCTGCGCGCAATCGATAACCCCAGGCCATAACCGTCACCGCCCGGGCGGGCGGCATTGAGGCGGGTGAAGGGCAGGAAGATCTGCTCCAACTGGTCCGGTTCGATCCCGGGGCCCTGGTCCTGGATGCACAAGTGCCAGAAATCGCCCTCAAGCACGCCGCTCAAGCGCACCACGCCGTGCTCGGGGGAATGGCGGATGGCATTGCGCAGGATATTTTCCAGGGCCTGGGCCAGGCTATTGAGGTTGCCCAGCACCCAAACGCCTGGGGGCAGCTCACAGGGCAGGCGCTCGCGGGGCCAGCCGCTTTCAAAGCAGGCGTCTTCGCGCAGCAGGTCCCACAACGGCTCCATCTCCACCGCCTCCACGGGCATCGACGGGCGTTCGGTGTCCAGCCAGACCAGCTCCAGGGTGTTGCCGATCAAGCGTTCCATGCCTTGTACTTCGCGCTCCAGGCGCTGGCGCAGGGCGGCGGGTTCGGGCTCGCGTTCGCCGGCCACCCGCAGCCGGCTCAAGGGCGTGCGCAGTTCATGGGACAAGTCCCGCAGCAGGCGCCGTTGCAGGACCACGGTATTTTCCAGGCGCTCGGCCATATGATCGAAGGCCCGGGCCAGTTCGCCCAGCTCATCGCGGCGGTGCGTCACCTGGGGCCCGACCCGCGCTGCCAGGTCACCGGCACTCAGGGCATTGGCCTGGCGCCGCAGGATCACCAGTGGCGAAATCAGCACCCGGTACAACAGCACGCCAAACAACAGCGCCAGGCAGGTCGGCAGGACCTGGCGCAGCAAAATATCCCACAGGCCACGGCCCTGGCGGGGGTCCAGGTGCAGCGGCAACTCCATGACCAGGCGCGCGGCGCCGTCGCTGAACGGCACGTAGAACGCCGGCCGGCCACCCGGGCGGCCCACTGGCCAGTCGATCTCGCGCACGAAACCCAGCTTGCGCCGCTCAAGCGTGGTCAGGGCCTGGGAGGACAGCGACTGGTGCTCGTCCACCACCACCGCCCACACCTGCTCCTGGGCCCGCAGGCGCTTGAGGAACTCATCGACCCCCACCGCACCGCGTTCACGCCAGGCCATTTCGGCCTGGCGGGCGTACTCGCTGAGGATGTACCGGGTGGGGGCAGGCAAGCGCGCGGTGGCTTCGTAGATGCGCCGGCTCACATCCACTTGCAGGCTGACCACCAGCAGGCACAACACCGCCAGCAAGCCGATCAACTTCCACAACAGCGAGTGGCGGTTGGGCAGCCTCATGACTCCAGCCGGGTCAGCATATAGCCCGTGCTTCGGACCGTCTCCACGCGCCCGGCGGTGTAGCCGATGGCCTGCAACTTGCGCCGGATACGGCTGACATGCATATCCAGGCTGCGATCATGCCGCGAATAGGCGCGGTGCATGACCTGCTGGTACAGGAATGCCTTGGTCAGCACCTCGTCGGCATGGGCCACCAGGGTCTCCAGCACCCGGTACTCGGTGGTGGTCAGCTCGGCCCACTGTTCATCCAGGTGCACATCAGTGCGCTGTTCGTCGAACGTCAGTTGCGGGTCTTCATTGCGTGCCGTGCCGGGCACCTCATGTTCATAGGCCACCCGGCGCAGGATCGCATCGATGCGCACGTCCATCTCCAGCATGCTGAACGGCTTGGGCAGGTAATCGTCGGCACCCTGGCTGAAACCGCTGATGCGGTCCTGCTCGTCGCCGAGGGCCGACATCAGGATTACCGGCACCCGTTGATGCCGGCGCAGTTGCGCGAGCAGCTCCAGGCCACTGCTGCCCGGCAGCATGATATCCATCAGGATCAGGTCGAAAGCCTGGGTGCGCGCCAGCTCGACGATCTCTCCACCGTCCTGGCGCAGCGTCACCTCGAAGCCACGCTGGCCCAGGTGGCTGTCGAGGTGGGCGGCGAGCACCGGGTCATCCTCAACGGCAAGGATACGGCGCGCAGCGGGGAGCGAGTGGAGGGCGTGCATGGGAATTTCCTGCGAATGCGAATGTTTCTAAGTTGCGCATTCTGGCAAAAGTCCCGGCATATTCCTACCGATTGTGGATTATTGGCCTACATCAAGGCCGCTGCGGCTTGACCGACGTGCCAAAGGTATTGCCCATGCGCACACGGGTCGCCGCCGGTGTCGACAAGCCGATCTGGTTGGGCTGGCGCAGGTGGATCGGGGTTTCCCGGGCCGCGCGGTTTTTCTGCGCGGCCTTGGTGCCTTGTGGGTTATTGCCCATCTGCTGGCTCAGGCAGGCATAGTCCGGCGCCTTGTAGCCGTCGACCCGGGCCTCGACACACCCGCCGGGCGCCTCGGTGGCCTGGGCGAGCAGAGGTAAACCCGCACACAACAAGATCATCGTCAATCGCTTCATCCGGGCCTCCTGGCAGGCCCTGGGAGAGGGCCGGTCGTGCTTGCCAGTCTAGCCCCGTGGACCTGTCGAAACGGTGAAGTTTTTTTTGCTATCACCGTAACATCAGGTTCATACATTGGCTTCAGGATGACACTTTTCGCAGGACATGCCAGCCGTGACGCAAGGCAGAGCAGGGGTCGAACGGTGGGCTTGGAGGCGCACGCACTGCTGCCTGGCCTTGCTGTTGGCCTGGATGTGGCTGCCACTGCCCACGGTGCAGGCGGGCGAGCCGCCGGTGTTGCGCCTGGATCTGCCGGCGCAAAGCCTGGCGCCGGCCCTGGAGGCCTTCAGCCGTGCGACCGGCATGGCGGTGCTGGTGGACCGCGAGTTGACCTACGGGCGGCGTTCGATGGGGGTGCACGGGCACTACAGTGCCCAGCAGGCCCTGAGCCTGTTACTGACAGGGAGTGGCCTGATGGCGCGTTACGCACGTAGTGATGCATTCACCCTGCAGTTGCCGCAAGTCAGCCAGCCGCTGGCCAGCCGCGGGGTGTCGCCCCGTCATGCCGCACGGCTCAACCGCAGTTATGCCACGGCCTTGCAGCAGGCGGTCGAAGCCAGCCTGTGCCGTTCGCCCTTGACCCGCCCCGGCAGTTTCCGGGCGCTGGTGCAGGTTTGGGTCAACCGTGACGGGTTGATTGAACACAGCCGCCTGGTCAGTTCCACCGGCGATGTGCAGCGCGATGAAGCGCTGCTACGCAGCCTGGGCAGCACCCGGATAGAACGCCCGGCACCCAGTTCGATGCGGTTGCCGTTGACCCTGCTTTTAATGCCCGACACCACAGGAAAACGCATGGAATGCACAGCACGGGAAGGAGTTTCCGGGGCATGAAGGAGACCGGGCACACGCCAATGGTCAGGTTGTTCCTGGCCTCCTACGAAGACTTCAAGGTGCGCTTGCGCAAGCGCCTGGGGTCGGAGGACCTGGCCAATGACGTCCTGCATGAAACCTACCTGCGGGTCGACCGCATGGACATGCCGGCGAACCTGCAACAACCCAATGCCTATCTGTACCGCATGGCCCTGAACATCGCGGCCGACCGGCGTCAGGCCGATGCCCGCCTGCTGACCGGCAGCGAAGTCCAAGAGTTGCTCGACATCAGCGACGAAGCCCAGGACCCCTCGCGGGTGGTGGGCGGCCAGAAAGACCTCCAGTCCCTGCTCAAAGCCCTCTACGAACTGCCCGCCCGGCGCCGCAAGATCCTTATCGCCGCGCGCCTGGAGGAAGCGCCACACCTGGAGATTTCCCAGCGTTTCGGCATTTCCACGCGCATGGTCGAGAAGGAAATCAAGGCGGCCCTGGGGCATTGCGCCCAGCGCCTGGAAAGAAAAGCCATCCAGCGGTTCGGTCCCGGCGCCGGAAAACCGTCTTAGTGTTGAGTCCCTGATAATCCGTGAGTACCTGCGCGTTTGAATATTTTTAGCTTTCCCACTGCCCGGGGCACGCCCGACAGCCGATTGCACGGTGAAGCGCACGACTGGCTGGTCCTCCTGACCTCGGGCCAGGCAACCGTGGCCGATGCCAAGGCCTTGCGCCAGTGGTGCGCCCAGAGCCCGGAGCATGCCCAGGCCTTTGAGCACGCCAAGCGGCTGTGGCAACAATTGACCCCGGCACTGGCCCAGGCCC
Organism: Pseudomonas sp. ICMP 8385; assembly: GCF_002699915.1. Lineage (NCBI taxonomy): Bacteria > Pseudomonadati > Pseudomonadota > Gammaproteobacteria > Pseudomonadales > Pseudomonadaceae > Pseudomonas > Pseudomonas sp. ICMP 8385. The sequence goes on along the minus strand of NZ_LKBY01000056.1, from coordinate 93,377 downwards.
CGGCCCCGGCGCCCCGGCACTTCGGCCGGCGTGCGTTCCTTGGCGGGGCGCTTGCCGCCTCGGTGGCCCTGGCGATGGTGCGCGTCACGGTGCCCGGTGGATTTGCCGGGTTGAGCGCCGACTACCGCACCGAGGTGGGCGAGCAGCGCCGGGTCGAGTTGCGCGAGGGCATTAGCCTGGAACTCAACACCCAGACCCGCATCAGCCGGCGCGAGCAGGGCATCGAACTGCTGGAAGGCGAAGTTGAGGTGCGGGTGGCACAGCCGTTGACGGTACAGGCGGGGGCGGGGTGGCTGAGTGCGAGCCAGGCGCGGTTCAATGTGCGCAATACCGACCACAGTGTGTGCGTGACCTGCATTGAAGGCTGGCTGGCGGTTGAAGTCGAGGGGCGCAGCGTGCGCCTGGACAGCGGGCGCCAGTTGACCTACGACGCGGCAGGGCTGGGCCCCGTGGTGGCCGTGGACACCGAGGCCGTGATGGCCTGGCGGGAACAGGTGCTGGTGTTCAATAACGCCACGCTGGAGAGGGTGATCGATGAGATCAACCGCTATCGCCCGGGCATGTTGGTCTTGCTCAACCGCGAACTGGGCCAGCGCCGGGTACATGCGCGCTTCAGCCTTGAGCAGTTGGCGGGCGTGGCGTTGCTGATTCGCGATGCCTATGGGGCCAAGTGCACGGAACTGCCGGGTGGGGTGGTGTTGCTCAGCTAACCTTGGAGCGCGCTTGCCACAGGTTCAGTCCAGCGGCCCCAGCACCTGCCGGTAGCGCTCCAGCCCCTGCGGCGTCTGGCGCACCAGGGTGATTTCCATCCCCAGGGGATTGTCCTGGCGATTGCCACTCAACTGCCGCCAGCCTTTGTCGTGGTCCCACACCCGTACTTGCAGGTCGCTGACCTGGCCCAGCACCGCCACGGCCTCCTTGGGCGCCGGCAGCGGGTAGCGATCCCGCGCCGGTGCGGCAGAGCGGTACAAGGTGTCGCCCTTGAGCCACCAGCGCACCCGTTGCAGGCCATCGCCGGGCGTTGGCGCGCGGCGGATCAGTTCCAGGCGAAAGCCCTGGCGGTCGGAACTGCGCACGGTCACCGCCGGCAAGGCGTCGACGACGGGCGACCGGTCCAGGGTGGGCGGCGGCGCCAGTTCCACCCCGGCGCGCAGGCTGACGTCCAGCTGCAACTGGTTCAGGGCGCGCAGCAGGGCCTGGGTCTGTTCGGTGCTGGCCTGCAAGTGGGCGTCGGCGCGGGTCACGCTGTCCAGGCCGCGCCAGGCAATCAGGCTGACCACGGCCATCAGCATGATCGCCACCATCACCTCGATCAGGGTAAAGCCTTGCTGCTGGCGGTTCATGGTGGGCTCACCACGCGCAGGGTGCCGGCGGCATCACGTTGCAGGCCGAGGCGGTGTTGCCCATCCGACAGCAGCACCAGCAGCGGCGGGTTGATCCATTCGGCATTCAGCACCAGGGTCTGCCGGGGTTCGATACGCACCTGCATCGGTGTGGTATCCCAGGCCCGTGGGCGCAGTTGGGGATCCTCCTTGAAGTCCTCCAGTCCCCGGCCATCGTCGCGGCTGCGGCTCAGGCGGTAGCCCTTGGTATCCGCGCGCCAGGTAATCGTGCGGCCATCGGCGCGGGCTTCGGCCTGGGCGATCTGCAACACCTGGCTCAGGCGCTCGGCGTCCTTGCGCAAGCGGTGCAAGGGGTCGGGCTTGATACTCAGGCTGATGGCGGCGCTGGCAATACCGATAATCACCAGCACCACCATCAGCTCGATCAGGGTGAAACCCCGTTGCCTGCGATTCATCATGGGTGTGCCCTCAACAAGATCGGCCACTGAAATAAAACCGTGAGAATTGCCCTGTAGGCTGTGGGGATGGACAAACAGGAGGTCCCGCCCATGGCATTCATCGATCGCGTATCTGCCGCCCACGGCATCCAGGCCCTGGCCTTGCTGGCGACGCTGGCCGGGGTCGCCACATGGACGCCGTTGTTGCTCACGTCTGCCCAATCCCATACGCCGCCGCTGACCCCCCAGGCGTTGGCGGCGCGCAGTGATAACCCGGCGTTGCAATGGTTTGCCGAGGTGCCGATGGCCCTGCAGGTCAAGGTGTCCGGGGTGCTGGCCGGGGCCCAGGGCGCGGTGGCGATCCTCAGCCTCAACGACGGGCCGCCGCGCAGTTTCCTGGCCGGTGAGCGCCTCAGCCCCGGCGTGCGCCTGGCGGCCATCGAGGGCGATGGGGTGGTGATCGAGCGTGGCGGTGAAAGGGTGCGGGTCAATCTCGACAAATTGCCCGACGCACCGGCCTTGCCCAGGCTCACTCGGCCGTAACCTGCTTGAACGCAGGCGTGCGGCCTACCCGGGTTTCCAGGCGTGCCAGGGGCGGTGCCTCACGCGTGGCGTCCAGTACCTGCACGCTGACGTGCAACAGGCCTGCCTCGGCCGCCACCACTTGCTCACAGCGCAGTTTCAAGCGGCCCTGATCGCACTCGAAGGTCTTGCGTCCGGGGCTGGCGCGGCCCTCCAGGCGCAGTTGCGCCAGGCGACTCTGGGCCGCCAGCATGGCGATGGATTTATCGCGCAGCAGCCCGTTGCTCTGGGTCATCAAGCCCGCTACCCGCACAGCCGCCGCCATGGCCACGGCGATAATCGCCAGGGCCACCAGCACCTCGATCAGGGTGAAACCCTGGTTCTTGTTACGACCGCCCATGGCTTGCTCAATGCGGGGAAACAGGTGCGCAGACTAGCCTTTGCACTTGACCGATTGGCGACCAAAGCTCCCGAGGATTTTCCATACGCCTGACATGTTGTCTTGCAACACTGCGCGACGAAAAGCCCTCAAGCCAAGGAATGTCGAGATGGATATCGCGCACTTCAGATCCACCCCGCGAGGCCCTCGTGGCCAGCGTGGCTTCACCCTGATCGAGATCATGGTGGTGGTGGTCATTCTCGGGATCCTCGCGGCCATGGTGGTGCCCAAGGTGCTCGATCGCCCCGACCAGGCCCGGGCCACGGCCGCCCGGCAAGATATCGGCGGCCTGATGCAGGCGCTCAAACTCTACCGCCTGGACCACGGCAGCTATCCGAACATGACCCAGGGCCTCAAGGTCCTGGTCGAGCGCCCGGCCGATGCGAAGAACAGCAACTGGCGCGCCTACCTCGAACGCCTGCCCAACGACCCGTGGGGCCGCCCGTATCACTACCTCAACCCTGGCGCCAATGGTGAAGTCGATGTGTTCTCCCTGGGCGCCGACGGCCAACCGGATGGCGAAGGCGTGAATGCCGATATCGGCTCCTGGCAGTTGTAAGGCGCGCCATGAACAGCCATTTGCCCAGAGCGGCGCAGCAGCGCGGCATGGCGATTATCAGCGCGCTGCTGATCGCCGCCGTGGTGGCGGTGCTCGCCGGGGCCATGCTCACCCGCCAGAGTGTGTTCACTCGCAGCCTGGAGGCCGAACAACTGCGCGTCCAGGGCAGTTGGCTGCTACAGGGCGCGTTGCAAACCAGCCGGCAGCAGTTGTGGGAGGCGCGGCGCAAGGAGGTGCTGACCCGCCTCGACCAACCCTGGGCGCGCCCCTTTGCCGGGGCGGTCGAGGGGCGCCTGGATGACGAGCAGGGCAAGTTCAACCTGCGCAACCTGGTCAGCCATCAGCAGCCGGATGCGGCCCAGTTGCAGAGCTTCCAGCGCCTGTGCCAGCTACTGGGCATCGACCCCGGCGTCAGCCAGCGCATCAGCCAACGGGTGCTGGCCTCCTATGTACAGCGCGCGGGTGCCAGTGAGCTGAGCAACCTGCGCAGCACCTCGCCCGAGGCCGCCCAGGCGCTGCTGCCGGCCAAGGCGCCGATGTTGCGCAGCCTTGACGACCTTGCCCTGGAGCCGCGTGTGCAACAACGCCTGGCGGCCTATGTCAGCGTGCTGCCCGACAACACCTGGGTCAACGGCAATACGGCCAGCGCCGAGGTGCTCAGTGCGGTGGTGCCGGGGCTCAGCCTGCCCCAGGCCCAGGGGCTGGTGGCCGAGCGGGACAGCGGGCGCTGGTTTATCAACCGTGGCGATTTCGTCAACCGCCTGCGCATGCCCCGGTTGGTGGTGGACTCGGTGCAGGTGGGGATCACCAGTGAATGGTTCCGCTGGCACGGCCGCACGCGTCAAGCGCAGCGGCGGGTCGCGGTCGAAGCCCTGTTGTATCGCCCCGAAGAACGGCAACCCCAGGTGATCTGGTGGCGGGTGGGCGCATGACACGCTTGCGCATTGCCTTGCCGCCGCTGGCCCAATTGAGTGCCGAGAGCCTGGTGCACTATGCCTGGCTGGACCGTGCCGGGCAGGTCAGCCGCCAGGGGCAGGCCGCCCTTGGGCAGTTGGCGCAACCGCGCAAGCCCCTGGCGGCCGAGTGTTTCCTGCACCCCCGGGACAGTTTGTTGACCAGCCTTGCGCTGCCGCCATTGCCGCCGGCCAAGGTGGCGGCCGCCGTGGCCTGCGCGGCCCAGGCGCTGATCCTCGGCCCGGTGACGCAGATGCAGGTGGTCCACGGCCCGCGGGAGAGCAACGGCCAGGTGCAAGTGGGCTGGCTGCCCACTGCCGGCCTGGAACAACTGCACCGCGTCCTGGCCCAGGTCCCTATCAACCTGCGCGGCCTGTACCCGGCGCCCTATGCCTTGCCGGTGCCGCCGGCGGGGAGCTTGAGCGTGGCCTGCGTCGACGGGCATTTGCTGTTGCGCCAGAGCCTGCACCAGGGCGCCCTGCATCCCTTGGGCGAACACGCGCTGGAGGCATTGCTGAGCGACGGCACTCAGTTGCAACAGATCGCAGACCACACGCCCCAGCGCTGGCAGGGCGCGGTCCCCGCCTGGGGCCTGCATGGCCGCCTCAAACGCACCCGCAGCGGGGGTTGGGGCCGGGCGCTGGGGCTCAGTGCATTGGCTGTTGCGGTCTGGACCCTGGGCCTGAACCTGTACGCCGCCCGCCAGGCGGACGAAGGGCAACAGCTCAAGGCGCGGATGATTGCCCAGGTCAAACAGGCCTTCCCGCACTTGCCGGTGATCCTCAATCCGCTGCAACAGGCCCGCCAGCAACTGGCCGCCGCTCAAGGCGCCAGCGCCGATGCCGGGCAGCCTTTAAGCAGCCTGTTGCAACTGGCGGGCCGCCACCTGCCGTTCATGGTCGGCAGCGTCCAGGCGCTGGTGTTTGAACAAGGCCGTTTGCACCTGCAGCTGTTGCCCGACAGCCGTAGCCCGGCAGCGCCCGGTGATGGGCAGGCCGCGTTGACCGAGGCCGGTTTTACCGCCACCCGTGATGAGCGCGGCTGGACCCTCGGGCCGCTCGACAGCCCCGGAGGCGCCGATGAATAAGTTCGGCTATCAACGCCTGCGCGGCCAGCTCCAGGGCTTCTGGAACGGCCTGGCCCTGCGCGAAAAACGCCTGCTGGGCGGCAGCGGGGCGCTGCTGGCGGGCTTTGTGGTGTGGGGGCTGCTGATTGAGCCGCCCTTGCAGCAGATCGACTACTGGCAGGCCGAAACCCCCAGGCTGCGCACCCAGGCCGCCACCTTGCAGGGGGTGTTGCAGGGCGCCAGTGCCGGTGTGCGCGCCGGGCAAGACCTGGAAGGCGCCTTGCGCCAGGCCCTCGATACGGCCGGGCTTAAAGACCGCTATCAGTTGCAGGGCGTGGAGCCCGCCGGTTGGCGCCTGACCTTTACCGACGCGCCGGCGGATGCCGTGGTCGGTTGGCTGCTGGCCAGCCCGCGCGCATTTTCCCTGGAGGTGTCCCAAGCGCGTTTGCAGCGTGTGGGCGATACCCCTGAAAACCCGGCCGGCAGCGTGTCCGGGACCGTTCGCATGGATCAGGCGCCTGGCGCTAAGGAAGCTTCATGAAGTGGTCATTGCCCCATTCGGCACCGTTTCGCCAGGTTGCGCCGCTGCTGTTGCTGGCGCTCAGTGCCTGCAGCCACACCCCATCGCCCACACCTGCGCCCTTGCTGGTGGACAGCGAACTTGGCCAGCCCCTGGCCGACACCCGGCGCAACGGCGTGCCCTTGCCCGAGCGCCAGCGCGACATCACCCCCCAGCCGCGGGCCCCGCAGCCGGTAAGCCATCGCGCCCGTGGCCATGCCGCCGCCCCGGCCAAAGTACGCAACCCGCTGGGCGACCAGCCGGTGCAATTGAACTTTGTCGACGCCGAGATCCAGGCGGTGGTGCGCGCCTTGTCCCGCGCCACCGGCCAGCAGTTCCTGGTAGACCCCCGGGTCAAGGGCAACCTGACCCTGGTCAGCGAAGGCCAGGTCCCGGCGCACCAGGCCTATGACATGTTGCTGGCGGCGCTGCGCATGCAGGGCTTTAGCGTCGTGGATGTCGGCGGCGTGGCCCAGGTGGTCCCGGAAGCCGACGCCAAACTGCTGGGCGGGCCGATCTACAACGCCGCCAGCCCCGGTGGCAATGGCATGCAGACCCGTACCTTCCGCCTGCAATACGAAAACGCAGTGAACCTGATCCCGGTATTGCGCCCCATCGTCTCGCCGAACAACCCGATCAACGCTTACCCCGGTAACAACAGCATCGTCATCACCGACTACGCGGAAAACCTCGCACGGGTGGCGCAGATCATCGACGGCATCGACACCCCGAGCGCCATCGACACCGACGTGGTGCCGGTGCAAAACGGCATCGCCGTGGACATCGCGGCGATGGTCGCCGAGTTGCTGGAAACCCAGGGCACTGACCAGACCCAGAAAATCGCCGTGGTCGGCGACCCGCGCTCCAACTCGATCATCATCCGCGCCGGCAGCCCCGAGCGCACGGAGCTGGCGCGCAACCTGATCTACAAGCTCGACAATGCCCAGAGCAACCCCAGCAATATGCACGTGGTGTACCTGCGCAACGCCCAGGCCGGCAAGCTGGCCCAATCCCTGCGCGGCATGCTGACCGGGGAGAGCGAAAGTGGCGTCAGTGACGAAGCCCGCTCCAAGTTGAGTGCGATGGGCGGTGCGGGCACTGCCAGCCAGGGCAGTGGCCAGAACAGCAGCGGCACGCCGACCGCCAGCGCGCCCCCGGCCAGTGGCTATGCAAAGGACAGTGCAGGGGCGAGCAATACCACCACTGACCAGAGCACTGCCTTCAGTGCCGGCGGCGTGACGATCCAGGCCGATGCGACCACCAACACCCTGCTGATCTCCGCCCCCGATCCGCTGTACCGCAACCTGCGCGAAGTCATCGACATGCTCGACCAGCGCCGCGCCCAGGTGGTGATCGAAAGCCTGATCGTCGAAGTCAACGAAGACGATGCCAGCGAATTTGGTGTGCAGTGGCAGGCCGGCAACCTGGGGGGCAAGGGTGGTTTTGGCGGGGTCAACCTGGGCGGCAGCGGGATCAACGGCAGCCCCACCAGCAAGACCAGCATCGACGTGCTGCCCAAGGGCTTGAACATCGGCCTGGTGGACGGCAGCGTGGACATCCCGGGGATTGGCCGGGTGCTGGACCTCAAGGTCCTGGCGCGGGCCTTGAAGAGCAAGGGCGGGAGCAATGTGTTGTCCACGCCCAACCTGCTGACCCTGGACAACGAGGCGGCGAGTATCTTCGTCGGCCAGACCATTCCCTTCGTCACCGGCAGCTACGTGACGGGCGGGGGCGGCACCAGTAACAACCCGTTCCAGACCGTGCAGCGTGAAGAGGTGGGGCTCAAGCTGAACGTGCGGCCACAGATTTCCGAGGGCGGTACGGTGAAGCTGGATATCTACCAGGAAGTCAGCAGCGTCGATGCGCGGGCCTCGGTGGAGGCAGGCACGGTGACCAACAAGCGGGCGATCGATACCAGCATCTTGCTGGACGACGGGCAGATCATGGTGCTGGGCGGGCTGTTGCAGGATGGCTATACCCAGAGCAACGACGCGGTGCCGTGGCTGTCGGACATCCCGGGGCTGGGCGCGCTGTTTCGCAATGAGTCGCGCAGTGTGAACAAGACCAACCTGATGGTGTTTTTACGGCCCTACATCATCCGCGACAGTGGCGCGGGGCGCAGTATTACACTCAACCGCTATGACTTTATGCGCCGCGCCCAGGGCGGCTTGCAGCCGCAGCACAGCTGGGCGCTGCCGGATGTACAGGCGCCGCAGCTGCCGGCGGTGGAGAAGGCGATACCCGGGAGTGCCCGCCCGTGAGCCGTACCCATTCCCAATGTGGGAGCTGTCGAGCCCCACAGGGGGATAGGCTGCCGAACCTGGACGAGGCAACGCGTAGTGGGGCAAGAGTGCTTCGTGCCCTTTGTGGGAGCGGGCTTGCCCGCGATGACGGCCTCGCGGCCAGCGCAATCCACCCGGATGCCTCCCTATGAGCCTGCTCCCCTACGCCTGGGCCAAATCCCAGCGCATCCTCCTGCACCCGACCCCCGAAGGCCCGCGCCTGACGATCTGCCCCTCGACCCCCGGCTGGTCGATCAGCGAAGTCCAGCGCCAATTCGGCCAGGCCGCCATCGAGCACGTGCGCGACGATGAGCTCGACGGCCTGCTGGCCAGCGCCTACGCCGACACCGGCAGCGCCGCCGCCGTGGTCGGCGCCGCCGAAAACGAGGTGGACCTCGACCGCCTGATGCAGGACATCCCGGAAATCACCGACCTGCTCGACACCCAGGACGGTGCCCCGGTGATTCGCATGATCAACGCCTTGCTGACCCAGGCCGCCCGCGATGAGGCCAGCGACATTCATATCGAACCCTTCGAGACCCATTCGGTGGTGCGCTACCGCGTCGATGGCACCCTGCGCGATGTGGTGTCGCCGCGCAAAGCCCTGCATGGCGCGCTGGTGTCGCGGATCAAGATCATGGCCCAGCTCGATATCGCCGAAAAACGCCTGCCCCAGGACGGCCGTATTGCCCTGCGGGTTGCCGGGCGGCCGATTGATATCCGCGTGTCCACGGTGCCCACCGGCCATGGCGAGCGGGTGGTGATGCGCCTGCTCGACAAACAGGCCGGGCGCCTGCAACTGGAAACCTTAGGCATGGACCCACACCTGTTGGCGCGCCTCGATGGCCTGATCCGCCAGCCCCACGGTATCGTGCTGGTCACCGGGCCCACCGGCAGCGGCAAGACCACCAGCCTCTATGCCGCCCTGGCGCGGCTGGATGCCAGCACGAGCAATATCCTCACCGTGGAGGACCCGGTGGAATACGACCTGCCGGGCATCAGCCAGATCCAGGTCAATGCCAAGATCGACATGACCTTCGCCCTGGCCCTGCGCGCGATCCTGCGCCAGGACCCGGACATCATCATGATCGGCGAAATCCGCGACCTGGAAACCGCGCAGATCGCCGTGCAGGCCTCGCTCACCGGGCACCTGGTGCTGGCCACGCTGCACACCAACGATGCGGTGTCGGCGGTCAATCGCCTGATCGACATGGGGGTCGAGCCGTTCCTGCTGGCCTCGTCGCTGCTCGGCGTGTTGGCCCAGCGCCTGGTGCGTCGCCTGTGCCCGCACTGCAAACAGCCCGACCCGGCGGCCCCCGGCACCTGGCGTCCGGTGGGGTGCGGCCAGTGCAATCAGGTCGGTTATAGCGGCCGCACCGGTATCCATGAATTGTTCTGCGTCGATGATGCCGTGCGCAGCCTGATCCACCAGGGCGCCGGCGAGCAGCAGATACGCGTCGCCGCCCGCCACGCCGGGATGTTCAGCCTGCGTGAAGATGGCGAACGCTGGGTGCGCAGCGGTGCCACTGCGCCGGAAGAAATCCTGCGCGTCACACGGGACGCCTGATGAATCGCTATCGCTACGAAGCCTGTGATGCCAGCGGCAAGCTGGAGACCGGGCACCTGGAGGCCGAGAGCCAGGGCGCGGCCTTTGCCAGCCTGCGCAGCCGTGGCCTGACCGCGTTGCAGGTGCAGCTTGAAGGCAACGCCAACGTGACAGGCAGCAGCCTGTTCAGCGCCAAGCTGTCGGACAACGACCTGGCCTGGGCCACCCGCCAACTGGCCAGCTTGCTCGGTGCCAGCCTGCCGCTGGAGGCGGCGCTGAGTGCCACGGTGGAGCAGGCGGAAAAAAAACACATCGCCCAGACCCTCAGCGCGGTGCGCGCCGATGTGCGCAGCGGTATGCGCCTGGCTGATGCATTGGCCGCGCGGCCACGGGACTTCCCGTCGATCTACCGGGCGTTGATTGCGGCGGGGGAGGAGTCTGGCGACCTGGCCCAGGTCATGGAACGCCTGGCCGACTATATCGAGGAGCGCAACAACCTGCGGGGCAAGATTCTCACGGCATTTATCTATCCGGGGGTGGTGGGGCTGGTGTCCATCGGTATTGTGATTTTCCTCCTGAGCTATGTGGTGCCGCAGGTGGTCAGCGCCTTTTCCCAGGCGCGCCAGGACCTGCCGGGGCTGACCCTGGCCATGCTCAATGCCAGTGACTTCATTCGCGCCTGGGGCGGGCTGTGTTTTGCCGCCCTGGTCGCGGGCTTCTGGAGTTGGCGCCTGTACCTGCGCAACCCCGTGGCGCGCCTGAACTGGCACAGCCGGGTCTTGCGCCTGCCGCTGCTCGGGCGTTTTGTGCTGGGGCTCAACACCGCACGTTTCGCCTCGACCCTGGCGATCCTCGGCGGTGCCGGCGTGCCGTTGCTGCGCGCCCTGGAAGCGGCGCGCCAGACCCTGTCCAACGACCGCCTGAGCCAGAGCGTCAGCGAGGCCACGGCCAAGGTCCGCGAAGGCGTCAACCTGGCGCCGGCCCTGGCAGTGGAAAAAGTCTTCCCCCCAGTGCTGATCCACCTGATCGCCAGCGGCGAAAAAACCGGCTCCCTGCCGCCCATGCTGGAGCGGGCGGCGCAAACCCTGTCGCGGGATATCGAACGGCGGGCCATGGGCATGACCGCGTTGCTGGAGCCGTTGATGATCGTGGTGATGGGCGCGGTGGTGCTGGTGATCGTGATGGCGGTGCTGTTGCCGATTATTGAGATCAACCAACTGGTGACCTGATACACAAACTCACAGGGGCACACCAAGCCCTCCCATGCACAGCTTGCCATGACGCGAACAGCGTAATACTGCTCACGTGGCACTGTGCGCCACTCTGATCTGGACGACCGAACCCGATCGCTGATGAATCGCGACTGTGAAAGACTAATGATGCGTTATAACAGCAGCAATCCTCAGAAGTTTAGGGGGATTGTCATTTTAATAATGATTGAGTTTGCTTGTACGATAATTCTTGTTTTTTTGACGGGTGAATCCTTAGCTTTAGTTGAAATAGTAGGTCGACACGTTTTGATTGCTATCTGTCCGTTTGGCTAGCTATTTTTCCTTAGGGGAATCAGTTAGCGTTCCGAGGGTGTTAACTGAAAGGGTAAATATGGAGCAGATATTGGTAGTACACCTTTTGTGGAGCTGGCGAGTTGCTCAGTAAATGGGGGCAAGCTTTTTTCAAAATGTGAATTTTTTAATCCTTCAGGAAGTCATAAATTAAGTACAGGTGGGGCAGTGATTGCTTTGGTCGAAGCGATAAGAGCTGGAGGCGGTCAGGTGGTGGATGTTATTTGTGCAGTTGAGAAAGTCGGGAATGATGGCTTTAAAAATGTTCAGAGAAAAACCGTTATGAAAATAGTCGTCCGCGAAAATGGTGTAGAGGTCATATAAGTGGGGGTGGGTTTTTTATGGGCGATTTAAATTTATGCAGCGAATAGGTGTGGTAATAGGGTTGGTGTTTTGCCTGTTGAGTGCAGCATTCGACGTGTATGTCGCGTTCATAATGCAGGCTGTTAATACGCTTCTGGTTATTTTCTACTGTTTTGTAACGTCTGCAGCTTTTTTTGCTGTGTGTGCTCTATACCGGGATTCGGGCTTTTTATGTTCAAAACTCAGGGGCGACTGGAGAATCGTAGTTGTTATAAATTTAGCGATTTTACTTAACTGGGGTGGGCTGTTTTATGCCCTTCGATACCTTGAGCCTGCGGTAGTTGGAGTGGCTTCAGTTGCCTGTGGTCCTGCACTCACTCTGATTTTTTCTCTTCTCAACAAGCGCGGTATTAAGGTTGCTTTTGTGGATGCGCTGGTTTCGTGCCTGGTACTCACTTCGGTTGGGGTTATGCTGTACAACTCCTTCGTCGGGCAAAGTGGTATATCCAGCACTACTGTGGAGCAGCGTCTGCTGGGGATCCTCAGTGTCATGGTGTGTGCGTTGGGCACGGTCATCTATACGGTGTTTTCAAAACAGATGTTTGAGCAGCGTTGGTCCGTTTATGAAATTCTAGCCGTTAGAAATATTGCGATGATTGGTGTGTGTGTTATTGCCATTCCTTTAACGGGTGCCGGGTTCTTGGTTGACGGTGAATTAGTTATGCCGATGGTGGTTTTGGTTGTGTTTGGGCATTTGCTGCCGATCTACCTAATCCAGAAAACTATCTATCACCTCACGCCGATCCATGTATCTCTGGTGTTGCTAACCCTTCCGGTATTTGTCCTGTTTCTCCAGTTTTTTGATGCTAGGGTAGAGTTTTCGATGGCCAGTATTGCGGCGGTCAGTATCATTTTATTTTTGCTGTTGGGTCGGGCGCTATATGCACTGAAGAGGGAGGCCACATGACCAAGGTTGTTGTAGTCGATGGATTTTCATCCGGCAAATATGTAGCAAGGCGGTTGAGCGAGAGGGGGTGTGTGCTGATGCATGTGGCCTCGTCAGGCAGCTTGGATAGTTACTATTACAAGGGGTTGGATCACTCGCTCTATGACCAGTTGATCGTCAATGCCGATTTCACCACTACCTTGGCGAGTGTCATGCGCTTTGCGCCTCAGTTCATCATCGCCGGTGCCGAGACAGGCGTATTGCTCGCCGATCACTTGAATGAGCAAATGCAGTTGCCATACCGCAATGACTTCGACCAAACCAATGCCCGTCGAAATAAATACGACATGATCCAATGTGTTACCCATGCACAATTACCGGCCGCACGACAGTTCATCGCGAATACCTGGGATTTGGCACATAACTGGATCAAGTCCCATGGATGCTTCCCTGTAGTGATCAAGCCCCTTGAAAGTGCAGGGGCTGATGGGGTGTCTATTTGTGAGGATATGGAAGCCTGTGAAGCGGCCGTGAAGACGCTGTTGGGGACGATGAACAGATTGAGTATTGCGAACACTCAGGTCTTGATTCAGGAGTACCTGGCAGGATCGGAATACGTTGTGAATATGGTTTCCCTTGATGGTCAACAACTTGTCACCGAGGTTGTGCGATACCAAAAGCAGCGCACCCAGAGGGGGGGCGTCCTCTATGACATCGACGAACTGATCGGCCCCGACTCAGCGGTTTACCCGATCCTGGTGGACTACACCCGAGCAGTAGTGCGATGCCTGGGTATCCGTAACGGACCCAGCCACGCGGAGGTCATGTTTACCGACGATGGCCCGAAACTGGTGGAAGTCGCCGCACGAACCGACGGCATTCTGCTGCCCGAAGTCTCTAGGAAGACCACTGGACTTGGGCAGATTGATGCGACGGTGTTATCCATCACCGAGCCTGAGGTATTCGCGCAGTTGTTGGCGAAGGACACCGATTATCGACTCCTGCAACATACCTATAACGTCTGTCTCATCAATCGTTTTGAAGGTTGTTTCAATAAGGGCCGGTTTTTGAGCGAGCTGCTCAAGCTGGAGTCATTTTTCGACGCGGTCTTTTACGTTGGAAACGGACAACAGATAGGCGCGACCGAGGATGTGTTCAGTCAACCGGGGACGGTCTATCTGGTACATGCCGACCCTACGGTGATTGCGGCGGATTACCATAGAATTCGCTTACTTGAATCTCAGGGGGCTTATCTTACGGTGAGCTGATGGAGGGGGCGGTCAGATAGCAGAAAATAGGTTGCCTGAACCACCACCATCGCGAGCAAGCCCGCACACATTTGAATGTGTGTTCACAGCCAATCCTATCCAACCTCGGGTTCGTCATTGCGTCATCTTTGCACCCCCCGCGCACGGCTCGCCCGCCATCCCCGAAACACGCCCTGAAACCTCGCTGTCACTCACCCCGATAAAAGCCACAATCATTGCCAAAACACCCGAGAATCTTTTTAAAAATCAAGCTGTTCCTCCCGAGGTTTTTTCCCTTATCTGTCATCGGAAGCTGCGAACTTCGTGTCCATGGCCTCGCCCCGCAAGCCTGCTGGATCACGGCGTGTGAACCGAGTGCCATGGCGTCATGCAAGAGCCATCTACCTCAACGTATGAACACGACGAAAGGAGCTTCTTCATGTTTAAGCGCAACGTTTTCGCGGTATCCATGACCCTCGCGGCCCTCTGCTCGGCCCAGGCTGCATTCGCTGAAGTCAACGGCGGCGGCGCAACCCTGCCACAGCCGCTGTACCAGACGCCTGGTGTACTGACTGCCGGTTTTGCCGCCTATATCGGTGTTGGCAGCGGCAACGGCAAAGCGGCGTTCCTGGAAAACAAATACGACAAGCTCGTACCCGGCGTGACCAACAAGAACGTGCACTGGGCGGGCAGCGACTCCAAGCTCAGCCTGACTGAATTGTCCACCTACGCATCCGACAAGCAGCCTGGCTGGGGCAAGCTGATCCAGGTGCCGTCGGTGGCGACTTCGGTGGCCATTGCGTTCAACAAGGCTGGCGCTGGGCTCAACCTGAGCGTCGATCAACTGTGCGGTGTGTTCTCCGGTCGCTACAGCGATTGGAGCGAGGTCGTGGGTTCTGGCCGTACCGGTACGATCACTGTGGTCTACCGCAACGGCAACAGCGGTACCACCGAGCTGTTTACCCGCTTCTTGAACGCCAAGTGCAACGCGGCCCTGGAAGGCGGCACTTTTGCCGTGACCCAGGACTTCAAGAGCAGCTTCTCCGGGCCAGTGCGCGGCACCCGCATCAACCCGCTGCAACAAGCCAAGCCGGGCGGTGGTTTTTACGCTGACACCAGCGAAGGTGTGATGAGCACCCTCAACGCTGCTGACAGCCGCATCACCTACATGAGCCCGGATTACGCGGCGGCGACCTTGGCCGGCCTGGATGACGCGACCAAAGTCGCCAAAATTGCCGGTGTTTCGCCTGCGCCTGCCAACGTATCGGCAGCCATTGGGGTTATCCAGCCGCCGGCGCTCATCAACCGTGGCCAGCCGGGCGCCTGGGTGCCAACCTTCGCGGCTACCGCCAGCACGACCGACCCAAGCATCGTGGCTTACCCAACCACCGGCTACCCGATCCTGGGCTTCACTAACCTGATCTTCAGCCAGTGCTACGCCGACGCCGAGCAAACAACCCAAGTGCGTAACTTCTTCGCCCGCCACTACGGCGCGTTTGGCAATAACGACACCGCCATCACTGACAACCGCTTCGTGCCGTTGCCAGGCAACTGGAAGACCGCTGTCCGTGACACCTTCCTCACCGCCACCAATGAGCTGAGCATCGGCAAGTCGAACGTCTGCAACCAGATCGGTCGCCCGCTGTAACTCAAGCGTTCTTCGGTTAGCTGTACCCGATCAGCAATGGCCTGTGCCGTTGCTGATTTTTTATTTGCCCATGGCCCCCGCTGACACTCGGCAGCGGCTACCGGGGGGGCTGGGCGGCAGATGAATTTTTCATGACAGAAGTTCAGTCCCGCCCCTCGCCAACTGCCTACCTCTCATACGTGATGTGCGTCTCCATACAGAAGGATGATTCCAGATGGTCCGCTGCAAACCACCGGTTAACCTGAATGCCCGCGGCCCGAGCGGCCAGACTGTCTTGCGCCTCAAG
The DNA here is from genome assembly GCF_002699915.1 of Pseudomonas sp. ICMP 8385. Taxonomy (NCBI): domain Bacteria; kingdom Pseudomonadati; phylum Pseudomonadota; class Gammaproteobacteria; order Pseudomonadales; family Pseudomonadaceae; genus Pseudomonas; species Pseudomonas sp. ICMP 8385. Next base: position 77,678 of record NZ_LKBY01000056.1, on the reverse strand, counting down.
CCACTGGCCCATGCCATTGCCTTGTTGCTGGTGGCCGGCAGTGCCCAGGGGGCCACAGCGTTCAGTTCCGGCTGGTTTGCGGCCAAGGGCGCGTCCCAGGCGGCCACGGCTGCGCGGCCGGGGGCGCCGGTGCCGGGGATGCCGCCGCCGTTGTCCCAGCAGGCGCGGGTCAACCAGCAGATGCAGCGCTCCCTGAGCACCCTCAACAACAGCGTCGCGGCGATTGCCGCCCAGCAGGCGGCCCAGGCGGCCGGGCGCCAGGCGGCGCTGGGGCAGGTCTCGACCATTCCCGATGGCCTGGGCAAGGGCGGCTTGCAGGTGGACAACAGCCTGACCCAGGGCTGGATCAACGCCAAAGGCCCGACCCAGAGCCAGGCCGGCGGCCAGACCACGGTGAACATCGAGCAGACCGCCGACAAGGCGATCCTCAACTGGGAGACCTTCAACGTCGGGCGCAACACCACCGTGGATTTCCAGCAGCAGGCCAACTGGGCCTTGCTCAACCGCGTCAACGACCCGAATGCGCGCCCCAGTGAGATCCAGGGCCAGATCAAGGGCGCCGGCACGGTGATGATCATCAACCGCAACGGCGTGGTGTTCAGCGGCAGCAGCCAGGTCAATGTTCGCAACCTGGTGGCGGCAGCGGCCAACATCAGCGATGAGCAGTTCACCCAGCGCGGGCTTTATGTGGATGCCAATGGCACCCAGCCGACGTTTACCGAGGCGGCGGGCAAGGTCGAAGTACAGCGTGGCGCCCTGATCCAGACGCACGCGGCGGCGACCTCCACCGACGCCGGTGGCTACGCCTTGCTCCTCGGCTCGGAAGTGGAAAACGCCGGGACCCTTATCACTGCCAAGGGCCAGACCACGCTGGCGGCCGGCGACAGTTTTTATATCCGCAAGGGCCTCGGCACCACCGGCAACGCACGCTCCACCACGCGCGGCAATGAAGTGGCCAGCAGCCTCAACGCCGGCAGCCGCGCCGGCACCGTGAGTAACAGCGGCCTGATCATGGCCGCTACCGGCGATATCACCCTGACCGGCCACACCGTGCGCCAGAACGGCGTGGCCCTGGCCAGCACCTCGGTGGATACCCGTGGCACCGTGCACCTGCTCAACTCGGCCAGCGACAGTACCGCCAGCGTCACCCTGGGGGAGGGCAGTACCACCGCGATCCTGCTCGACAGCAGCGGCGCCAGCGCCCTCAACAGCCAGCGCGACAATGGCCTGGTCAACCTCGACGGCCAGCCCGGCAACCTGATCGGCGGGCAGTTCAACAATTTGAGCAGCGTCGCCGACCGCACCGACCAGTCGCGTATCGAGATTGTCAGCGGTGGCAGTGTGGACTTCCAGAAAGGCTCGATCACCCTCGCCACCGGTGGCCAGGTGGCCGTCAGCGCGGGTCAGCGCAGCCTGCTGCGCGAGGGGGCGATGATCGATGTGTCGGGGGCCATCGGCGTCAAGGTGGCGATGGAGGCCAATAACATCAAGATCAACGTGCAGGGCAACGAGCAGCGCGATGCACCGGTCAACCGCGATAACGGGCAGTTGATCAACAATGATGTCTGGGTCGATCTGCGCGAGCTGGTGTTTGTCGCTGCCGGCACCAACGGCTATGCGACGGATCGCTGGTACACCGCTGGCGGCCTGCTGGAAGTCGGCGGTTATCTCGGCACCCAGGGCCACTCGGTGGGCGAGTGGATGGCCCAGGGCGGGACGGTGACGTTTACCGGCCGCGACGTGGTGACCCGGCAGGGCGCGCAGATCAACGTGTCGGGTGGCACCGTCGATGTGCAGGGTGGCTATATTCAGCAGAGCTGGCTCAAGGGCCCGGACGGGCGTTTGTATGAGCTGTCGAAAGCGCCGGGGGATATTCTCTACACCGGTTTCTATAAAGGGTTTGAGGACTCCAGCATGCGCTGGGGCCGTACAGATCACTACTACAACCCGTTGATCGCCCCGCAGCGCCGATACGAAGCGGGCTACAGCGTGGGCCGCGACGCCGGCAAACTGGTGGTCGGCACCTCCAGCGCGGTGCTCGAAGGGCAGTTGATCAGCGATGTGTTCCAGGGCGAGCGCCAGACCCAGGCGCCGAGTATCAACCTCGATGGCTACCAACAGTCACAGAAGGCCATGGCCCAGCGCGCGCAGTTGATCATTGGCCAGTACACGCCGGTGTTCAATAAAACCACCGGCACCTTGCGCCATGCCTTGACCCCGACCCTGGACCAGGTGTCGATCCAGGACAACCCACAAAAAATTGCCGAGGGCCTGGACCTTACCGGTGCATTGTCGCCCGCCCGCCAGGGCCAGTTGCTGCTCGACAGCGAGCAGCTCAATGGCTTCCAGCTGGGGGCGATCAAGGTCGGGGCCAGGCAGCAGATCAGCGTCGATGCCGGGCTCAAGGTCGCGGACGGTGGCGATATCACCCTGTTCGGGCCGAAGGTATCGATCAATGCCAATCTCACCGCCCATGGCGGCAGTATCAATGCCGGCAACGTGCTCAATCAGGTCAATCTGCAGAGCAGCAATGGCATCAGCGATGTGACGCTGCCGGGGCCTGGGCAGTTGGTGGTGGCCGCCGGGGTCCGGCTCGATGCGTCCGGGCGCTGGAATAACCTGGCGCTGGAGCCTGGCGACAGCAGCGGTGTGGCCTATGTGAAGGGTGGCAAGGTCTCGCTGCGCAGCAGCAATGAACTGAAACTGGCGGCTGGCAGCCTGGTGGATACCTCATCCGGGGCGACCCTCGGCCTGGATGGCAAGGCCAGTGGCGGCAAGGGTGGCGATGTCACGGTGAGTGCCCTGGGGGCGCTGGGCCTGGACGGCGATATTCGCGGCTACGGCATGAACGGCGGCGGCACCCTGGCGGTGCAGGCCCACAAGGTGCTGATCGGCCCCAGCGCCGCGCCGGCCGACACCCTGCAACTGGCCGGCGATTTCTTCAACAAGGGCTTCTCGGCCTACGACATCACCGGCAATGAAGGCTTGCTCGTCGCCGACGGGGCCAGGGTCGATGTGAACATGCCGGTCTATCGCCTCGGTGAGCAGGCCACGACGACACCGGGCGGCAGCGATCCAACCGCCGCGCTGGAGCGCTGGACGCCCGAGCTGTACCAGGAAGATGGGGCCAGGGGCGTGCTGACCCAGCGTCGTGGCGCCGGGCTGAACCTGACTGCCGGCCATCTGGAATCCACCGCCGCCCAATTGGCGAGCACCGCGCTCACCGTGGGCCGGGGCGCAGTGATCAACGTCGATCCCGGCCAGGCCATCAACCTGCGCAGCGTCGGCCAACTGACCCTCAATGGCACCCTGAACGCCTGGGGCGGCAGTGTCAGCCTGGGGGGCTTGAGCGTGCCGGTCTCGGAGAGTGTCAACGCCATTGGGCATGGCCGCTCGATCTGGGTCGGTGAGCAGGCGCTGATCGATGTGGCCGCACGCGCGGTGACCGCCGTGGACAGTCGCGGCAGTGTTTATGGCCAGGTGCGCAACGGCGGGCAGATCACCCTGGGGGGGGATGTGCATCCCACCACCGGTGTCGCGACCGCCAGCGACCTGTTTGTGGTGGTGCGCGAGGGCGCGCGGCTAGAGGCTTCGGGCAGCCAGGCGCGGCTGAATATCCCAGGCCAGGGGCCGACCCTGGTGGCGAGCAATGGCGGCGCTATCGCCTTTGCGTCCAATAACGGCCTGTACCTGGACGGCAGCTTTGTCGCCCAGGCCGGCGGCGCCGGGGCAGCGGGCGGGCGCCTGGCCGTGGTGCTGGAGGCGCCGGCCTATCTGCGCAACCTGGCAACCGAGAGGGTATTGCGCGCTCGCGAGCTGATTGTCAGCCAGACCCACCTGCCTGGCGAGGCGCCAACCACCGCCGATGGCCTGCTCTATGGCCATGGGCGGCTCGGTGTGGATCAGGTCACGGCTGGCGGCTTCGACAACCTGGCGCTGTTGAGCAACGGCAGGCTGAGTTTTGCCGGCGATATTTCACTGAATATGGGCCAGAGCCTGGCGTTGTACAGCATGGGCATGAACCTGGCCGAAGGCGCTGCCAACACCGCGCGGGTCAACCTGTCGGCGCCGCATGGGGTGCTCGCCGGCCTGCTCACACCGCCCCGCAGCATCATGGAAGGTTACGTCCTGCCCAGTGGCCTCTCGCTTTCGACGGAGCCTGGCCAGGGGGTCTTTACCTTCGACAGCGACCTGCTGGAGATCCGCGATGCGGTGAGCTTCTCCCTGAACCAGGGGTTTGACCGGGTCAACCTGCAAAGCCGTGGTGACCTGCGGTTTCTTGCCGGGCGCGATGGCGGCGCGACGACGACTGTCTTCAGCACGCTCCTGGAGTCGGGTGGTGATATGACGCTGCGCGCTGCGCGGATCTATCCCGGCAGTGGCGTGGCCGCGCGGGTCCTGGTCGGCCAGACCGGCGGTGCGATCAACCGTTTCACCTTCGACCCGACCCGCACCCTGGCCCTGGAAAAGGTCGGCGATGCCGGCGCAGTCGCCCCCGATGCCGTTTTCGGCCGCCTGCAACTGGGGGCGGCCACCATCCGCCAGGGCGGCGTGCTGCAGGCGCCGCTGGGGGTGATCGAGCTGGGCAACGTGGGCAGCACCCGTGTCGAGTTGCTGCCCGGCAGCCTGACTTCGGTCAGCGCCAAGGGCCTGGTGCTGCCCTACGGCGGCACGCTGGACGGGCAGGTCTACCGCTATAACGGCAAGCCCGTGACCTTTGTCGGTCAGGGCGGTGTGGTCAACAGCGATCTCTCGGTGGGGGTGGTCCTGGGCGGCAAGTCGGTGGCGGTGTTGCCCGAGGCCACCCTGGACCTGTCCGGCGGCGGCGATCTGCTGGGCGCCGGGTTTGTGGCCGGGCGTGGCGGCTCCACCGATGCGCGTTACAACCCGTTGGTACAGTTTGGCGTCAATGGCGGCTTCACCTTGCCAGGGCTGGCCAGCAACCCGGTGTACGCCATCGTGCCGGGCGCCCAGGCGGGCTATGCACCGGTGGCCGGCGAAGGCGGCGCGAGCACGCCGCTGGTGGGGCAACAGATCACCCTTGGCGCCGGAGTGCCAGGCCTGCCAGCCGGCACCTATACCTTGCTGCCGTCTACCTACGCCCTGATGCCGGGGGCATTCCGGGTCGAGATCAATGGCCAGGCCGGCACCGGCAGCGATGCCGGGGCCACCCCGATGCGCAACGGCTCGTGGTCTACCGCCGGGCGCCTGTCGATTATCCATACCGACCTCCACAACAGCCTCGCCAGCCAGGTGATCCTGACCTCGGCCGATACCTTGCGCCGTTACTCCCAATACAACGAAACCAGTTACGCCCAGTTCGCCGTGGCCGACGCCGCCCGGCTTGGCGTGCCACGGCCGATGCTGGCGATGGATGCCAAGACGCTCAAGTTGGCGCTGGAAGGCGGTGGTGGCCGTGACACGTTCGTGTTCAAGGGCGTTGGCCGTTTCGAGGCCGCCCCGGGAGGCTATGGCGGCACGGTGGCGGTGAACAACACCAATCCCAGCAGCAGCACACAGATTATCGATGCCCAGAGCCCCTTGATTGACGAGACATTCCGCGGCGTGACGGTGGATGCGCAAAGCCTCAACGCCATGGGGGCCAAGCGCCTGCTGGTGGGCGGGCTGTCCCAGGTGGTGTATGGGCAGGGCGGTAATAACGTCGGGTTCATTGAACTGGGGAACACGGTCATCCTGCGCAGCGGTGCGACCCTCGCGGCGCCGGAGGTGATCCTGGCCACGCGCAGCGGCGATATCGTGGTTGAACAAGGGGCCTCCATCAATACCCTCGGCCAGGGTAAGGCGGCCTATGATTCGCGCGACGGTTTTGTCTACAGCAGCGCGGCCAATACGCTGGTCGTGTCCAATGGCCTGCTCAATGTGCTGCCTTACCCTGAGGGCGCGGCCAAGGCGGGCGGCATTCAGATCGGCGTCTGCCCTACAGGCCAGTGTGCGGGGCAGACCTCGCTGTACTCCGAGGGCAGCATTGTCATTTCGACCACCCAGGCCCTGGAGCTGGACGAGCAGGTGCGCTACGGCACCCGTCACCTGGCACTGGCCTTGAGCAATATCAACGTCGGCAGTGCCCAGGCCCTGGCCGATGCCGCCGCGCGCAACGTATTGCCGGCTGGCCTGACCCTTAACCAGCAGGTCATCGATCGCCTGTTGCGTGGCGACACACAGTCCGGCGCGCCAGCCCTGGAAACCCTGCAGCTGTCCGCAGCCCAGGCCTTGAACTTCTACGGCACCACCACCCTGGACACCTACGACCCACAGACCGGCAAGTCGCGCCTGGACAATCTGTTGCTGTCCATGCCGGCGATCTACGGCTCCGGCGGCGCCAACGATGTGGCGAGCCTGCGCACCGCCAACCTTATCTGGCAGGGCGCCGAAGCCGCGCCCGGCGGCGTGATTGCCGGCGGCGCCGGCACCGGCAGCGGGCGCCTGGACATCCAGGCCGAGCGGATCGAATTGGGCTACGGCGCCTTTGCCCAGCCCAGCACCACCAAGAGCTTCGACCGCCTGGCATTGGGCTTTGCCAACGTCAACCTCAATGCCAGCGAGCGCATCACGGCCAACCACAAGGGCAGCCTGTCGGTGTACCAGCGCCTGGACGGTTATGACGCGGTCAAAGGCTTCCAGTACAGCGGTGCCAACCTGAATATCCTCACGCCGCTGATGACCGGCGAGGGCGGCTCGGTCAACCGCATCACCGCTGGTGGCGCGATTGATGTGGCGGCTGCGCCGGGCACACGCGGTACGGCCAACGGTTACGGCGCGCAATTGTCCTTGCAGGGCCAGAGCATCCGCCTGGCCAGTGCGGTGGTGCTACCCAGTGGCAAGGTCAGCCTCAATGCCCTGGGCGACGTGGTGCTGACGGACACCGCGCTGATCGATGTCGCCGGGCGCGCCATCACCTTCAACGATGTGACCCAATATGGCTGGGGCGGCGATGTGCTGCTCGACAGTCGCCATGGCAACGTGCAGCAAGGCGTGGGGTCGATCATCGACCTGTCCGCCAAACACAACCAGGCCGGCAAACTGCGGGCCGTCGCCGTGGATGCGACGGCGGGCGTGGTCGACTTGCAGGGTCAGGTCCTCGGTAGCAGCAGTGGTGACTATGATGCCGGCGGCACGCGGCTGCCGTACCTGGGCGGGACCCTGGAAATCCAGGCCCAGCGCCTGGGCGGCAGCGGCGGCCTGGACCAGCAGTTCGCCGCCCTCAACCAGCGCTTGAACGACGGCCAGATGTTCGGGGCCCGCAGCTTCCAGCTCAAGCAGGGCGACTTGACCATCGGCAATGGCCTCAAGGCTGGCAGCATCAGCGTCTCGCTGGACAACGGCAGCCTGCGGGTCAATGGCCTGGTGGATGCCAGTGGCGAGCGGGTCGGCAGTATCAACCTGGCGGGCAAGCACGGCCTGACCCTGGACAGCAGCGCCGTGCTCGATGCCCATGGCCGCGTCCTGCGGGTCGACAGCTACGGGAAGATCATCGACTCGCCCAACCGCGCCATGGTGGTGCTCGGCTCCGGCGACGGCCTGCTGACCCTGGGCGACGGCGTGCGTATCGACCTGCGCCACGGCACGTCGGCGATCAAGGGCCATGACGGGCGCTTGCGCGGCACCCTGGAGTTGAATGCGCCACGGTTGATCAACGCCGATGGCAGCAGCAATGACATCGCCATCGACGCCAGCGGGCGCCTGGCGATCCAGGGCGCCCGTTCGATCACTCTCAACGGCATGATCCGCTACGACGATGCCCCGGTAAAAACCGACCCGACCGCCAGTGGCCAGCCTTATCAGCAGATCACCCAGGGCTATTTGAATGACAAGCATGCCGCCAGCGTGGCGTTTATCAACGCCGCCTTGAAGAACGACGACCTGCGCTACAACAAACTGGCCGGCTTGAATAACGCCACCTATGCCGATGCCTTCCACCTGCGCCCGGGCGTGGAGATTGTCAGCAAGACCCCGGACGGCGACCTGGTGGTACAAGGTGACCTGGACCTGTCCGGCTTTCGCTACGCCAGCCTCAACCCGCGTAGCCAGCAGGTCGAAGGGGTCTACGGCTCCGGCGAGGCCGGCAGCCTGAGCCTGCGCGCCGGTGGCGACCTGAATATCTATGGCAGCATCAACGATGGCTTTGCCCCGCCGCCCGAAACCGTGGACGACAAGGGTTGGGTCTTGTTATCGGGGATCGACTTTACCGGTGGCGACACCGTGGTGCCGGGCCAGGGCGTGAGCCTGGCGCAGGGCACGGTTTACCCGGCGGGCGCGGTGTTGAACTACGACGTGCCGCTCACCGACATCGGCGTGGGCGCCGGCACCCGCTTGCCAGTGCGGGCGACCCTCAACCAGGAACTGGTGCTGCCTGCCGGTACGGTGCTGGCGGCGGCGGTACTCGACAGCGCCGGCACTGTGCTGTTTGCCGCCGGGACGATGCTGAGCCAGGCACAAACCCTGGCCAGTGGCACGCAGCTGGAGGCGGGCACCTTGCTCACCCAGAACACGCTATTGAAGGCCCTGACCTGGCCCCGGGGCGTGCCGTTGCCGCAGAACTTCCAGGCCGCCAACCCCACCCTCAATGGGGTGACCCTCGACCGCGACCTGCTGTTGCCCAAGGGCGCGCTGATTCCTGCCGGCACCCGCGTCAAGTTGCTTAACGATGCGCAGTCGATCCAACTGCGGCCAGAGGAATCCGGGCGCCAGGGCAAGCAATGGGCGATTGCGCCGATGCTGGGCGAAGGCTCGCAATCCTGGTCGCTGCGCCTGGTGGCCGGTGCCGATACCGAGGCGGCGGACAGTCGTCTGTTGCAACCCCATCCGCGCAGCGGCGACCTGCGCCTGGCCGACACTCACTACGGCATGTTCGCCAAGGAGCTGCCCTCCCAGGCGGTGCAGACCTGGACTGCCAAGGTGGTTATCGAGCTGGCGCTGGCCGGTGTCACGGTGGTCGAGGGCGACCCGGTCGACCAGGCCATCCTCGACAGTTTCGGCATGGGCACGATTGCCGAGTTCTGTGCGGCGACGCCTGATTTTTGCGCACCCAGGCTCTCTTTTGTCTGGACCGACTATGCGGTGGCCGACCTGGCGGGGCAGGGGGTGACCGTGGTGGCGGGGACGCCGATCACCGATGAGTTCCTTAAAAGCATCAGCTATCCGTCGGTGGGTGAGGTGTGTGCCGCACTCCCGGAGTATTGCCTGTCCCAGAGTGTCAGGGAGTATGCGGCTACGCCGTCGGCCAGCCGTTTCAGTGTGATCCGCACGGGCACCGGCGACCTGCAGTTGTTGAGTGGCGGCAACCTGAGCATGGACTCGTTGTACGGCGTCTATACCGCCGGTACGTCTTCTGCCGCCGCCGTCGAGGGCGACCCCTACAACCAGCCCAAGTCCCTGGGCCGGGGCAAGACCGTCCTCAACGAAGCCGGGAGTTTTTTTGAACAGTTCGTCAACGCCGACACCACCAGCCTGTACCGCGCCTGGTATCCGCAAGGGGGGGGGAACCTGAGCCTGAATGTCGGGGGCAGCCTGACGGGCAATATCGCCACCGCGCTGACCAGCGCCGTGGGACGCCCTAACCCGTTGGACCAGGGGACGGATTCGGCCAGCGTCGGTAACTGGCTATGGCGTCAAGGCAGCGGTGCTGTCGAGACCGGCGGGGCGCCGCAGCCAACGGCCTGGTGGATCAATTTCGGCAGCTATACCGCCACCGCCACCGCTGACCAACTAGTGGGCTTTACCGGCATCGGCACCCTGGGTGGCGGGGATGTGGATGTGCAGGTCGCCGGTGACGCCGGGATGCTGCGTGCCATGGCCGGCAATGTCATGTCGTCTACCACCAGCCCCCGCAGCCAGGGGCTGGTACTGGCCGTCGGTGGCACGGGGCGTGTGGCGGCCGATGGCAGCCTGCAGTTGACGGGCGGCGGTGACCTGCGGGTGCGTATCGGCGGGGTCTTGAACCCTGCCAGTCAGCTCTCTGCCAGCAGCCTGAACGGCACGCTGGTGAACCTGCGGGGCAATGCCCAGTTGCTGGGCGGCGCCATGGGGCAGGTCGAGTTGGGCTACGGTACTGACTATTACGCCCACAGCCCTGGGGAAACCCGCCCGTTCGACCCGTTGCAAGCCACCCGCGGCACGGCCGGCGGCGGCATGCTGCTGGTGCCGGGCGATGCGACATTCAGCCTGGCGACCCTGGGCGACCTGGTGGTGCAGAATGTGCTCGATCCGGGCCGGGTCCTGTTGCCAAACAGCTCATCCTTTGTGCGCGCAGGCGAGCACGGTCCCGGTAGCAGTTGGTTCTCGCTGTGGACCGAGGGCACCGCCATCGACCTGTTTTCAGCCGGCGGCAACCTGACGCCCAACACCGAGAACCGGGCTTCCGACCTGGCGATTGTGTACCCGTCGATCCTGCGCGCGACCGCCGCCAGTGGCAGCTTGTATTACGGCAAGGCGAGCGCTTTGGCGACGGAGGACGTCAACTACCGCAACCCGCTGTTGCTGGCGCCAGGGCCCAACGGCCAGTTGCAGTTCCTCGCCCAGGATTCGATCTATGCCGGCGGACTGTTCGTGACGCCGTCAGCCGCCGACCCCGCCACCATGGCCACGCCTTGGCGCCCGGCGTTTGTCGGCAGGATCGGCGAGAACCCCACCCCGGTGGCCAGCAACCTGTCCCCCAACGGCAACCCTGAAAACGCCAACCTGCTGCCATTGTTTGTGTTCGGCTCGGCCAGCGCATCGGGCGCAGCCTATGTCCCGGCGACCCCGGCGCGCTTCTATGCCTTGGCCGGGGATCTGCTGGGGGTCAGCAGTGGGCGGATCATCACCTTCAGCGGCGCGGTTGATGCGCTTCATTCGGGGCAGACCTGGTACGAGGGCGGTGGGCCGGTATGGATGATGGCGGGGCGGGATATCGTCAGCAGCGGCAGCCTTTTTGACTTGACGGCCAGCCCGGATGCGTCTCAATCCCGGGGCAACCTGTTTCTCCACAACAACCCGAATGACATCTCCATCGTGTCCGCCGGGCGCGACATCCTCTACAGCAACGTCCAGGTTGCCGGCCCCGGCACCCTGGAGCTGATGGCCGGGCGCAATATCCTCATGGAGGATCGGGTCAGCGTGACGAGTCTCGGTGCGTTGGTGCCGGGGGACAGCCGTCCGGGTGCAAGTATCGTCATGCAGGCCGGCGCAGGCCCTAACGGTCCGGATTACCGGCGCTTTGTCGAGGCCTACCTGAACCCCGAGAACCAGGTGCAGGCGGGTGAAGCCCTGACCCTGGGCGCTGGCAAGGTCGCCAAGAGCTACGAGAATGAACTGGCCGCCTGGCTGGCCGGGCGCTTCGGGTTTGTCGGTGACAGCGCACAGGCCCGGGCCTACTACGCGGCGCTGCCGGCCGAGCAACAGCGGGTGTTTGCCCGTGAGGTGTACTTCGCCGAACTCAAGGCCGCCGGCCGTGAGTACAACCAGGCCGGCGGCGTGCGCGAGGGCAGTTATGTAAGGGGCCGGGCGGCGATTGCCGGGTTGTTCCCGGACAAGGACGTGGCTGGCAATGCCATTGCCTACAAGGGCGATATCACCCTGTTTGGCGGTGCCGGGGTGCACACCAACTTTGGCGGCTCGATCCAGATGCTTACGCCAGGCGGCGGTCAGACCTTTGGCATCGAAGGCGCGGCACCGCCGTCCACTGCCGGTGTCATCACCCAGGGCGCCGGGGATATCCAGTTGTATTCCCTGGACAGCATCCTGCTGGGCCAGAGCCGGATCATGACTACCTTTGGTGGCTCGATCATGGGCTGGTCGGCGGCGGGCGACATCAACGCCGGGCGGGGTTCCAAGACCACCGTGGTCTATACCCCGCCACGGCGGGTGTATGACAACTGGGGCAATGTGAGCCTGTCACCGTCGGTGCCCAGTACCGGCGCGGGCATCGCCACCCTCAACCCGATCCCGGAAGTGCCGGCGGGGGATATCGACCTGATTGCACCGTTGGGCACCATCGATGCGGGCGAGGCGGGGATCCGCGTGTCGGGCAATATCAACATTGCCGCGCTGCGGGTGGTCAACGCGGCGAATATCCAGACCCAGGGCAAATCGTCCGGGGTGCCGGTGTCGGCGGCGGTCAACACCGGGGCCATGAGCTCGGCCAGCGCGGCGGGGGCGGCGGCGTCCCAGGCCGCCGAAGACGCGGCACGCAACCAGCAGGCCGCCGCGCGCCAGGGCCGGGCGTCGATCGTCACGGTTGAGGTATTGGGGTTTGGCAGCGAGCCGGTGCAACGTCGGGAGCAAGAGGCCCGCAGGACACCGGCGTATAACCCCGACAGCCCGGTGCAGGTGCTGGGGGCGGGGCCGTTGAGCGAACAGGCCAAGGCGCAGTTGACGGATGAGGAGCGGGGGCAGATCAGTTTGTAGGGACTTACCCGGATCAAACTGTGGGAGCCGACTTGTTTGGGAGCGGGCTTGGGTGAGGGCTAGCCCGCGATAGCGGTGGTTCAGCCGACATATTCGGTGACTGATACGCCGCCATCGCAGCGATGCGGCGATCCGACAAGCCAGCTCCCACATTTGCATTGCGGTGTGGCCAAAACCCTATGCCCGGCAAAGATCCCCTGTGGGAGCAGGCTTGTCGGGTCGCCGCATCGCCAGCAACCCCACAGGAGTAGACCTACGCTCCACTCAAGGCTGGCAAGGATCGGTCTTGTTCAACAGATTCCCCGTCGAATACCACACACGCTGCGCCGCCGGCCCCAGGTCCAGTGCCACCGGCGCATCCGCACGGCCTTCCAGCAGTGTCGGATACACCCCAGGCTTGAGCGGCGACTGGCAGACGATCGGCAACGACTGCACCGTGGTGAAGTTCAAATCCACCGTAGACACCAATTGCGCCGCCGAAAACGGTGCCGGCGGCCCAGGCAGGGTAATGATTTCCTGGAAGTCCGGGTCCTGGGCGATGTAGTGCGTCAAGTGCGCCTCATTGCCTCGGCCAAACAAGGTGTACACCAGCTGTTTGGGCCGGTCGATGCCCAGGTTGAACGGCCGGTAGATCACCACCGCCTCGACCGTCACCGGCACGTTGTCAAACAGCACCGGCCCCGGGGTGCCGCCGCCGTCATTGGAGTAGCCGTCAAAGATCGTCGCCTTGAACGCGGTCACTTCACCGGCCTTGAGCTGGGGCAGGGTGAAGGTGTCGTTATCGACGTTGATCAGGTTATACGGCTTGCTCGGGTTGGCCGCGCGCAGCGCCTGGTATTTGGCCATCACGTCGGCGGGCAGGCTGGCCTGCAGGACGATCTGATACCTGTGCTTTTCCGTGGTGAACATCGGCATATGCACCAGGAACAGGGTCTGCGAACCGACCATGAACATACCGTGGTTACCCGGCGCATCGGCATCGGCGCCGTTGTTCACCGCGTGCAGTTCATGGGCCGAATGGGCAAAGGCCTGGGGCGCAAGGAGTATCGACAGCGCGAGCAGCAGGGTGGCGAGGGAACGTTTCATGGTTGGCCGTCCTTGAGGGTTTCAAAGGCATGTACACGCTTGATCAGGCCTTTTTGCTGGGCCGAGTCGGCGTTGTTGAACAGGAACGAGAAGTCCGAAGCCAGGGTCGGGCTGCCGGCAATCGTCGCTTGCTGATGGCATTGATTGCAGCTCATGCCCTGGACGTAAGTCTCCAGGGTGGTGTTGGCCACCGGTACGTTGCTGTCGCTGATAAAGGCGCCATAGGACAGCGGCACCGTCGCTCCCGGCCCGGGCTCGACAGGGTACGGGGCGGTTGGTGAGGTGATCCACAGCACATTGACCAGCTTGTAGTACTGGAACACCGACTGGCCGTTGGTCTGTTGGGCGAAGCTGGCCTGTACCGCAGCGTTGAGGGCTTGCATGTCCGAAGGCAGAGGGTGTTCGCGGGTAGTCTGGACCGGTTGGTCGCGGGGATAGGGCTCGGTGCATTCCCGATCAGGGTGGTGCTGCTTGCACTGGATGCGGGCCACGTTCGGTGTGCATACGTCAGGGCCACCGGTGCAATTGGGGTTGTAGAAGGTGTAGCCGTCCGGCGGTGTCTGTTGCGCGGGCACCTGGTTCGGCTCCTGTACGTTGTCCACTTGCTCGAAGGTGGTCCAGATGAAGTTCGGTTCGCTCTGGGTCTTGTTGATGATATGCAGGCCCACCAGGCCCACCACTTGCTGGGTGCATTGCAGGGTGGCGGGGTTCTTGAGCCAGGCCAGGGTGGTCAGGTAGCGCCCGTAGAGCTGGGGCTTGCCGGTGAGGATGCGCCAGGCCGCCTTGAGTTCCAGGGCGCCCAGTTGTTCCTGGCGCAGTGGGTGGGTGGGCATCGAGCGCATCATCTCGCCGGCCGGCAGCGACAGGCCGGCCGGGTGCTGGCCATCGCTGTTTTGCGCGACGATCAGTTGATTGGCCGCATCGTACAGGCCGTTGTCGACGATGTAGTCAAACTCGGCCTTGCCCACCTTGCGTTCAAAATACACCAGGTTGCCGGTCTGGTCCGTCAGCCAGCCGCCGGCGGCTTCCATGATCGGGTCGGGAATCGACGCCAGGGTGCCGCTGGACAAGTGGAAGCGATGCTGGGCGTTGGTCGCGCTTTCCGAGGTGGCGTTCATGAATTTGCGCGCCCCCACCGACAGTGTCTGGAGGTTGTTCTGGTTGCTGCAATTGGACGGCACCAGGGTTTGCACCCCCCAGTCGCTGGGCTTGGGTGCGCCGGGCAGGAAAATATCATTGGCGTCTTTGTAGCTGGCCCATACCGGCGCCACGCTCATGGGTTTGCCGGCGGTGGTGGGGACGCCGAATTGCTCGACGGTGATGCTTCTGTCCGGCTCGCCCGCCAGGTTGGGATCGGCTGGCCAGCCGGGGTCCACCGGCCAGTTAAGGGCAATGAACAATTGCCAGCCAAAGCAATTCATAAAGCCCTGGCCGGTGGTACCGAAATTGTTGACCGGCAGAAACCCGCCGCTCTTGGGGTTGAACACCAGCTGCTGCTGGACACAGTTATCGGCCTCCGACGCTTGGGCCGATGGCAGGATAAACAGGGACAGCAGCGTGCCGACCAGCAGCAGATTACTCAAGCGATACCTGGACATCATCGCGCTCCTTGCAAGAAGGTGAAGCCTCTAGCCGTTCTGCAGGCGCCGGCAAGCCAGCGCCTACAGGGCATGGTGTTTGCCCTTAAGTGGAAGGCACCAGCGCCAGCCCGGACTCCCATGGATGGTCCGCCGCGCTGACGTTATCCGCCTCGCCCGGGTTGAGCGCGCGTACCGTCACCAGCCCCGGTGCAGCGTCCGCAGCAACGGTGATGGTCATGATGTAACACTGGGTGCCGCCCGCGTTGGTCTGGCCGGGAATGGCCGTGGCATCGGGCCAGAACTCCTCGATCTGCGCCGTCACCCCGGGGTTGCTGAACTGCACCCGTGCGGTGGCGGGGGTGGTCTTGAGGTCGGCGCCTTGGACCACCAGCGCGAACTGCCCGCTGCTGCCAGGGGCCAGCCAGGCCGGCAGGTCGGTGGGCGACAGGCCGTAGAACAGGTCCACCGGCAACAGCTGCACCGGCCAGGGTTGCAGGCCATTGACCCGGTCCTGCACGCAAGACGATTGCTGTTGCGCGGTGCTCGGCATGGTGGTGACACTCAGGCCCACCAGCAGTTGCTGGGCAATCACCCATACATAGTTCACGGCCTGGCCGTTGATGGTGATGTCATTGATCGAGAACCCCGCACTTTCCGGCACCTCGAACACCGCCTGCAGGATCTGGTCGGAGCCGTTGGCCGCCGATTTGGCGGTGCCGCGGGTAATCCGCCAGTACTGGCTTACATCCTGGCCTTGTGGGCCTTTCCAGGCATTGAAATTGGTCGGTTGTTGCAGGTACAGGGCGATAGGGTTGGTCAGGGAGATACGACTGGGTGGGTTCCCATCATTGGTCGCGCCATTGGCGGCAAAGCCGATATGCGGGTCGGAGTTGCGATAGTTCTGCCCATATTGCGCGCAGCAGATCAGGGCCTGAGGGGTCTGGCTGCTTTGCAGGGGCCGCATGATCGTGGCCGCCGCCGCCAGGTACACCTCGGCGCTGAGGGTGTTGGGGCCGGAGGTCAGGTGCATTGCGCCGCCGAACTGCCCGGGGGTACAGGCGGTGCCGGCGTTCCATTTGTTGACGGTGTCGTAGGCCGGCAGGCCCGTGGTCGGGTCAATCACGACGTCACCGGGGTTACCGGTCTTGCATTTGCTGGTGTAGCGCAGGTACAGGTCTTCCAGTTGTACGGCCGGGTCGATGTAGTCGCGGTACAGCCCCAGCACGGCATTCGGATCGATGCGCCACATGGCCAGGAAATACGCCGGGTTTTCGCTGGTGAACGTGATCTTGCGCATGTGGCCATTGGTATCGCGCACAATCGACCACTCGCAGTATTCGTCCAGCCAGCCCCGTGGCCCCGAGGGCGAGAAGTCCTTGTATTTGCCGTTCCAGTCGATAGTCGGGCAACGGGTCACCGGCAGTTGCAGCAGGGTGCCTTTCTTGTCCGGGTCGTACAGGGTGTAGAGGGTGTTGTTGATGGTGATCTGGCCGTTGTCGGTCAGCTCCATGACCTGTTGCAGGGTCATGGCCTTGCCACCCAGTTGCGGAACCACCGCCTTGCCGCTGTCGTAGAAAAAGGTCCACAGCCGGTTGGGAAAGGGTTGCCAGGTAATCGCTGGCAGGGTGGTGTCGCCATAGCCCTCGACCAGCGGGTTGTAATAGGCCGAGCGCGGCGCGTCGTTCAGGCCCGACCACGGGTTGCCGATGATCGCAGCTTCGGTCCAGCCGGTGATGTCGTTGTTCCAATCGGTTTCAAATTGCGGCAACTGGTTTTCCAGACCCAGCTTGTTGTAGTCCTTTGGCGCTTGCCCAGCGGGGGACGTGAATTGCTTGAAGGGCGTGCTCATGTCAGATCTCCATGGGGGGTAGAAACGGAGCAGCAACCGGCACTCGGGGGAGGGTCGGCAACGGTCTGGCGTGGGTCGTCCCACACCAGTTGGGCGATAAAGCCAGGCAGCGGCGCGTACTCTTGCGGCGCCAATACCCGGGCACTATCGAGATGGGTGACCAGCAGGCTCAACTGCACGGCATCCGTGGGGCCCAGGTGCAACGCCGTGGCACTGCGCGCGGCATTCAGCGCACGGCACACGCCCTGGGTGATGCAACGGCCCTTGTCGTCTACCAGGCCCATGCCGATGCGGCTGAAGCGCCCGACGTAGTGCGGGTTATCAGCGCTGGCCTGCTGGGGGGTGGCGTCGGGTTGGTTGAGGAACACATCGATCAGGTAGGTGTCGTGGGTGCAGCGCACATGGTCGAACACTACCCACGGGCCGCTGGCCTGGGCCTGCTCCTGGGCCGGTGCGGCACTGTGCGGGCAGCACGCGTTCGCGCTGGCGCGCCGTGCACCGAACGGCGGCGCCACCGGGGTGGCGTAGTCGTAGCCGATATGCCGGCTGTCCTGGGCCATATCGCCCAAAGTGGTATAGCGCCAGGCATCGGCACTGGTGAACGTGACCGTCTCGGCCTGGCTGCCGGCAAACGGCTGGAGCAGGCACTGGGTGGTGTACTGCGCCGCCGGGTTGGCGCGGATCCAGATCTCCAGCACACGGTCGATATTGGCGTGATAGGAGCAGAACACCGGGTCAAACGCGGTGTAGGCGTTGTCGGCCATATCGCCGCCGATCCAGCCGTGATAGTTGTCGTGGGGCTGCTCGTACAGGCCATCGAAATTCAGCGTACGGTTGGGGTACAGCGCGTCCTGTTGCGGCGGATCGAACACCGTGATGTTGGCCCAGGGATACCCCGGCACGCCCTGGGGCTGGCTGAAGGTCTTGAACGTCAAGGCATCCACCACCTGCTGCTGGAAAATCCGGCTCATGCCATACAGCTGGGTGCGCTTGGCACGTTGTTCGTCGCCCTGGGTGTAGAACAGCGGGTTGCGTTGCACAAACCGGCAGTCCACACCTTCGACATTGCCCGCTGCACAGACCTTCGAGCGACCATCCTTGGCCGCCGCATACCGCAACGGGTTGCGCCGCACTTCGCCGTTGTGCGGGTGCACGTAGGTTTCATCGAGGAAGGCCTGGGGCAGGCCGGCCTGGGGGCTGCCATCGACACTGGCGTCTTCGGCCATCCAGTCCCAATACGGGATTGGGCAGTCGATCAACGCCTCCAGGTACAGCAGGTAAGCGCGATGCCACAGGGCAAAGGCCTCCTGGTAATGCAGGCACCAGTTGGTGTGGATATAGGCATAGCGCTGCCACGGCGAGCCACTGTCCGGGTTGCCGATCTGCATCACGTCGTCGAGCCGTGCGCGGTACAGGTCCAGTTGTTCCTGGCTCAAGGCGCGGATGTCTTGGCGTACGCGCTTGACCGGGTGCGGCAGGTCCGGTGGTGGAATGCGCTCGGCGATATCGAACGGCGAAAAGCTGTTCAGGCGCCAGCCTTGGTTGACCCACAAACGCAAGGTTTCCAGGGCATCGATGGGCCAGAACTGCCGGTCATCCAGGGTCAGCGGCATGTTGCGCGAGGCCAGGTGCTGGTAGATGGTTTCGGACCAGGTCTTGACCGAATCGGGGTCTTCCAGGAACACGTCGTAGGCATTCATGCACCGCACCCACGAACCTGCGACCGTGGCGCGGTCGGCGGGCGGTATCCAGTAAGGCGCGGTGAAAAGCCCTTGGATATCAGCGGTCCATGTCGGTTTCGCGACTATCATAAGATCCCTCTCATGCGCCCCCATGCTGGATCTTGCGGGGCTGCTAAGCTGGAATTGATAGTAACGGGCCACTGCGCAGGATTTGTGCAAATTGGCCCCCTGTTACGGCGGATTCATTGCAGTTTTCTCAAGGAAGAAGTGGAAATAATGACAGACGCCATGGATTTGAAAATTCTCGGCAAATTGCAGAAGGATTGCACCCAGAGCCTGGACTTGCTCAGCGACAGCGTGGGGCTGTCCTCGACCAGTTGCTACCGGCGCATCCGGCGCCTGGAGAGCGCGGGGATCATCAAGGCCAAAGTGGCGGTGCTGGATGAGAAAAAGCTGGGGATCCAGGTCACGGCATTCTTTTTGATCAAGCTCGACAAGGACAGCAACGACATTGATCGCAAGATGCAGCACATCCTGGTCAACCACCCGGAGATACAGGACTGCTACCTGATGACCGGGGAGTTTGATTTTGTGATGGTGGCCAAGTTTCGCGATGCCACGGAGTACACCGAGTATATCTATCGGTTCCTGGACACTTACCGCGATATTCCGATCCGCACCTATTCGTCGACGCTGGTGGTGCGCACGGTGAAGAAGTCTTATGAACTGCCGTTGCAGGAGGTGTAGCGCCTGACAATCCAGCCTGGCGAATGAAGCTTTTGTGACAAAAGTTCGGTAGTCCTCCCGTGCCCCCGTCTTGCCTATGTAACGCGTTCAAGCGCGCGACACAGGCCAGGAGTGGGGCGGATGGGAACTATGGAACGCTACTCGAAAGTAGGCATGCAGGAGCTCGACCAGCGCCTGTCAAAGATTGTCGAGGCCGCGCGCAAGAAGCCGGTCTCGGTGTATCGCTATGGCGCGCCCTGGGTCTGGATCGTGTCCCAGGACGACTGGCAGGGCGCCTTGAAAGAAGTGTCCAGCTATATACCTGCCGGCCATTCCCTGGTGTTGCTACGCCCGCAGATCGACGAGGTGCTCGACCAGCACCGCGACCTGTTGCAGGCCCTGAGTGCCGAGCCCGGCATGCTGATCGCCCCGCGCACGGTGTTGCAGATCCTGCTGCTGCAACTGCTCTATTCGGTGCCCAGCGAACAGCAACTGCATGAACAGCTCAACTACAACCTGCTGTTCCGCTGGTTCGTCGGCCTCGACCTGACCCAACGGGTGTGGGGCATCCATGTGCTGCAACGGGATATCGCCACGCTCCTGGGCAACCCACGGGCGGTGCAATTGATCCAGAAAATCATCGGTGAAGTGTTCTGTGGCGCCTTGCTGCACATGCCGGAGTTCTCCTTGAACTTCGCGCTGATGCACACCTGGCTGGCACGGCATGCCCATACCTCGACATCCAGCAATTGAGTCGGCCGAACGCGGTGCCAACAACCGTGAAGGCCAATCATTCGACTAATCCAGGGGGCGGTGTGACGCATCTGTTCAAATCAACGTTGGCGCTGTGCTGGCTGACACTGGCGCTGCCCGTGTCAGCCGATGAGCCAGGTGGCGCGTCCGAGGCCGCGGTGCGGCGGGTGGACGTCAATGAGTACTTCGTGCGCGGCAACACCGTGCTCGATGCCCGGGCCATCGAGGAGGCGGTGTACCCGTTCCTGGGCCCGCAAAAGACCCTGACCGATATCGAAGGTGCCCGTGACGCTTTGCAGAAGATCTACCAGGCGCGTGGTTATCAGTCGGTGTTTGTCGAATTGCCCGAGCAGAAGGTCGATGACGGCATCGTCTACCTGCAAGTCAGCGAGACCAAGGTCGGCCGAGTGCGGGTGGTGGGGGCCAAGCACTATTCGCCGGTAGAGATCCGCGAAGAAGTTTCGGCGCTGAAGGAAGGGGCGGTGCCGGATTTTGCCACGGTGCAGGCCCAGCTCGCCGGCCTCAATCGCGGCGCCGGGCGCCAGGTCACACCGCTGGTGCGCGAGGGCCAGCGCCCCGGCACCATGGATGTGGACCTGCAAGTCGAAGACCAGAACCCCTGGCACGCCAGCCTCGGCCTGAACAACGACTACAGCGCCGACACCGAGAAGCTGCGCAGCGTCGCGACCCTGGGCTACGACAACCTCTGGCAACTGGGCCACAGCGTGTCCCTGACCTATTTCACCGCGCCCCAGGACAGCGCAAACGCCAAGGTCTGGTCGGGCTCCTACAGCGCGCCGCTCAACGAGCGTTGGACGCTGCAGTTTTCCGGTTACCAGTCCGACAGCAATATTGCCACCATCGGCGGCAGCAACGTGCTGGGCAAGGGTCACTCCTACGGTGTGGCGGCGATCTACAACCTGCCGGCCAGTGGCGCCTGGGCCAACTCACTGTCGGTGGGCGTGGACTTCAAGGACTTCGAGGAGCAGATGCAGTTCGGCGCCAGTCGCGACCAGATCCCGCTCAAATACGCGCCACTGACCTTCGGTTACAACGGCTACCGCTACACCGAACAGGCGCAACTGGGCCTGGGCCTGAACCTGGTGGTGGGCACCCGTGCGTTTTTTGGCTACGGCAGCGACGCCGAAGAATTCCAATACAAGCGCGACAAGGCCAGCCCCAGCTTTGCCGTGCTCAAGGGCGACCTCAATTACACCTACACCTTCACCGGCGACTGGCAATCGGCGACCAAGACTGCGTTCCAACTGGCCTCTGGCCCGCTGGTCTCCAACGAGCAGTATTCGGCCGGTGGCGCCACGTCGATCCGTGGCTACCTGGCCGCCGAGCGCACCGGGGATGAAGGCTACTTGCTGTCCCAGGAACTGCGCACGCCGTCCCTGGCCAAGTTCCTCGGCAGCTATGTGCAGGAGTGGCGCTTCTATGCCTTCGCCGAAGGCGCACGCCTGCGCCTGCAAGACCCGCTGCCCGAGCAGGAAGACGAATACAGCCTGGCCAGCGTCGGCCTCGGCACCCGCGCCAGTTTGAGCAAGTGGCTGTCCGGCAGCCTGGATTGGGGCTACCCGCTGCTCGATGGACCGAACACCCAGAAACAGGACTCGCGACTGCACTTCAGTGTGCAGGCGACTTTCTGACCCTTTTTCCCGGAGAACCCTTCACATGCAACGCCTATTCCTGAGCCTGTTGATCTGCCTGGGCTTCGCGCTCCCGGCCACCGCCCATGCCTGGTGGCAGGACGACTGGCACTACCGCAAGCAGATTTCGGTGGACACCACCCCCCAAGGCGCCGCGATCAATCAGGCGCTGGGCCGTACCGCCTTGCTGGTGCGCCTGCACACCGGCAACTTCACCTTTGACGGGGTCAAGGAAGACGGGGCCGACCTGCGCTTTGTCAGCGCCGACGACAAGACTGTGTTCAATCACCAGATCGAGAGTTTCGACCCGCTGATGGGCATGGCGTTGATCTGGGTCGATGTGCCCAAGGTCGAAGGCGGCCAGCGCCAGGACCTGTGGATGTACTACGGCAACGACAAGGCCCCGGCGACCGGCAACGGCCAACTGACGTTCGATCCGAGCTACACCGCGCTCTACCATTTCGATGGCGCCAACGGCACGCCGGCCCGTGACACCACGGCCTATGGCAACACTGCGCTGAACGCCACCGGGGCGAGTGTCGACGGTGTGATCGGGCGGGCCTTGCAGTTCAGCGGCCAGCCGTTGTTGTTGCCAGCCAGCCCGTCGCTGCAACACACCGCCAGCGGCGCCTTTACCTTCAGCGCCTGGCTGCGCCTGGACCAGGCCGGTGGCGAGCAAGTGGTGCTGGCCCGGCGCGAAGGCAGCGCCAGCCTGTTGCTGGGCTTGAACCAGGGCACGCCGTTTGTCGAAATCGACGGCCAGCGCGCAGTCTCGAGCCAGCCGCTGAACCCCGGCCAATGGCAACACCTGGCGTTCACCGCCGCCGGCAATAGCGTGACCCTGTATGTCAACGGCCACGAAACCGCGACCCTGGCGTTGGCGATGCCTGCATTCAACTCGCAACTGGCCATCGGCGCCGACCTGCCGGACGCCACCAGCGGCCTGCTGCCCTTTGCCGGGGCACTGGACGAGTTGCGCCTGTCCAAGGTCGCCCGCCCGGCGGGGGTGTTGTTGGCCGATGCCAGTGCCCAGGGGTCGGAGTCGAAACTGCTGGCCTATGGCGTGGACGAGGAACAGTCGGGCTTTGGGTTCGGCAGCCTGGGCTTTTTGCTCAAGGCCGTGCCCATCGATGCCTGGGTGATCATCCTGGTGCTAGTGGCGATGATGGTCCAGTCGTGGGTCATCATGATTCGCAAGAACCGCATGGTCAGCCGGGTCAGCAGTGCCAACGAGATCTTCCGCGAGCAATTCGCGCAGATCGGCACCCGCCTGGAGATGTACTACGACGACCAGGTCCTGGCCGAGCGCCTCAGCCACTCCTCGCTATGGCGCCTGTACCGTGTCGCGGTCCAGGAAATCCGCACCCGCCGCGCCCAGGGCGCCGACACCAGCTCGGTCTCGGCGGCCACCATCGAA
The DNA here is from genome assembly GCF_002699915.1 of Pseudomonas sp. ICMP 8385. Lineage (NCBI taxonomy): Bacteria > Pseudomonadati > Pseudomonadota > Gammaproteobacteria > Pseudomonadales > Pseudomonadaceae > Pseudomonas > Pseudomonas sp. ICMP 8385. The sequence continues at coordinate 54,528 of NZ_LKBY01000056.1, read as the reverse complement.
GCCATCCGCTGTTCCATGGACGGCGTGCGCACCCGGGAAAACCAGCAGCTCAGCGCCAAACTCTCGACCCTGTCCAACGCCATTGCCGGCGGCCCGTACATCGGCCTGCTCGGCACCGTGTTGGGGATCATGGTGGTGTTCCTCGGCACGGCCATGGCCGGCGACGTCAACATCAATGCGATCGCCCCGGGCATGGCCGCCGCCTTGCTGGCCACCGCCATGGGCCTGTTCGTCGCGATCCCCGCACTGTTTGGCTACAACCGCCTGATTACCCGCAACAAGGAAGTCAGTGCCGATATGCGCGTGTTCGTCGATGAGTTCATCACTCGCCTGGCCGAGATGCACGGCGAGAGCCAGTCCAGCGAGGCCGCGCATCGGCGCGTCCAGCCCGCCCACGTACCGGCCTGAGGAGAACCCGCATGGCTTCTGTGAATGCCTCCCACGACGATGACGACGATGCCGCCGTCGACAGCATCAATATCACGCCCCTGGTGGACGTGCTGATGGTGGTGCTGGTGATGTTTATCCTCACCGCCACGGCCCAGGTCTCGGGGATCCAGATCCACTTGCCCAAGGCCAGTGCCTCGGCGTCGTTGTCCGAGGCCAAGACCAAGGCGATCTCGGTGAATGACGGCGGCCAGGTGTTCCTCGACGCCTATCCGGTGACCCTGGGGGAACTGGAAGAGCGCCTGCGCATCGAGAAGGCCCTGAACCCGGAATTCCCGGTGATCGTGCGCGGCGACGCCACGGTGCAGTACCAGAAGGTCATCGAGGTGCTCGATCTGCTGCGCCGCCTGGAGCTGTCCCAGGTCGGCCTGGTCACTGGCAAACCATCATGACCGCACAGATGCCGATCCCGCCCACGCCGGTGAAACAGTCACCGCTGCGCCCGCTGAAGTGGGGCGCCGGCCTGCTGGTGGGCGCCGTGGCCGCGTGGTTTTTGTGGCAGTGGGCCAATGACATGAGTGGTGTGCGCCGCGAAGCGCCCAAGGTGCCGATGATTATCCCGTTGCCGCCCCCACCGCCGCCGCCCCCGGAGCCGCCCAAGGAGCCCGAACCCCAGGTCGAGGAAAAAATCCCGGAGCCGGAACCCACGCCCGCACCGGAGGAGGTCAAGCCCGAGGAGCAGGCACCGCCAAGTCCCGCCGACGACCTGGCCAACCCGATGCAGATCGACGGCGATGCCCAGGCCGGTACCGACGGTTTCAACGTCGGCGCCGGCAAGGGCGGCGGCATGGCCGGGTCCGGTGGGGGCGGCCTGGGCACGGGCACGTTCAAGCAGTACCTGGCCGGGGTGTTCCAGCGCCTGCTGCGCGAAGACCCGGAGTTGCGCAAGAAGGCCTATGCGGTGCAGGCCGACCTGTGGCTGAGCGGCGACGGCGAGGTGACGCGGGTGGAGCTGGCCCAGTCCAGCGGCGATGCCGACACCGACGCCCAGGTGCTGGCGGCACTGCGGGCCACGCCCCGTTTGAAAGAACGCACACCGGCCTCCCTGACGTTGCCGGTGCGCCTGTCCCTCAAGGGCCGACGCCCGGAGTGAGCCAACCTTTTTGCAGTTTTCTACAGGAGTTGTGTGCAGATGATTTCCCACGTGAATCGATTGACCCTGGCGGTCGGCATGGTCATCGCGACCCTGGTCGGCCAGGCAACGGCCGCCCCGGCCGCGCCTTCGGAAAACGCCACGATCAACCTGATCCGCCTGCTGGTGCAGCAAGGCGTGCTCAAGCAGGAACAGGCCGACGGGCTGATCGCCCAGGCCGAGAAAGAGGCGGTGCAGGCACGCCAGAGCACAGTGGCCGCCACCGGGCCTGCGGCGGCACCTGGGGATGTGCGGGTGCAGTACGTGCCGGCCGCCGTGCGTGACCAGATCCGCGACCAGGTCAAGGCCGAAGTCATGGCCACCGCCAAGCAGGAAAACTGGGCCCAGCCCAACACCTTCCCGGACTGGGTCTCGCGTATCAGCTTCGACGGCGATATCCGCCTGCGTGACGAGTCGCGGTTTTTCTCCGGCAATAACAGCAATGAAATCGTCGACTACGCCAAGCTCAACGAGAATGGCCCCTACGATGTCAATAAAGACACCAACACCCGCCTGCCGCCCTTGCTCAACACCCGGGAAGACCGCGGGAACCTGTTCCGCCTGCGCGCACGCCTGGGCATGAAGGCGATCATTGCGCCGCAGTGGACCGCCGGCATCCGCATCGGCACCGGCTCGGACAATAACCCGGTGTCCACCACCCAGACCCTGGGCGGAGGCTTTGGCAAGAAAGATATCTGGCTCGACCAGGGCTACCTGACCTGGAAGGCCACCCAGGACCTGACCCTGACCGGCGGGCGGATCGCCAACCCGTTCTATTCCACCGACATGATGTATTCCAGCGACCTCAACTTCGACGGCGTGGCGGCGATCTTCAACCACAGCCTGAGCAACGAATGGGGCCTGTTCGGCACGCTGGGCGCGTTCCCGGTGGAGTACACCTCCGACACTGCCAGCAGCAACGGCTTCGACAAGGAAGACAGCGACACCAAATGGTTGTTCGGCGGGCAGATCGGCGCCAACTGGAAGATCAACCGCAGCAACAGCCTCAAGGGTGCATTGGCCTACTACCGCTTCGACGATATCGAAGGCCAGCGCTCCAGCCCTTGCTCGCCGTGGGCCGGCGCGCCGGGTTGCGACACCGACGGCTCGCGCGTGGCCTTTATGCAAAAGGGCAACAGCGTGTTCCTGCTGCGCAATATCAGCGCCAACCCGGCGACCCCGGGCCTGACCCCGCAACCGCAATACGTGGGCCTGGCCTCCAAGTTCGATGTGCTGGACCTGAACCTGGTGTGGGACAGCGAACTGCCGCAGGACTTCAAGTTGCGCAGCCAGGCCAACTTCATTCACAACCTGGCCTACGACAAGGACGAGATGCTCAAGCGCAGCGAAGGCGAGATCGTCAACAACCTCAACAGCAAGGGCCAGTTTGAAAGTGGCGGCAATGCGCTGATGGTGCAGTTCACCCTCGGCAGCGCCCTGGAGATGAAAAAGGCCGGCGACTGGAACCTGTTGGCCGGCTACAAGTACATCCAGCCGGATGCCTTGCCGGACGGCTTCAACGACTCGTCGTTCCACCTCGGGGGCACCAACGCCAAGGGCTACTTCATTGGCGGCAACTACGGCATCGACAAGAACATCTACGCCAGCGCCCGTTGGCTGAGCGCCTCAGAGGTATATGGCGCGCCGTTTGAAGTCGATGTGATGCAACTGGAACTGAATACGCGCTTCTGACGCGTCGGGAGAGATCCATGAACATGCGAATTTGCGGGCTGGTCCTGGCCCTGGTCGCCACTGGCGCCTCGGCCGAAGGCCTGGAAGAGCGCCTGCGTACTCAACTGCGCAGCACCACCGCGCAATTGCAGGCGCTGCAAAGCGAGCAGGCCCAGGCCGCCGCCGCAAGGCTTGCCGCCGAAAACCAGGCCAAGCAGGCCCAGGTGCAGATCAAGCAATTGAGCCTGGAACTGGACAAGGCCCGGGGTGTGGCCGAGCAACTGGCCGGCCAGCAGCAGAGCCTCTACAGCCAGGCCCAGGCGCAAGTGGCGGCGAGTGCCGAGCAGACCGGCAAGTTCAAGAAGGCCTATGAGGAGCTGCTGGTGCTGGCCCGTGGCAAAGAAACCGAACGCGCCCGTTTGCAAGCGCAATTGAGCGAACGTGACACACAAGTGCAGCAATGTTCAGCCAAGAATCAACAGATGTATGGCGTGGCCCAGGAGTTGCTCGCGGCTTACGAAAAGATCGATGTGGCCGAGGTCATGAGCATTCGCCAACCGTTCGCCAGCGGCGCGCGGGTCAAGTTCGAGGAACTGGCCCAGGGCTTTGGCGACGGGCTGTACAACAGCCGTTTTGATGCGCCCCAGGCGGCGCTTACTCACTGATCAACCAAGGACCAGACGCACATGAGCGAATTGATGAACAGCGTGACCCCCCAGAGCCTCACCGAGTTGCTGCAAGAGGCCGGCTACCGGGTCAACCAGAGCGAGCAGAACGGCATCGTGCAACTGCTCAGCGCCAGCCAGGGCATCGGCTTTGCCGTGCGCTTCGGCAACCCGGCGGCGGAGCAGGGCGCCTATGTGGATTTCACCTACAGCTGCGCGCTGCGGGTCCAGGGCGAGCTGCCCGAAGGCCTGGCCCAGGTATGGAACGCCTCGCGGCGCTTTGCCCGGTTGTCGGTGCAGGGTGAGTTCCTGCTGATGGAAATGGATGTGGTGGTGGCGGGCGTCGGTGCCCTGCATCTGCGCAGCCAGCTGGAATTGTGGGACCGGCTGCTGCAGGAATTTATCGTCTACCTGCGTGAATACAGCCATACCGCTGCGCAATTGCAGGCCCAGGACGCACCGGGCGTCGACACCCGCGAAGAGGCGCCGGCACTGTGAAAAAACCAACCCTGGTGGTGGGGGCACTGGTCTTGTTGGGGGTGGCGGTGGGCCTCGGCCTGGGCCTGCGCTCGGGCAGCGATCCGGTGGCGGCCCAGCAACCGGCCCCGGTGATCGGCGCAGAGGGCCCGGCGGTGGCGCGCCTGGGCAATCAACAGGTGGACTTAGTGGAGCTGCAGGCGCTGCTGGCGACCTTGCCGGCCGAGTCCCGCGAGCAATTGCGCGCCAATCGCGGCGCCCTGGAAACCTGGATCCGCTCGCGCCTGGCGCAAAAGGCCGTGCTCGAACAGGCCGATGCCCAGGGCTGGCGACAACGCCCGGAGGTGGAGCAACAGACCCGCGCCGCCACCGAGCAGATCGTGTTTCGCGACTACCTGCTGTCGGTCAGCCAAGTGCCGGCCGACTACCCCAGCGCCGCCGAGTTGCAGCAGGCCTATGACAGCGGCAAGGCGCAGTGGATGACGCCGCCGTTGTACCGGGTCAGCCAGATCTTCCTGGCGGTGGATGGCCCACAAGGCACCGAGGCCGTGCGGCGCCAGGCCCAGGACCTGAGCCGCCGGGCCCAGGCCGCGCCGGCGGAATTTGCCGGGTTGGCCAGCCAGTACTCCCAGGACGCAGGCAGTGCCGGGCGCGGCGGGGATACCGGCCTGCAACCCTTGCAGCAACTGGTGCCCGAGGTGCGCACGGTGGTCGCGCGCCTTAAACCGGGCGCCGTCTCGGACGCGGTGCAAAGCGCGGCGGGGTTCCATGTGCTTAAGTTGACCGAGCAACAACCGGCGCGCACCGCCAGCCTCGACGAACTGCGCCCACGCCTGACCGAGGCCCTGCGGGCCCAGCGCCAGGAGCAGATTGCCAAGGCCTACCTGGAAGGCATGCTCAACACCGCCACCTTGAGCATCGACGGTGCGCAGCTGAACCAGGTACTGCAATAGCAACGACTGACTGCATGGATGCACAGACCCAATAAGACAGGGAGTTCCCCATGGACTATCTAGAGCCCGCATCACCCCACGGCATGATGCCCTACCGCGCGCCCGGCGAACCCCGGGAAGCCTGGCTGGCCCTGGCCGCCGGCATCGACCCGGAGGTGGCGCGCTATTTCCTGATCAGCGCCCGCTGCGGCTGCTTTATGCAGGCGGCGCGCAGCCTGAATATCAAGGCCACCCTGCTGCGCAAACGCCTGGCGCTGCTGGAAGAACAGATGCGCCGTTCACTGTTCAGCTACCAGGGCAACGTCCTGGCGCTGAGCCGTGACGGCCAGCAACTACAGGCGCGCTTGGTGACCCTGGCCAATGAACGGCGTGTGCCGGTGCAGGAGCAGCCGTTGATTCGCCTGGCGGTGGCCGAGACCATCTTGCATGACATCCTCGGGCGCGACCTGATCGCCCTGCTGCGTCGCAATGCCAGTGTGCGCCTGGAGATTGTCAGCATCGACAGCCCGCAGGCGCTGCAGGCGGTAGAGGCCGATGTGGTGCTGTGGCTGGCGGGCGTCGACTCGCCGCAGCCGGGGCCGGGTTTTGCCACCCACCCACCGCAGGCGCTGGCCTGCCTGGATTACGTGCCGCATATCGCCAAGCGCTACTCACGCCTGGCCGCACGGCCAGACAGTGTGGATGACTTGGCGGACTACATGCTGGTGCAATGGCAGCCCGACGGCTTGGTCGAGGCGCTGGCGCCGTGGAACCGCCTGGTGGAGCAGCGCGTGGCCGGGGTAGTGCAGGTGCAGGCGTATCCGTTGATGCTGGAGATGATCCGTTGCAGCGCGTGCATCGGGTTATTGCCGCGCTACATGAGTTGCTTTGACCGGGGCTTGCTGGCGTTACCGGGGTTGTTTGCCCAGGACATGCAGCGCCAGGTATGGATGGCGGTCAATGCCGCGGCAGCGCATCCGCAGGCGGTGCAGATGATGGTGACGATGGTGGTCAACACCTTCGAGGAACGGCGGGAGTGGTTTGGCTGAGTTTGAGGTAGTGCGCATCTGCTTCCCTGTAAGGCAGCGAAGATCAAATGTGGGAGCGGGCTTGCCCGCGATTACGGTGGATCAGTACCAGATTGACTGCCTGACACGACGCTATCGCGGGCAAGCCCGCTCCCACATATAGGGATCAGGTTGGCTGTCAGGCCGCCACAGCCTGTAGCTGCAACGCACCCTCGACATCCTTGACCAGCCCACTGGCCAGCAACAGCGGCAGCAAACGCTTGTGCAACTGCGGCTCGACAAACGCCTTCACCGTCTCCAGCGCCAAGTCGCCACTGCCAGGCAATTCGGCCTTGGTATAGGACAACCAGGCCTTTTTCAGCATCTGCAACACATCACTGCCCGCCGTCAACGCAAAGCGCCGGTGGGCCACCTGGCCCTGGAAGTTGAAGCTGTGCTGATACTCGTAACCTTTCTCGTCACCCGCGCTGGCAACGCAGCGTACGCAGGTGCAAGGGCCTTCGCCAAAGGCCGCCTGCAGGTAGCTATTGAAGTCCACTACGGGCTTGAGCGACAGGCGCTTGTCCACCTCGAACAGGTCGCCGGTTATTTTTGCGTCGTTACTCAAGGTGCATTTCCTCGCAGGTCTACAGCTGGTTTTTCAAAGCGCGACATCATACCAGCTTGCAGGGAACACCTTATTCTTCAGGTCACAAATCCCTGCTACCGGGGTCTGTGGCGGTTTGGCCCAGGCGGCCCTTGATCCAGTCGTACAGGTTATTGCCCTCGCTCGACAGCTCGCTGTTGGCCCGGCGGCACAAGTAGTACTGGCGCCCGTCGTCCACCTGCACGTCAAACAATTGCACCAGCTCACCCCTGGCTACCAGTGGCGCCACCAACGGCGCCCGCAGCAGCGAGCAGCCAAGGCCAGTGAGGGTGGCGACCAGGGTCAACTGGCCGTCCTCCAGCAGCAGGCCATTGTGCGAGTTGGCGTGGTTGGCCTCGGCGGCCTCGAACCATTGGCCCCAGGTGCCGCGTTCTTCGTCGTGCAGCAGTGGCAGTTCGCTAAGGGCCTGGGGGCGGTCGAGAGGGCCGTGGCGCTGGAGGAACTCGCGGCTGCAAAACGGCGTGACTGCGCCGCTGATCAGTGGCTCGCTGTGATAGCCCGGCCAGTGCCCGGTGCCAAAGCGGATCGACAGGTCGGCAGCATCGCTGGGGTAGCTGCGGTGGTTGGCGTAGGTGATGTTGATATCCAGCGCCGGGTTGGCGCTCAAGAACTGCGGCAGGTTCGGAATGAACAGGTGGGTCGCGAACATCGGGATCAGGCTGATGGTGACCTGGCGCGTCGCGCTTTTTTCTCGCACATGTTCGGTGGCGCTGCGCAGTACCGCGAATGCCGAGCGAATCGCCCGGTAGTACTCGCGGCCTTCTTCGGTCAACCCCAGGTTACGGCCCTGGCGCAGGGTCAGGGGTTGTTGCAAGAAGCTTTCGAGCAAGTGCAACTGATGGCTGACCGCCGAGGGCGAAACCCCCAGTTCGCGGGCGGCGGCATTCACCCCGCCATGGCGGGCGAAGGCCTCAAAGGTGCGCACGGCACGCAAGGGTGGGTCATTGGCTAACTGTTCTAAATTATTCATGTGTTGAATTAAATACTAACATTGATCGCAATGAAAGTGCCGTAATTGCCATTAATTTGGCGTGTATGGCGCTTTATTGGCAGGGTATAAGAATATTCCTATCGGATATTTGATAAATTTAGAATAAATAACTAGTGTTCCGCGATCTGGTTTCCGGCCGACGCCCTTGAGCGCTGGCCTTTTGTGTATGGAGTTGATGGTTCCCATGGATGCGTTTATCCAGCAACTGCTTAACGGCTTGCTGTCGGGCAGTCTCTACGCGCTAGTGGCCTTGGGTTACACCATGGTCTACGGCATTTTGCGGATCATCAACTTCGCCCACGGCGACGTGTTGATGATCGGCGCGCTGGTGGGCCTGTCGGTGATCCGGGTGTTGCAGGCGGCCTGGCCGGATATGCCGCCGGTGCTGTTGCTGCTGGTGGCGGCAATGATCGCCATGGCCTTCTGTGCGGTGCTGGCGGTGGTGATCGAGCGCATTGCCTACCGGCGCTTGCGTAACGCCCCGCGCCTGGCGCCGTTGATCAGTGGCATCGGCGTGTCGCTGTTGTTGCAGACCGTGGCGATGCTGGTCTGGACCCGTAACCCGCAGATGTTCCCGCAATTGCTGCCCCTGGAACCCATCGAAGTGCTGGCCGGCGACGCCACCCATGCCGCCGTGACCAATGCCACCGCGTTGACCACCATTGGCGTGGCGTTAAGCCTGATGGTCGGGCTGTTGCTGTTGGTCGAGCGCACGCGTTTTGGCCGGGCCATGCGCGCCGTGGCCGAGAACCCGCAAGTGGCGAGCCTGATGGGCATCAACCCCAACCGCATCATTGTCCTGACCTTCGCCATCGGCGGCGCCCTGGCCGCGCTGGCGGGCATCATGATGGCCAGCAACTATGGCAGCGCGCATTTCTATATGGGCTTCTTGCCCGGCATCAAGGCGTTTACCGCGGCGGTGCTGGGCGGCATCGGCAACCTCAAGGGCGCCATGCTCGGCGGCCTGTTGCTGGGGCTGATCGAGGCCCTCGGCACCGGCTACCTGGGGGCCGCCACCAACGGCGTGTTCGGCAGCAACTACCAGGACGTGTTCGCCTTTATCGTGTTGATCGCGGTGCTGGTGTTCCGGCCCCAGGGGTTGTTGGGCGAACGACTGGCGACCCGCGCATGAGCCTGGCTACCGCTGTGAGTCCTTCGAGCAAGCGCGCCAGCCTGGGGTTGCTGCTGTTCGCCCTGGCCCTGGTCTTGGCCCCGTGGATTGTCGGGCATGCCGGCGGCAATACCTGGGTGCGCACCCTGGACTTTGCCCTGCTGTACATCATGTTGGCCCTGGGCCTGAATATCGTCGTCGGTTATGCCGGTTTGCTGGACATGGGCTTTATCGCCTTCTACGCGGTGGGCGCCTACCTGGCGGCATTGCTGTCATCGCCCCATCTGCTGCAACAGTTCCCGGCCTTGCTGGCGCTGATGCCGGAGGGCATGCACACCTCGATCTGGCTGATCTTGCCGCTGGCGGCGCTGCTGGCGGCCGGGTTCGGCGTGATCCTTGGCGCGCCGACCCTGCGCCTGCGCGGCGACTACCTGGCCATCGTCACCCTGGGCTTTGGTGAAATCATCCGCATCCTGCTGCGCAACCTGGACCGCCCGGTGAACCTCACCAACGGCCCCAAGGGCATCGCCCAGGTCGATCCGGTGACGTTGCTGGGGGTCAACCTGGGGCGCACCCAGGAACTGTTCGGCCTGCGCTTGCCCTCGGTCTACCTCTATTACTACCTGTTTGCCGCGCTGGTGGTGCTGATCCTGTTTGCCTGCATTCGCCTTCAGCGTTCGCGCATTGGTCGCGCCTGGATGGCGATCCGCGAGGACGAAGAGGCGGCCCAGGCCATGGGCCTCAATACCTTGCGCCTGAAGCTGCTGGCATTTGCCATTGGCGCGGCGTTCGGCGGTATCAGCGGGGCGCTGTTTGCCTCGTTCCAGGGCTTTGTTTCACCGGAATCCTTCACCCTCAATGAGTCCATCGCCGTGTTGGCCATGGTGGTGCTCGGCGGCATGGGGCATATCCCCGGGGTGATTCTGGGCTGCGTGTTGCTCGCGGCCCTGCCCGAAGCGTTGCGCGCCAGCATGGGCCCCTTGCAGCAGGCGCTGTTTGGCCAGGTGCTGGTGGACCCGGAGATTATCCGCCAGCTGTTCTACGGCCTGGCGTTGATTCTGGCGATGCTGTATCGACCCGCCGGCCTCTGGCCGAGCCGCACAGGAGGTGCACCTTGAATCATCCGTTATTGCAGATCGAGAAGGTCAATAAACAGTTTGGCGGCGTGGCCGCGCTCGATGACGTGAGCTTGAGTATCGAGGCCGGGGAAATCTACGGCCTGATCGGGCCCAATGGCGCCGGCAAGACCACCTTCTTTAATGTGATGACGGGGCTGTACACCCCGGATTCCGGGCGCTTTCAACTCGACGGCGAAGAGTACCAGCCCACGGCGGTGCATCAGGTGGCCCGTGCCGGCATTGCGCGTACGTTCCAGAATATCCGCCTGTTCAACGCCATGAGCGCCCTGGAAAACGTCATGGTCGGGCGCCATGTGCGCACCCATAACGGCGTGTGGGCGGCCTTGAGCGGGCATTCGCGCGGGCGCGAGGAAGAAGCACAGACCCGCGCCCACGCCCACCGCCTGCTGGCCTATGTCGGCCTGGCCGGGTTTGCCCACTACCGCGCCGACAGCCTGTCCTACGGCCATCAGCGGCGCCTGGAGATTGCCCGCGCCCTGGCCACCGAACCGCGCCTGCTGGCCCTCGACGAGCCGGCTGCTGGGATGAATGCCAGCGAGAAAGTGCAACTGCGCAGCCTGCTGGAAAAAATCCGCGACGACGGCCACACCCTGCTGCTGATCGAGCATGACGTGAAGCTGGTGATGGGCGTGTGCGACCGCATCAGCGTGCTGGACTATGGCCGGGTGATCGCCGTGGGGGCGCCGGCCGAAGTGCGTCGCCACCCGCAAGTGATCCAGGCCTACCTGGGAGCCGGCGCCCATGTCTGAAGCGTTGTTGCAGATTAACGGCCTGAAGGTGCGCTACGGCGCCATCGAGGCGGTCAAGTCCCTGGACCTGCATATTGATGAAGGCGAGCGGGTGACGCTGATCGGCGCCAATGGCGCCGGCAAAAGCTCCAGCCTCAAGGCCCTGACCGGGTTGCTGCCGGCCGCGGCGGGGCAGATCCGCTTTGCCGGGCGCTCGATCCTCAGCCTGGCACCCCATGAGCGCCTGACCCTGGGCATTGCCATGGTGCCCGAAGGGCGCGGCATCTTTGCGCGCATGAGCGTGCTGGAAAACCTTCAGGCCGGGGCCTTCCTGCGCCGCGACCCGCAGCAGGTGAACCTGGAAATCCGCCAGTTGTTCGAGCACTTCCCGCGCCTGGAAGAGCGCTTGCAGCAATCGGCCGGCTTGCTCTCCGGCGGCGAGCAGCAGATGCTCGCCCTGGCCCGTGCGCTGCTGTCCAAGCCGCGGTTGTTGGTGCTCGACGAGCCCTCCATGGGCCTGGCGCCGATCATGGTCGAAAAACTGTTCCAGGTGATTGATGATGTGTGCCGCCAGGGCATGACCCTGCTGCTGGTGGAGCAGAATGCGCGCCTGGCGCTGCAAGTGACCGACCGCGCCTATGTGATGGACACCGGGCGCATCAGCCTCAGCGGCGCCAGCGCGCAATTGCTCGACCACCCCGAGGTGCGCAGTGCCTACCTCGGTGAATAACCCATGACAAACGCCACCGGACGCCCGGCGTGTTTCGCCCACCCCACAGGCCATGAGGGCCTGATGAGAAACAGGAAAAACTGATGAACAAGACTGCCCCCTTCAAACGCGTACTGTTGTTGAGCCTAGCCCTCTGCGGTGTGGCCCAGGCCGACCAGACGGTCCTGATCGGCTTGGCCGGGCCCTTGACCGGCCCGTCGGCGCGGATCGGCAAAGACCTGGAAAACGGCGCGCAACTGGCCATTGACCAGGCCAACGCCAAGCACCCGAAAATCAACGGCGAGGCGGTGACTTACAAGCTGGTTTCCGAAGACGACCAGTCCGACCCACGCACCGCCGTCACCGTGGCCCAGCGCCTGGTAGACGAAGGCGTAGTCGGCGTGGTCGGCCACTGGAACACCGGCACCAGCATCCCGGCGGCGCGGGTCTACCATGACGCCGGGATTGCCCAGGTCGCACCGGTGGCCACCGGTCACGCCTATACCCAGCAAGGTTTCGACACCAGCTTTCGGATCATGGGCCATGACGATGACGGCGGCCAGGTTGCCGGCGACTATGCGCTCAAGACCCTCAAGGCGCAGCGCATCGCCGTGATCGACGACCGCACCGCGTTCGGCCAGGGCCTGGCGGACCAGTTCGTCAAATCCATCGAGGCCGGTGGCGCCAAGGTGGTTGCCCGCGAATACGTGGACGACAAGACCATCGATTTCAGTGCGGTGCTGACCAATATCCGCGGGCAGAACCCGGACCTGATTTTCTTTGGCGGCGTCGACTCCCAGGCTGCACCGCTGGCCCGACGCATCAAGCAGTTGGGGATCAAGGCACCGTTGATGGGCGCGGGCGGCTTTGTCAGCCAGACCTTCCTGCAACTGGCGCAGAACGAAGGCGAGGGCGTGATCGCCCTGGAGCCGGGCCTGGCCGTGGCACAGATGCCGGGTGGCAAGGCCTTTGAAGAGGCCTACAAGGCACGCTTCAAGAGCAATATCGAGCTGCATGCGCCGTTTGCCTATGACGGCGTGGGTGTGCTGATCGCCGCCATCGAACAGGCCAACTCCACCGACCCGCAGAAGTACCTGCCGGTACTGCGCGCCATCAGCTATCCAGGCGTGACCGGAACCCTCGCGTTCGATGCCCAGGGCAATCTGCAGAACCCGTCGTTCACCGTTTACCAGGTCAAGGCCAATCAATGGCAGCCGGTAAGCGTGGCTGGCGGCAAAAAGTAACGCGCTGGATCTAAGCGTAGGAGCGTCCCATGTGGGAGCTGTCTCGCTCCGCGAGGCTGCTCCTACATTTGGCAGCACCCACACTGGATCTTCGCAAGCATTTAGATGAGGCACACCATGAGCAAACTTGAAGGTGAACTGGGCATCCTGGCCCGCCGGCGTATCGAAGCCGAGATCATCAAGCCGATCTACGAAATCCTCGTGCGCGAGCAGGGCAAGGCCTTTGCCGCCGCGGTGATTGGCGAAGCGGTGGGCAACGCCGCGATCCAGGCCGGCAAGCACTTTGCCGCCCAGGAAGAGCAGGGCGCCGACCTCAAGAGCTTCGTTGAGCTGCAAGTGCTGTGGGAAAAGGACGACGCGCTGAAAGTCGAGATCATCGCCAGTGACGCCGAGCATTACGACTATGACGTCAAGCGCTGCCGCTATGCCGAGATGTACCACGAGATGGGCCTGGGCGAGATCGGCCACCTGTTGTCGTGCAACCGCGACGAGCTGTTTATCGTCGGCTACAACCCCAATATCGAATTGACGCGCACCCAGACCATCATGGGCGGCGCGCCAAGCTGTGACTTCCGCTACCACGCCAAGCCCCGGGAGCCACGCTCGTGAGCGCCCTGGCACGGGTCAACGGCGAGCGCCTGTGGGACTCGCTGATGGAAATGGCGCAGATCGGCGGCACGCCCAAGGGCGGCGTGTCACGCCTGGCCCTGACCGACGAAGACCGGCGCGGCCGCGATCTGTTCGTGGCCTGGTGCACGGCGGCCGGGTGCAGCATCCGTGTGGACGCCATGGGCAATATCTTCGCCCGCCGCGCCGGCCGCCACGACCACCTGGCCCCGGTGCTGACCGGCTCCCACGGTGACTCGCAACCGGCGGGCGGCAAGTTCGATGGCATCTATGGCGTGCTCGCCGGCCTGGAAGTGCTGCGCACCTTGAACGACCTGGGCATCGAGACTGACCGGCCGATCGAGGTGGTCAACTGGACCAACGAAGAAGGCTCGCGTTTTGCCCCGGCGATGATTGCCTCGGGGGTGTATGCCGGGGTGTTCGACCTGGAATACGGCCTGTCCCGCGAAGACAAGGCCGGCGTGACCATCGGCCAGGCGCTGCAACAGATCGGCTATGCCGGCCCGCACCCGGTGGGCGGCCAGGCGGTGCATGCGGCGTATGAACTGCATATCGAACAGGGCCCGATCCTCGAAGCCCAGGACCTGACCATCGGCGTCGTCACCGGCGCCCAGGGCCAGCGCTGGTATGAAGTCGAGTTGAGCGGGCGCAGCGCGCATGCCGGCACCACGCCCATGGATCACCGCCTGGATGCACTGCTGGGCTTTGCCCGGGTGGTGGAGGCGGTCAACCAGATCGGCCTGGCCCAGGGCGCCGAAGGGCGGGCGACGGTGGGCATGGCCAACATCTTCCCCAACTCGCGCAATGTGGTGCCGGGGCGGGTGTTTTTCAGCGTCGAGTTCCGCCATCCCGATGAAGCGGTACTGGCCGTGCAGGATCAGCAACTGCACGCAGCGGTGGCGCGGATCGCCGAGGGCATTGGCTTGCAGGCCAGCGTCAAGCAGATCTTCCAGTACGCGCCGATTGCCTTCGACAAAGAGTGCGTGGCCGTGGTGCAGGCTGCGGCCGAGGTTTTGGGTTATAGCCATCGGCGCATGATTTCCGGGGCCGGGCATGATGCCTGCTACCTGAACCAGGTCGCGCCGACGGCGATGATCTTTGTGCCGTGTGTGGAGGGCTTGAGCCATAACGAGGCGGAAGCGATTCACCTGCACTGGTCCACGGCCGGGGCCGATGTGCTGTTGCAGGCGATTCTGGCTTCGTCGCGCGAGTAAGCTGAAGACCTGATCCCTTGTGGGAGCTGTCGAGCTTCAGCGAGGCTGCGATAGCGGTGGTTCAGTCAACATTAATGCCAGCAATGCCGCCGCCATCGCAGCCTCGCCGGGGCTCGACAGCTCCCACATTATTTTGGGCCAGCTGGCATACCGTGTTCGCTATAGGACGCCAGCGTTAAGGCACGCAGCTCTCACAAACACCGAGAAACCTTGTGGGAGCTGTCGAGCTTCAGCGAGGCTGCGATAGCGGTGGGTCAGCCACCATCAATGCCAGCAATACTGCCGCCATCGCAGCCTCGCCGGGCGAGACAGCTCCCACATTATTTTGGGCCAGCAGGCATACCGTGTTCGCTGGAGGGCGCCAGCGTTAAGGAACACAGCTCCGGCAAACACCGAGAAACCCTGTGGGAGCTGTCGAGCTTTAGCGAGGCTGCGATGGCGGTGGGTCAGCCAACCTCAATGCCAGCAATACTGTCGCCATCGCAGCCTCGCCGGGGCTCGACAGCTCCCACATTATCTTGGGCCAGCAGGCATACCGTGTTCGCTGGAGGGTGCCAGCGTTAAGG